>NZ_CAJMYZ010000003.1:0-447064 GCF_905220155.1 Paraburkholderia sp. J7 | reverse complement strand
TTTCAAGCCCCATTGACCAACGAGCGAGGCGAACATGAAGATGAAAAAGAAGCGGCTTTCAAAACTCGCACGTGGCGCAGCGGCCTCGGCCATGCTTGCACTCGTTTTAGGTGCTGCGGGTGCACCAGCGAGGGCACAGGAGACGATTGCGCTCGATCACGCCCCCGAAAAGGCGAATGATCTTGCGTCGCTCCAGCATGGCGCGCAGCTGTTCGTGAATTATTGTCTGAATTGCCACAGTGCGAACCTGATGCGCTACAGCCGGCTACAGGATCTCGGCATTTCGCAGAAGCAAATCGAGGCGAACCTGCTGTTTTCCGCCGACAAGGTTGGCAGCACGATGAGCGTCGCCATGCGCCCGGACGACGCCAAAAACTGGTTCGGCGCCGTGCCGCCGGATCTTTCGGTGGAAGCGCGCTCGCGTGGAAGCGATTGGCTCTATACCTACCTTCGAAGTTTCTACCGCGACGACACGCGGCCCACGGGCTGGAACAACCGGGTGTACGAGAACGTGAGCATGCCGCATCCGCTGTGGCAGCTGCAGGGCGTTCGTATGGCGAAGTTCGAGGATACGGTTGACAAGGAGACCGGAGAAAGCGTCCACCGCTTCACGGGTTATCAGCAGGTGACGCCGGGCCAGCGCTCGCCGGCTGACTACGATGCCGACGTAGCCGATCTGGTGGCCTACCTCGGCTGGATGTCCGAACCGCAGCGGCAGACACGCAAGCAACTCGGCGTGTGGGTCTTGCTCTTCCTTGGCGGCATGACTTTCGTGGCGTGGCGGCTGAATGCCGCGTACTGGAAGAACATCGAATAACGCTAAGGCGGTTTTCTTCCCATCAAACCGCGCGTATCAGGCTCTGTACGATCGCCTGATACGCGCGTGTCACGACGACGATTGACGCATTGGCGGGCGATCGTCTGAGCAGCCGATGAGAAGGTGCGTCAACTCGCCGTGGTCGGAAGCGAGGTCGGCGAGTGTGCACCGGTCGAGCACATCGAAATACGCGCGCGTAGCGGCCCAGAATGTCGAGCGAAGTCCGCAGGCGGCAGTGGTCGCGCTCGTGCTGTGCTCGGTGTCGAAGCGCTCGGCCTTATCGAAATCCTGCTCCATCGTGCGAACGACTTCGCCAACCGTAATCAGCACCGCAGGGCGGCCAAGCCGCAAGCCGCCGGCACGGCCACGCGACGTGCTGAGATAGCCGGCTCTGCCGAGCGTATGAACGATCTTCGTCAGATGGTTGCGTGAGATGCCGAACGCCGCGGAGATCTGGTTGACCGTGAGGAGTTCGTCACGGTGAACTGTGGCGTAGACCAGCACCAACAGACCATATTTGGTGAAGCCTGTGAGCCGCATAGTGATTTGCTAACGTTGATTGGCGATAAAGGCGCAGTTATCTTTCAGCCGCGTTGCTGTGAATCGCTTTCGGATGAAAGGCAGGTGTATAGATAGTATGGCTGCATTCACCGCGGAGAAAATGTTGCGGCTCAATGTTTCCGCGAGTTGATTCAATTGAGCGTTGGTTGTCGGAGTCGCCCTGGCGGGAGGGATCAGATGCGAGCGAATGCGGGTGCGGCATACCGTTCGAAGCGACGGATAGCTGTTTGATTGCGGACAAATATAGCCACGCAGGCGCGCGTGACAATACAAAAGTTACCTCAAAGCATTGATCGACTGCCATGTCTCTGATTACCGATTCCCCTACGTGCGCCCAGTTGGCGAAAGCAGCGTTTCAAACAGATAGCCAATCGCAACCGAAAGCCGCGACTGGACGGAGTAGCCCAACGAGGGCGGGCAAGATTCGAATACAGGATTTCCTCTCGAAGATGCCGCTCTTCAACGAAATGTCGGCAGAAGAACTCGACGTTCTGGCACTCGGAACAACAGAGCTAAGAGTGCCGCGCGGCGCGACGATCTTCCGTCGCGGCGATCCGTGTCTGGGTTTTCATACCGTCGTTTATGGGCTGATCAAGCTGAGTTTCAGCTCTCCCGTCGGTGAGGAGAAGATCGTGCGTCTCGTGGGGCCCGGCGACGGCTTCGGCGAGGCGCTGATGTTCATGGACAAGCCCTATATCGTGTCCGCGCAGGCGTTGGCCGACACCTTGCTTCTCTACGTGAAAAAGTCGGTGGTCGTATCGGAGCTCGAGCACGATCCTGCGTTTGCCCGCAAGATGCTGGCCGGTCTCAGTATGCGTTTGCACAATCTGATGCGCGACGTAGAGGCATACTCGCTCCAGTCAGGAACGCAGCGCGTCGTCGGTTATCTCCTGAATCTCGTAGGCGACAACTGCGAGAGCGCGCAGCACGTGCGGCTCGAAACCGGCAAGAGAACGATCGCTTCGCGGCTCAACATCACGCCCGAGCACTTTTCACGCATATTGCGCGACCTGAGCGTGAGGCAACTGATCGAAATAAAGGGCCGGGAAATCACGATTCCCGATGTTGCGCGCTTGAGGAAGGGTTGATCGAGCGGATGGGCGCCGTTTCTTGCGCAGTGGCGCTAGTGACCCGTTGAGCGCGCACGCACTGCGGCGGCAAATGCCGGATCGACCCTGCCGATGACCGATGTACGCGCAACGATGCGGCCATTCTCGTCCAGAAGCGCGATCACGGCGTTGTGGCTGAAATCGTTGTTCGTGCGCTGCCGGTAAGCGACACCGAGCGTTGCCGCAAACGCCATCAGGTCTCCCGCCGTCGAGCGCGTCAGGTGCCAGGACGCCGCATCGAGTCCATGTGCCTTCGCCATCGCCGCGAGATTCACGACGTCGTCGTGTAGCGGATCGATGCTGACCAGGAGCACGGCAGGTACGCCGCGACTTTGAGCACTTGCTGCATGGCGAATCTGCTCGATGGTGTCGATCGTCAACGGGCAAACCGACGAGCAGGCCGTGTAGAACAGGCTGACAATGACCGGCCGCCCGCGCATCGAGGCGAGATCGAACTGGCGCCCTTGCTGATCCTGCAGCGCGAGCGACGTCTGGTACAGCGAATCGCCGGGCAGCGAGAGCGATGGCGGTGCGGCGAAGCCGGCCGGGATGCTAAAAAGCCATGCGCAAAGCCAAAGAGTGAAGCGTTTCATGACGCGCCCTTGTTGTCGGTGTCCCTATCCTTGATGCAGCGGAAACCCACGCTGTGACTGCTATCGGCTGGTTTCAATGCCGACAGCGCAGCGACGCGCATCATCAGCGTGTAATCGGTGCGGTCGATGAACGCGAGTGCCGCGCCGCCACAAAGTCGCAGTTCGTTGTTGTTGCCAGGGTTGCGCGTGTCGGTGTCCGCGAACAGCGCGGCGTAGTCGTCCACCCATTCGCCGGTCAACGTATGCATGCCGTAGAGACCATAGACATTTGGCCGCTGGCGAACGGGTGTCATGTGCGGCGCGCCGAAAGTCATCATCAGGTTCGTGAGCAGGCGCGCTTGCCGCGCGCTGTCCGCACGCACGTCGCGATGTTGCTCGTCTGCCGCCGCCGCGTATTCCCATTCGATCCATTGTGGAAGCCGCGCCTGCTCCGATGCACAGTAGGCGCGCGCCGCAAACCAGCTAACATCGGTGACGGGTTCGTCGGGGGGAGCGTCGGGGCCGGGATCCAACGGCCCGGCCCAGCGCGACAGATATCCGGGGGTGGCAAACAGGGCGGCGACACGGTCGCGACGCCAACGCGATGCGCCGCCGACAAAGGCGAGGAATTCCGCGTTGGTCACGAGTCGTTCCCGCATGCGAAATGGTGCGACGACGAGTGTGTCATTGCTGTCGCCGGAAGATTTGATAGCACTCCGGAACGATCCGCCCGGTACTTCGACATAACGCGTATCGGCCAGTGCGCAGGAAGCGGCGAGAGAGAGTGCCGTCGCGAGAAGCAGCAACCGGGGCCGCATGAACAGGTTTCCTCCGAACAAATCGCTCAAGGACAACGGATCGCGTGGTGGCGCCGAAGTGTCGCCGTGTCGTCAGCCGCCTGAATGCGGCTGCGCCTGGCGGTGGCAGCGAACGGCATCCATCACGGAGCGGAATCGAACACGACTTTCGGAGGACGCATACGCCGCGTCAAGTGGGATGAAGGAAATTCTTAACACCTCTTCAGGATGGCACGTCGTGTGTTTGACGGATGCCGCAGAAGGTCGCACGACGCGCGGGCGCCGGGGGTTGCGCGGCAGCAAATGCAGGTTAGGCGCGCGGGCACATTATGTAGCGCGGCCGTTAAAGCAACGCATCAACTCGGACTTCATGTGGGAGAGTCCTCCGTGGTTCAATTTCTCAAGATCGAAGAGCCGCCGCGCACGCCCGCGGCGGTGCAAGGCTTCGCACTCTGGCGACTGGGCTTTCGTCCTTTCTATCTGCTCGCGAGCAGTTTTGCCGCAGTGTCGATTGCACTATGGGCGCTGCAGTTTGCAGGTTTGCTCAAGGGCGCCTATTTACGCGGGCCGATCTGGCATGCGCATGAAATGCTCTTCGGCTTCACGCTCGCCGTGGTCGTGGGCTTCCTGCTGACCGCCGGGCGCAACTGGAGCAACCGGCCAACCCTATCCGGTGCGCCGCTTGCGGCCCTGGCCGCGCTGTGGCTTGCCGGCAGGGTGCTCGTGCTGACGCCCTGGGGCTGGGCGGCGGCAATCGTCAACGTGGCTTTTCCGCTCGCTGCCGCAGTTGCGTTGGGCGTCCCGTTCATCGCGGCGCGCAACCGCCGCAACTATTTCTTCGTTGGTCTGCTCGTGCTTCTGGCACTGGCGCAATTGGGCGTGCATCTTGGCGAACTGGGCGTGCTGCGATTGCCGGGCTGGGCCGGCGTTCAGCTTGGGCTGGATGGGGTGCTCTTCATCATGTCGGTGATGGGGGGCCGCGTCATTCCGATGTTCACCAATAACGGCGTGCCAGGCGCACGGGCAACGCGCAAGCCCTGGCTCGAAAAGACCGTGCTCGGCGCGGTGCTGGCGCTATTGGCGGCGGACGTGTTCCAGCTCGGCGGCATCGCGCTCGCGCTGCTGTGCGCATTTTGTGCGGTTGCGCAACTGGCGCGCTGGTGGCTTTGGCAGCCGCTCAAGACGTGGCGCGTGCCCTTGGTTTGGGTGCTGCACCTCGCATACCTGTGGATCGCCGTGCATCTGCTGCTACGCAGCTTCGCGGCGTTGGGCATGATCGCGCCTTCAGTGGCCACGCACGCATTGACGGCGGGCACCATAGGCGGACTCGTCATCGGCATGATGACACGCACCGCGCGCGGGCACACTGGCCGCCCGTTACGCGCGGGCCGCGCCGACATTGCGTGCTACGTCATGCTTGCGCTCGCTGCTCTGGCGCGGGTGGTGTTGCCGATGGTGGCGCCGGCGCTGACGGTTCATGCGGTGCTGTGCGCCGGGTTGCTATGGTCTGCTGGATTCGCCCTGTACGCGATCGCCTATTGGCCCGCATTGACGCGCCCGCGCATCGACGGACGTCCCGGTTGAATCGCGGCCTCCGTGGCCAGACCGGCGCCGTGCGCTCAGGAAGCACGGATGCAAGCCTTGCGCGATACGCTCAGATAGATCCGGAACGCGCCGAGTATGTTCAGCCCTAGCCATGCCGCTGAAACGCCAGCGGCGAGCCCGCCTGCGCGCGCAAACGGCATGGGTCGCAAACTGGCGGTGAGTAGCAATGCCAGAGCGGCCAGGTGTGCCCAGAATTGCATCGAGGCCGCGCGCTCCGGGATCATGTCTTTGACTTTCGGTGCGAACCGCATTGCGGCGCCAGTGAGCGAACGCTGAGCGTGATACCAGAGCAGAAACGGGACGATCTTGTAGAGCATGCCGTTGACGAGCGACCACGCTACGCCGAACAGCAGCACGACGCCGAGCGTGACGGCGCAGGCGGGATTGCCCGTTTCGATGTGGATGGCCCACAGCGGGCCGCATCCGGTAAGGCAAAGCATGGCGGTGCGCCAGAACAACGTGGTGGCGTCGGCGGAGGGTCGTTTGCGCGTCCACAGCAGACGGAGCGTGACAACGGCGAACGCGGTATAAGCAACGAGCAAAAGCGCACCGAGTGGTAGTTCGACGCGGGGAACCCGTGCCGTGGCGAACGAAATCAGCGCGAGCAACGCGAACACAGAAGGTGCGAGGCCCACCGCGAACACGCGCGGATACGGCTGCGTCACGACGAACATCGGAATCAGCTGGTACGCCATCCCGATGGTGAGCAGACCCACCCAGCCCGACAGGCCCCACACGGCATGAAGATTGGTGAGTGCGACGATCGGCAGCGGTATGCCAAAGGCTTGTGCGCACGCCAGCAACAAGCCGATCGCGATGGTTACGAGCAAGGCGACGAGCGCGAGCCGGCTGGCCCCCAATACATCCGCCATACCCGTACGCGCCGCATGGCGATATCGCCAGAACCCGAGCGCACAGGCGGCAAGGAACCAGGTCAGCGCGGCTGCGAGCAACAGCAGCGCAATGGCATAGAGCGCTGGCGCGCCAACCATGAAGGCCGCTGAGAGCGCCAGCGTGCCTGCAGTGAGCAGCGTATGGACGACGACCGCGCTCGCGTGGGCCGCCGCAACGCGAACGCCGGTAGCGACTGGGAGAATCTGCATTAGCGCGCCCGCCATCGCGCTCGTGAGAATGCCCAGTGTGAACAGATGCGTGAGCGCGAGTGAGACCGGGGACCAACGCGATGCCAACGCGCCGGGTCCCTCCCACACAAGCAGACCGGCGGCCAGCAACGCGAAGAGGGGGGCGTTGAGGAAGAAACGGAACGGGACCGAAAGCGCGGGCGAGCGCTCTGGCGAAAGTGCGCGTCGCATTAGTGCTTGCGCCAGACGCGCACTTCATGATGCCTGGGTGCGATCTTCTCGCCGACGAATTCGAAGCCCTTATCGATGAGCATTCCATACAGGGGAAACGGTTCCCGATCGATCACGATCAGCAACTGATGATCCGGTTCCAGCATGCCCAATGCGTGCATCACGCGCTCAAGGGGTTCGGGCGGCTGAAGGCCGCGCACGTCGAGGTTGACTTCGTATTCGGAGAAGTTCATGAGTAATCCTTTCTAAGTTGAATTTGATGAGAAGTACCGCCGCAGGCATGTGCATGCCATAACACTACCTGAAAGCAGGCACGTTTTGGCAATAGCCCCGTTCACGGCGCATGTTCCCGGATCGATGCGGGGCGATATTCTTGATGGACATTAAGGCGATCAAGGCACCGCGGTTCCAGACTGTCGATTTCCGCTATTTCGCTTTCCGCGCGGGCGGTCCGGCGACCTGCTGACTCGTCTTATACAGGCGCCGGTTTCAGCGGCTGCGCAGCGCACATCTTATGTATCCATTCCTGTTTCGGCCCGACGGTCTGCTGCTGCAACTCTGCCTGATGCTCACAGCGCTGGACTGCATGCAGTCGTCATTGCGCGTGCCCTTGAGGATAGGCCTCGTGTTGCTCGTGCTGGTGTTCTGCGGATTGAATCTCGACCACAGTCCTTTCACAACCTCGATCGGTTATCTCCCATGAGCCTGGCCAACACAAATCACGATGCGGCGCCGCCGCTGGAACTGGTCTGCCCGGCGGGCAGTCTGCCGGCGCTCAAGGCGGCGGTCGACAACGGCGCCGATTGCGTCTACCTCGGCTTTCGCGATGCGACCAACGCCAGGAATTTCGCTGGCCTGAACTTCGACAAGGACGCGATTCGCGCGGGCATTGCCTACGCGCACGCAAAGCGGCGAAAAGTCTTCCTTGCTCTGAATACCTATCCGCAGCCCACCGGCTGGGCCGCATGGCGAGAAGCCGTGGACGAAGCCGCCCGCTGCGCCATCGACGCAATCATCGTCGCCGACGCGGGTTTGATGCGTTACGCGGCCGTGCGGCATCCGCAATTGCGCCTGCATCTGTCCGTGCAAGGGTCGGCGACCAACTACGAAGCCATCAACTTCTACCGCGAGCATTTCGGCGTCGTGCGCGCGGTTTTGCCGCGGGTTCTTTCCTTAACGCAGGTCGAGCAGGTCATCGAGAAAACACCGGTGGAAATCGAGGTGTTCGGGTTTGGGAGCCTGTGCGTGATGGTGGAAGGGCGCTGCGCGCTTTCGTCGTATGCCACTGGCGAATCGCCCAATACGCAAGGGGTGTGCTCGCCGGCCAGGTCGGTGAGATGGCAGCAAACGCCGGACGGTCTTGAATCCAGACTGAACGGCGTGCTGATCGACCGCTATGCCGACGATGAAAACGCGGGCTATCCCACGTTGTGCAAAGGGCGTTTCGAGGTGGCAGGCGAGCGTTACTACACGATCGAAGAGCCAACCAGTTTGAATACGCTCGAAATATTGCCGAGGCTCGCGCAGATTGGCGTACGCGCGATCAAGATCGAAGGCCGTCAACGCAGTCCCGCCTATGTGGCGCAGGTCACCCGCGTATGGCGCGACGCCATCGACCAGTGTCTGGCCAATGGGCAGCGCTATAGCGTGAGGCCCACGTGGATGGCGGAGCTCAACAAGGTCGCCGAAGGGCAGCAGCACACGCTGGGCGCGTATCACCGCCCGTGGAAATGATGGCAATGACGCTTTTTTTTAGCATTCGGGAGTGGGCACTGTGAAGATTGCCTTGGGGCCGGTCCAGTACTACTGGTCGCGCACAGCGATGATGCAATTTTACGAATCAGTCATGGACGCGCCGGTCGACGTGGTGTACCTGGGCGAAGTGGTCTGTTCGAGGCGCCATGAACTTCGATTCAACGACTGGCTCGATATTGCCGACATGCTGGCCAATGCCGGCAAGGAGGTCGTGTTGTCCACGCAGATTCTTCTCGAGTCGGGCAAAGACATGACGACGCTGCGCGAGATTGCCCATAACGGCCGCTACACGGTCGAGGCCAACGACATGGGCGCGGTTCATTGCCTCGAAAATACGCCGTTCGTGGCGGGGCCCTGGTTGAACGCGTACAACCCGCCAACGCTCGACGTGCTGGCTGGTCTAGGAGCGCGGCGCTGGGTGATGCCGCTGGAAATGGCGAAGGACGGCCTCGCGCGGATGCAGGCGGAGCGGCCGCCCTCGATGCAAACGGAGGTGTTCGCCTATGGCCGCATGCCGCTGGCGTTTTCGGCGCGCTGCTTTTCGGCACGGAATCGCAACTTCCCCAAAGACAATTGCCAGTATGTCTGCATGGATCATCCGGATGGCCAGATGATGGAAACCCAGGAAGGCAAGCCCTTCCTGGTTTTGAATGGCATATCGACGCAATCGGCGCTCGTGTACAACCTGATTCAGGAAGTGGATGTGCTGCGCGCGTTGCATGTCGACGTATTGCGTTTGAGCCCGCAGTCGCAAAACATGGTCGAAATCGCGGGGCGCTTTCATGACGCGATAAACGGCCGCCTGAACAAAGACGACGCGCTCGCCCGCATGCTTCCCCTGATGGCGGGGCAACCTTGCGACGGCTACTGGTATGGTTTGCCTGGGCTGGAACGCAAAGCCGTTTGAATTCGTTCTTCGCGCTGAATATAAATTCTCCATGAGTTCCTCTACCTATCAACTGCCTTCCGTATTGAAGAGAGCACTGTCCCTGTTGCCTGCCTATCCCGGTTCAGTGTTGTTCGCGGGCGCGCTCAATGCCTTGCTGGCGCGGCACTTGCCTGCCGACACGCTGGCGCAACTCGACGGCCGCGCGCTGCGCATCGAGGCGAGAGACGCGGGCATCGGTTTCGATTTCGTGTGTCGCGGGGGGCGTTTTTCCGCGGTCCGGCCTCAGAGTGAAGTCGCATTGACGATCAGTGCGAGCACACACGATTTCATGTTGCTCGCGCAACGCAAGGAAGATCCCGATACGCTGTTCTTCAGCCGGCGCCTGACGATGGAAGGCGATACCGAATTGGGCCTGCTGGTGAAGAACGCGCTGGACGCGACGGATCTGGCGACGTACTTCTCTCCTGGCCGCTTTGTGCCGGAACGCTGGCTTCGACGCGTTCGCGAAGTGAAAGAAAAAGGGGCCGGCCCGTGGATGTGAACCCGAATTGAACGAGGTCTTTCATGACTGTTGACAGAAAAGCGTTTCCGCTCGTGTACTCCTGCTCGGGTTGTTCAAGCGCGGCGCAGATGGCCAACCATGTCGCCTTGCAGCTCGATCGGCGCGGCGCAGCGGAAATGTCCTGCATCGCGGGCGTGGGCGGCGACGTCCCTTCGCTGCTGAAGATTGCCGGATCGGGGCGGCCCATCGTCGTGATCGATGGCTGCCCGTTGGTGTGCGCGCAGAAGTGTCTGGAGCGGCACGGCATCGCTCCCGACCAGCACGTTCAGCTGGCCGACTGTGGCGTGAAAAAGCGCTTCCACGAAGACTTCGATCGCGAGGAGGCGGAGCAGGTTGTGAGCCGCGTGCTTGAATCGATAGCGGCGCTCGGCACGCTCCACGCGACGGCGCGCTGAGCGAAGGGAGTCCCGCAACCAGGCCGCACGAGCCTGGCCGTTTTGCCGTGCGCGAGTTCCTTTTAAGCGCGTCGCAGCGTGAATGCGGGAAACAGTGCGGCTATCCTGCCGATGAGTGAGGGATCGGGATAGCCCGCCATCGATACGGCGTTCAATTGATCGTCGGCACAACCCTCGGTGCGAAAGACCTGCAACGCGTAGTTCGTTATGTTCATTGCCGAGAGCGTTTGCGCGAGCTTCAGGATTTCGCTCTCTGGCAGCAGATCGGGATGCAACGTCGTGCGGCACTCGTACTGCACACCGCTGGCCTGCACGGCCTCGAGACTGGCCAGCGCATGCTTGCCGCTCGAGGCAACGCGGGTGACGTCGGCATAGTCGCAAAACGCTGCCTTGACGTCCAGTCCAACCCAATCCACCAGCGGCAAGAGCTCCCTGAGACGACGCGGATGCGTGCCGGCAGTGTGCAAGCCAACCTTGAAACCCAGCGCTTTCACATCACGAATGGCTTGCCTGAGCGCTGGATCGCCAGTAGGCTCGCCCCCGCTGAAGACCACGGCGTCGAGCAGGCCCACCCGGCGCGCAAGCAGGTCCAGAACGGTTTGCCACGCGAAGGCACCCTTGCGGGTGCGTGGCTGCAAATGCGGATTATGGCAATACGCGCAGCGCCACGGGCATCCCTGCACGAATACGACCGCGGCAATCTGGCCTGGATAATCGGTTGCAGTGAAAGGGACCACTCCGCCCACTTTGAGTGAGCGGGGTGCTATCGGGCCGAGGTCCGGCCCGCGTGGTTTCATCTCAGTGAGCAAGCCATGCCTCGCGTTCGCTGAAATATTTGCGCTCGTGGAATTCCCCCTTCTTGCCGGTGTTGAACGAAGAGACCGGACGGTGATAACCCATGACGCGGGTCCAGATCTCGCAGGGCTGGCGTTCTGCGTCAGAGAGCGTGACGCAAGGGTTGTTAGCCTTCACGGATTGAGAGAGTACGGTGCTCATGGTTTAGACCTCTGCGGTTTCGAGTTGAGAAAGCTTGCGTTGAAGGATGTCTTCGTCGCAACGTGGGCAAAACTTGTGGCTGCCTCCCAGGTAGCCGTGCTTCGGGCAAATCGAGAAAGTCGGCGTGACGGTGATATAGGGCAGCGAGAATCGATTCAGCGCGCGTCGAAGCAACGTGCGGCACGCGTTCGCCGACGAAAGCGGTTCGGTCATGTAAAGGTGCAATACCGTACCGCCTGTGTATTTACGCTGGAGGTCGTCCTGGCGCTCCAGCGCTTCGAACGGATCGTCGGTGAAACCTACGGGCAACTGCGACGAATTCGTGTAGTAAGGCATATCCGGCGTGCCGGCCTGCAAGATGCCCGGAAAGCGCTTGCGATCTTCCTTGGCGAACCGGTACGTCGTCCCTTCGGCCGGCGTGGCTTCGAGGTTGTACATGTGGCCGGTTTCCTCCTGATACTCGAGCATTCTCGCGCGCACGTGGTCGAGCACGCGGATCGCCATGGTGTGTCCCCATTCGCTCGTGATGTCGTGCTCGTCGGACGTAAAGTTGCGGATCATTTCGTTGATGCCGTTCACGCCCAGCGTGGAGAAGTGATTGCGCAATGTGCCGAGGTAACGCCGCGTGTACGGGAACAGCCCGTTGTCCATGTGGTGCTGGATGACTTCGCGCTTGATCTCGAGGCTCGTCCGGCCGAGTTCGAGCAGTTCATCGAGGCGCCGGAGCAGCCCCGCCTCGTCGCCGGCGTGGCGGTGGCCCAAACGCGCGCAGTTGATCGTGACGACGCCGAGGGATCCGGTCTGCTCGGCGGAACCGAACAAGCCGTTGCCGCGTTTGAGCAGCTCGCGCAGATCCAGCTGCAGCCGGCAGCACATGGAGCGGATCATGTTCGGCTTGAGTTCGGAATTGATGAAATTCTGGAAATAGGGCAGTCCGTAACGGGCGGTCATTTCGAACAGGCGGTCGGCGTTCGGGCTGTGCCAGTCGAAATCGGGCGTGATGTTGTAGGTTGGAATCGGAAAGGTAAAGGCGCGGCCTTTCGCGTCGCCGGCCATCATGACTTCGATGTACGCCTGATTGATCATGTCCATCTCGGCCTGCAGTTCGCCGTATGTGAAGGACATCTCGCGCCCGCCGATCAGCGGCACCTGCTCGCGTAGATCTTCAGGACAGACCCAGTCGAACGTGAGATTCGTGAAGGGGGTTTGCGTACCCCAGCGCGAAGGCACGTTGAGGTTGTAAATCAATTCCTGAATGTATTGGCGTACCTCTGCATACGACAGGTTGTCGTGGCGCACGAAGGGGGCTATGTACGTGTCGAACGAACTGAACGCCTGCGCGCCCGCCCATTCGTTTTGTAGCGTGCCGAGGAAATTGACGATCTGGCCAATGGCGCTCGACATGTGCTTTGGCGGCGACGCTTCGACTTTTCCCGGTACGCCGTTCAGCCCTTCGTTCAACAGCGTGCGCAGCGACCAGCCTGCGCAATAGCCCGAGAGCATGTCGAGGTCGTGAATATGCAGGTCCGCGTTGCGGTGAGCCTCGCCAACTGCCGCCGGGTACACGTGGCTGAGCCAGTAATTGGCAATGACCTTGCCCGAGACGTTCAGGATCAGGCCACCGAGCGAATAGCCCTGATTGGCGTTGGCGTTGACCCGCCAGTCCTGTTGCTCGAGATACTCGTCGATCGACGAGCGGACTTCGATCAAGGGCTTGTCTAGAGGCACGGTGAACCCTCCCTTTGATACTAGATATTGTTGGTGTGGCGATCTTATTAACTAGATATAGTGCGAGTCAACATCGTTCGAAGGTGAGTTGGGCGCTACTTGATCCGTGCTAATTCCCGTGGGTGCGTGCTCGACGGCCGGCCGATTTTCGCTGCGGGGGTAACGTTTTGTGCGCGCCACACCGAACGCGATGTGTGCGATTGCACGCACGCGTCGACAGGGGGTCGCGATGATCGGGGGGAAAGGGGCCGGCACAACGGGCGAACACGGCTTGCCCGTGCCGGCCTTTCAGGAGGGAGGGATGCTGTTGGCGGGAGGATGCAGTGCGAGGCGCGCGTTAGCCGCCGCTGCATCCACAGGTGCCGCCGGAACTGCCGCAGCCACCCGCAGCCCGCTGCTGGGCGGCGACGGCGTTCGAATCAGGGCTTGCGAGCACGAAGTCGATCACGACCTGGTCCGGCTGGCGCGCCACGTATTCAATATGAACCGGGCGCGGATAATACTGGGCGATTTGCTGGAGAAGCGGAACAGGATCGTGATCGTTCACGAAGCGCATCGTCTCACCGTCGTCGAGCGCTTCCAGCGCGCCGAAAATCGCCGCATGGCGGAATCGTTTGGCAATGCCGCGCGCGTCGAAAACATAAGTCCGGCTGTCGAGAATATCGGCCATGTCAGGCTCCTGGAAAAAATGTTGGAAGTATGAAAAGCGTGTCGTCAAAGAAGCCGGCCATTGTCGTGGCCGGCTCGTCAATGCGGCGTTCAAACGCGCTGAGCCGCCTTGTGAGTCGTTTTGGCTTCGACGGGCACAGCCGTTTCGGGACGGCGCAACAGCAGTCGCGCGGCGAACCAGCAGAGGTACAGCACGCCTGCCGCGAACACCACGTCACCCGGCACACGCAGCCACACCAGCGTTTGCATCAGCGACGAATGAATGACTTCCGGCGAACGCGCGTACCAGAGCCCCTTGCTCACGCTGGCCCATGCCTGGTAGATGCCGGAAGGCAGGATCGAGATGAACACCATCATGAAGAGGCCAATGTTGAGCATCCAGAACGCCATCTTGAGCAGCGAGTCGTCCCAGGCTTCGCGCGACGACATGCCGCGCAGGCAGAACAGCATCAGGCCGATGCCGAGCATGCCGTACACACCGAACAGCGCTGCGTGACCGTGTGCCGGCGTCATGTTGAGGCCTTGCACGTAGTAGAGCGAGATGGGCGGGTTGATCGAAAAGCCCAGCAGGCCCGCGCCAACGGTGTTCCACACGCCCACGGCGACGAAGCACAGGATGACCCACTTATACGTTTGCACCCACGGTGCGGCCTTCGTTCTGCGATACGTTTGCCAGCCCTCCAGCCCGATCAGCGCGAGCGGCACCACTTCGAACGCGGAGAACACGGCGCCGACCGCGATGACGGCAGTGGAAGCCCCCGTGAAGTACAGGTGGTGCAGCGTGCCGAGAATCCCGCCGAACATGAACACGATCGTTTCGAACACGATGGCGCGATTGGCCGTCGACATGCGGATCAGCCCGAGGCGCGAGAAAATCAGTGCGATCACGGCGGTGGCGAACACTTCGAAGAAGCCTTCGACCCACAGATGCACGAGCCACCATCTCCAGTACTCGATCATCGAGTAGTGGGTGTGCTGACCCCAGGCGAGCGACGATGCGTAGAAGAGCCCAATGCAGGTCGCCGAGAGGAACACCATGCCGATCAACCCGCGGCCTTCGGTCTTGCGATTCTTCAGCGCCGGCATCAAGGCGCGCCCCATCAGGAACAGCCAGATCATCAAGCCGACGAACAGCAGGATTTGCCAGACGCGGCCCATGCTGGTGTACGCCAGGCCCTGGTTGCCGATCCAGAAGCTGAAGCCGGTACCGAGGTGCTTCAGCGAGCCCAGCCAGCCGGTCACGGTCGATCCCACGACGATGAAGAGCAGTGCCCAGAAGAGCACATCGACCCCCAGCTTCTGCAGCGGTGGCTCGTGCCCCGAGAGCAGCGGCGAGATATAGAGGCCGGTCGCGAGCCATGCTGTGGCAATCCAAAGGACACCGAATTGAGTGTGGATCGTGCGGCTCACCACCCACGGGAGCACTTCGGCAATCGGAATACCAAAGAAGCTGTGTCCTTCGACCGCATAGTGCGCGGTGAGGGAGCCCATGACCACCTGCGCCAGCAGCAGGCCGATCACCACGTAGAAGTACTTCTTGGTGGCGCGCATGGACGGCGTGGCCTTGACGTTGAAGAGCGGATCAGCGGCAGGCGCTGCCACCGACTCGTCTTCGTTGCTGTGCGCGGTGCGATACCACAGCATCGCGGCAATGCCGCCAAGCAGCAGAATCACGCTGGCAACCGACCACATGCCGTTGGCGACCGTCGGCGTGTTGTCGACGAGCGGCTCATGCGGCCAGTTGTTCGTGTAGGTGATGCCGGTCTGGCCCGGGCGGTCCGTGGTGGCCGACCACGCCGACCAGAAGAAGAACGCAGCCAGCGCCGTGCGGTCATCCGCGCTGGGAACGCTGCCCGCCGTCATGGCGTATTGGTCGCGCAGCGTGTTGAGCGCCGGGTCGGTGCCGAAGAGCGCCTCATAGTGCGTCGCCACGTCGCGTACCGCCTCGGCGCGCTGCTCCGTGACCGTGACGCGGTCTGTGTGCGGATCGTAACGGTTGGCGCGCATCTCGCGCTTCAGACGCGCGTCGAGTTCGCCCTGCTGTTCGGCGGGAAGATCCTTGTACGCCTTGCCGAAGTCCCGCTGCGCCCAAATGTCGCGCAGTCGCAGCGCTTCACGGTGCAGCCAGTCGGCCGACCAGTCCGGGGCGACGTAGCTGCCGTGGCCCCAGACCGTCCCCAACTGCTGACCGCCGGCCGACAGCCAGACCTGCTGACCGCGCTTGATCTGGTCGCCCGTCAATACCGTGGCGCCGTTTTCGGTGACGACCGCGGCGGGAATAGGGGGCGCCGCGAGATAGATCTCGCGCCCCATGTAGAGTAGAGCGGCAAATGACAGCAGGCACACCAGCCCGAGCCATTTCCATAGACGACTTGTTGACTGCATATCCTCTCTCCTTTTTTCCGGAGGTGTAATGCACGGGAAAAAATGCCGGCGATCACCGCTCGTCGGCGTGAGCGGTTTAAGAATCAGGATCGGTTCATGTTCAAGAGTTGTGCCAATTAGTCACGGGGTTGCCGGCTTCTGTAGCCTGTCGCTAGGCTAAGCTGCTCACAGGAGAACTACGTTTGCGCTTGAACAAAGCCCTACCTGGCTAAGGGGCGTCGATAGAGGACGCCGATAAAGGAGATCGAGAAGGGGCTGCGCGCTTTTGGTGACGAAACGAAATGAACGCTCAATCGCTGGTCGGATCTGACCTGCTCGCTTCCATGGAGCTTTTTCAGGGGCTCTCGCCCATTGCATTGGCGGATACGATGATCTGCGCACGCACGCACGAGTTGCGCGCGGAGACACGCATTTTCTATCAGGGCGACGGGGCTGCCAGGGCCTACGCGCTGATAGTCGGGGGCGTTCGCATCTCCCAGTCGGGAAGCGACGGCGAGCAGGTGGTGATCCGTTTTGTCGCGCCGGGCGAAATGTTCGGCACCGTCGCATTGTTCACCGACCGCCGCTATCCGGCGGAAGCGGTCACGCTTACCCAGTCGGTGGCGCTAAGCTGGAGCGAGGCCGACATGCTCGAACTGATGACCCGATACCCGCGCATCGCGGTCAACCTGGTCGGCATTCTCGGCAGGCGTTTGCAGGAAGTGCAGGAGCGCTTTCGCGAGATTGCCACTCAAAGCGTCGAGCGCCGCATTGCGCATGCCTTGCTGCGGCTTGCCGAAAAGGCAGGCGAGAACACCGGGCAGGGAACGGAGATTGACTTTCCGTTGACACGCAAGCACGTCGCCGAAATGTCGGGGACGACGCTCTATACGGTGAGCCGCATTCTGACGCGCTGGGAAAAGTCCGGCTGGATTGTCACGAGCAATCAGCGAGTGACGCTCTGCGACTTCACGCGAATCATCCGGATTGCTGAAGATGGTGTGGATTGAAACGGTCGCGGCGACAGACTGCCGTACGTAACCAGGCGAATTCATTCGCGCGTCCGGATCGAGGCTTCGGCCGGACGGTGAAATTGCGCGCTCGCCCCCCGAACGCGTGCAGTCGTCATTTCCTCGCTACAGGTCCACGCAAGCCCCTGCCAATCAATTTCCGAAATTCGATGGCGCGAAATCGCGCGTAATGCGATTGCTTGAATCGCATGCGACATTGTGTCGAAAAGAGAGATCTAATAATTAATTCAGGTTAAGGGGTGCGGCGAGTTTAAGCGCTAACCTGCTTCGCGTTTTAGTCGCTATATATGACCGTGCGAGACGCGTTATCACTTCAACTCATCTATTTTGATTGTGTGAGTGTGTCAATGAGACGCGCAGAATAAATTTTTATCCGGTGCATTGCAGGTGGTGGAACTGGGATGTAAGGCGATGTTTTTATCTGGCGAATATTCAGTTTTATCAGCCCGGCGCGTTGTGTATGGCCTTTGTAGCCGGGTGGCGGGAACCCGTAAGGAGAACAATCATGACAGGAAGGTTGTGTACTGCAGTTGTCGCTCTCGGCCTGCTGGCGAGTGTTGCGTATCCGGTCGCGGCGTTGTCCGTGACCGTCCAGTCCGGCGCCGCGCCTGGGGACTTTGGTCCGCCACAAGGGCAGCCGATTCACGCCGTGCTGACCAGTCCGCCAAATGTGCCGCCGCCGATCGAGCGAAACTACCCAGCGCTGGTGATTGTCGATCTCGAAGTCAAGGAAGTGAAGCGGGAAATCGCAGACGGCGCCAGCTATGACTTCTGGACCTTTGGCGGTACCGTACCGGGCAGTTTCATCCGCGTGCGTCAGGGTGATACGGTGCAGCTTCGTCTCCGGAATCCACCGGATTCGCACATGCCGCACAACATCGACCTGCACGCGGTGACCGGGCCGGGCGGGGGCGCAGCAATGACGCTCGCGTCGCCGGGCCACGATGCCACGTTCACCTTCAAAGCGCTGAACGCGGGTCTTTTTGTCTATCATTGCGCTGCGGCGCCGGTAGGTATGCATATTGCCAACGGCATGTACGGCATGATTGAAGTCGATCCGCCCGAAGGGCTGCCGAAAGTCGATCGCGAATACTACGTGATGCAGGGCGACTTCTACACGAATGGCAAATATCACGATCAAGGCCTGCAAACTTTCGATATGGATAAGGCAATTGACGAGCGGCCAACTTATGTACTGTTCAACGGAAGAGAAGGCGCACTGACTGGCGACAATGCATTGAAAGCGAAAGTGGGAGAAACGGTCAGGCTGTTTGTGGGTAATGGCGGTCCAAATCTGGTATCGAGTTTCCACGTAATCGGCGCGATTTTCGATCGGGTTTGGGACGGGTCATATAAACACTATGAAGAAAGCGTGCAGACGACGCTCATTCCGGCCGGTGGTGCGAAGGTCGTTCAGTTCCGCACGGAAGTGCCCGGCTCGTTCCTGCTCGTCGATCATTCGATTTTCCGCACCTTCAATCAGGGGGCGCTGGGCATGCTCAAGGTCGATGGTCCAGCCGCTCCGGAAATCTATTCGTCTTCTGCAACCGCGCGATGACCTTCAGGCGGTCCAGTTCGCGCATCCGTGATCAACTCACGTTCGTTCATGGTTCACCCCTGGTCGAAGCCTCACGCGAGCGTGCGTGTTCTCGAGGCGCTCGGCCATACGGTCATCGAACTCCAGCCGACGCTTGGCGTTTCGCGGGATGCCTTCGTGCAGATGAACGCGACCATATGGACAGCAACGCTCGTCGGCTGGATCGAGGGCCTCGCAGCCGCGACGGGCCGTCCGATCGACAACACGACGCTCGAGCCAGCCACCTTGGCCTGTTTCGAATACGGCAAGGAGGAGAAAGCATCCACGTTTGTCGCGGCGCTAGCGACGCGCAACCTGGTCACGCGGTCGGTCGGGGCCTGGTTTGAAGAGATCGACCTGTTGCTCACGCCAACGTTGCCACACATGCCGCTCGCGATCGGCGCCTATGGCGCAGACGCCGAATCGATGAGCGGTCTCGAATGGACTCAGCGGGTCTTTCGACATTCCCCATTCACGCCACCTTTCAACGTCTCCGGGCTCCCTGCCATGTCCGTACCGCTTGAAACGCACCCGGAAACCGCCTTGCCGATCGGCACGCAGTTCGCGGCAGGATTCGGCCGGGAAGACACGTTGCTGCAACTTGCCGGGCAACTCGAGCGGGCCCGGCCGTGGGTCGATCGCCGCCCGATATTGTGGGCGGGATGCCAGTCGAAGTGACAACGACTCTGGGCGCGCGAGCGTGGCCATCTAGATGACAGAGGGCCGCGCGTATCACGCAAAAGTTGGTGCTGCTGCGGCAGGGCCGTCGCGAGCAGCTACAGCTGCGTCGACGCGGTTCCACGCGTCGACGCTCGTTTGGCCGATGGAAAGACTTGGGCCGTGCCTCTGAAGGCTGGCAGCAAAGTCGATCTTCTGCGCCGTGCCCGGCGTGACAAGCAGTCCTGTGCAATGTGATTGTCCGCTCGTTCCCTCATCGTTATCGCGACACAGCTCCCGGTGTCTGATTGAGCGCGTCTCCCGGGCCTTGTGTGGCGAACGCGCACTGCGACGCCTTGATCGCATCACGATTCTCGTCCACCCATTGCAACAGCGCCCGCAAATGCGGTTCCAAGGAACGACCCAGCGGCGAAATCTCGTACATCACCGCGACGGGCGCGGTGCAGACCACCGATCGCTTGACGAATCCACTGGCTTCGAGACGACGCAGGCATTGTGTCAAGGCCCGTTGTGTGATGCCGTCGTTGGCGCGCCGTAAGGCGTTGAAGCGCATCGGGCCTCCGCACAAATGTCCTAGCACGAGCAGTGTCCACTTGCTCGTTATCTCCTCGAGCACGAGGCGGTTCAGTTCAAGCGCTTCCTGGGATAACGCGGGCATGGTCGAGGATACTCCGTGATACCTGGTTGGTTATAAGTGCCTAATTGCGTTCAAGTATAACTTCTATACCATGAGACCCTGAACTCAGCGGAGCGCAGTCATGACACATCACAACCAATATACAACTGGTAGCCGTACGCGAAACGCTTCTGGGGACAAGCGCATCCTTGTCTTCGGCGCAACAGGTCAACAAGGCGGCGCCGTTGCGTCTTCACTTGTGGGGAAAGGATGGCACGTTCGCGCGCTCGTTCGGAACCCTGATAGTGTCAGGGCGCAAACACTTGCAGCTTCGGGAGTGGAGTTGAGGCAGGGCGACTTCTCCGATGTCGCCTCGCTGAAAATAGCCATGACCGGCGTCTATGGCGTCTTCAGCGTCCAGCCGAGTTCCGGGCAAGGCGCCGTTTACGGTGTCTCCGACGCAGACGAAGTTCGCTACGGTAAGACCGTTGCCGACCTTGCCATGGACGCCGGAGTCCAGCATCTCGTTTATACGTCTGCTAACGCTGCCGGCTCCACGAAGACCGGCATGGGACACTTCGACAGCAAGTCCGAGATCGAGGCATATATCCAATCCATTGGCATATTCAACACAATCGTGCGCCCAGCGGGATTCATGGAATTGCTGATGTTGCCTGGTATGGGTCTTGATAAAGGCATCTTCACGTCATTCGTGAGGCCTGACCAGAAGGGTCAGGTGATCGCGACGCAAGATATCGGGAAGATTGTGGCCACCATTTTCGGCGCTCCCAACCGGTTCGCAAACCAGACAATCGAGATTGCCGGCGATGCCGTAACTGGCGCGAGTCTTCAGGACAGTCTAAGTCGCGCCGCAGGCAAGTCCATTACCTATCAACGCTTCCCCGACAGTCTGCTGCGAGAAAACGCTCTCCTCGGACGCCTCGCCGATCTGTTTGACGATGGCCGGCTGGCCGGTAATGCGGATATCGCGTCATTGACGAGCACGTTCGGGCCACTGCTGAGCTTCGACGCGTGGTTGGCGGGCCCGGGCAAGTCTCTGTTCGAAGCAGCGCTCAACGCGAAGGACACGACGATCGCGCTACGCTAATGACCGTCGACTGGACATCAGGGCGCCGCCACTGCCGCCGCCCGAGTTGTTGCCATAGACCACCCTCCGCGTGCAAAGGGCCGGTATCAAAGCGAAGCGGTCGTTCCAACGACTCCGTAACAGCGAAAGTACACGGCGCTTGCTGGCGGACTATAGCCCGATGCAGTGGCCCATAGTCGTCGACCCACAAGCGCCGTTCTCAGGGCCTATAAGCGGACGTCGACGAGCGCGGTTAGCAGGACTCCAATTGCTCCAGTCGTTCGATGTAAGCGTCGCCCCATTGCTTCATTGCCTCAAGCACGGGCGCGAGCGTTTTTCCGAACTCGGTCAACGAGTATTCGACACGCGGCGGAACCTCCGCGAAAACCTTACGTGTCACGATCCCATTCAATTCAAGTTCACGAAGCTGCAGCGTCAAAGAGCGCTGCGTGACTGTTCCGATCAAGCGTCGCAATTCGCCAAACCGTTTCGTGCCGTTCATCAGATAGTGGACGATCAGCGGTTTCCATTTTCCGCCGGCGACGTCGACCGTTGCGGCAACGGAGCACTGATACGTAGTAACCGAAGAGGCCATGCAGACTCCCAATAGGATACTTTCTATCCCTATATATCAAAGATGTGCCTTCTTGTGCAAAAACAGTCGACCGCCGATAGTCTCCGCTCTATTGCGCTGACCAACGCTCAGCGGACGACCGTGTTATTCAAGGAGGGAGATTGATGAAGGCCGCATACTACGAAAGGCAGGGCAGAGCTTCGGAAGTACTGAGGCTTGGTGATTTTCCGGTTCCGCAACCAGGCCCCGGCGAAGTTCGCGTGCGAATCCATGCGTCCGGTCTGAATCCGAGCGATATCAAGGCGCGCACCGGTTTCTCCGGTCCTGCCGCTTTCCCCATGGTCATTCCGCATCAAGATGGCGCCGGAGTGATCGACGCGGTCGGGGTCGGCGTTGCGCCGACACGCATCGGCGAACGGGTATGGCTGTTCGAAGCGCAATATCGTCGCCCATTCGGCACGGCTGCGGACTGCGCAGTCGTGCCGGCATCACAAGCCGTTTTTTTACCCGACAACGTTTCGTTTGAGGTCGGAGCCTGTTTGGGCATTCCAGCGCTCACGGCTCATCGCTGCCTCTTCGCAGATGGCGTTATCAACGGGCATAGCGTACTCGTCCATGGGGGCGCGGGGGCAGTCGGAACCGCAGCAATCCTGCTTGCAAAATGGGCGGGCGCGTGGGTCGCGACGACCGTCTCAACGCCTGAACAGGCGGACGCTGCGCGACGTGCGGGTGCAGACCTTGTCATCAATCGACTGTCGCAAGATGTGTCGGCGATCGTGAATTCGGCTACTGGGCAGCGAGGGGTCGGCCGGATCGTGGATGTCAGTCTGCAAGACAACCTCGAAACCGATATGAGCTGTCTGGCCGACGGCGGCATCATCAGCGCCTATGCTGTGGAGTCCGCTGCCGACCACCTGGCCCTTCCGCTGCTAAAGGCGATGATCGCAGGCTGCACGTTCCGGTTCATCTACATCTACACTGTCCCGGCGGCCGCAAAGTCCGCAGCGGTCTCAGCGATCAGCCAATGCCTCGTGCACGGAGCGTATGCCCCCACGATAGGGATGCAAGTATCACTCGACGCTATCGTCGAAGCACACGAAGCTCAAGAAACGGGCCGGGTTATCGGCAAGATCATCGTGAAGCCGAATTCATAAGCACGAGCCCCGCACGCCTGACTTATACGATTTCCTCAAGGCTGCCATTCAACGCGTGCAGTGGTTTACGATGACGCTCCAACGTCCTGTTCCCATACCGCCATGGAACTCCGGCATCTTCGCTATTTCATCGCTGTCGCAGAATTGCGCAGTGTGCGCTCGGCTTCCGAACAACTGCACGTGACGCAGCCGGCGATATCCCGGCAAATCCAGGATCTCGAACAGGCCATCGGCGCGGCTTTGTTCGAACGTACGCCACGAGGTCTGCTGCTCACGGCTGCGGGCGAGGCCTACTTGTCCGAGGCGCGAGAGATTCTGGCCCGCGTAGACGCCGCCAATCGCCTCGCCCGCCAGATCGCCTCCGGTTTGCGCGGTCATTTGCGCGTCGGGTTTGTCGAAAACGCGGCATGGAGTGGCATTGTCTCCAGCGCGTTGCGCGAATTCGAACAGGCAGTGCCGGAAGTCGCGCTCGAACTGCAGCCGATGAACACTCCGGAGCAACTTGAAGCGATTGCAGCGGGACGGCTCGACGGCGGTTTCTGCTATCGAGTCGGTGTGCTCCCCGAAGGCATCGCGAGCGTGCCGGTGCTCGAACAGAACGTCCTGTTGGCCGTGCCTGAAGCGTGGCTGCTCGGCAAAGCGGGGGCCGTTTCGACGGCAGACCTTCGGGAAACCCCATTTATCGCCTTTCCTCGACGCGTCTACCCGGCGTACTACGACCGCCTCCTGTCCGCGTGCGCCGAGCGCGGCCTGACGCTCGACATCCGACAGGAGGCCAGCACCGAAACGGCCATCCTTTCGCTCGTGTCCGCGGGCATGGGGGCCGCGATCGTGAACGCGGCGAATCGCGATCGTCCACCGGCACGCGTGCGTTTCGTCGATCTTCAGGATTTGTCGGTGCCGTTGCCACTCGAATTCTGCTACGTAAAAAACGGCGCAAACATGGCATTGGCTCGATTCGTCGACCAGCTGAAGTAGGCGGCGCGTGGCTGCGGCGCGACGGTGGAGGAACGCGTAGCCGGTGATGCCTTCAAAGCATCACCGGCTGCAGAAAACGGCATTGGTCAGGCACTTTGTCTTCGGCGATAGTAAGACAACCGGGGCGTCGCCTCGCTGCTTACGGATCGCACCATGTCCCATCTTCCTTCGCTTATCGCCACTGACGTGGACTTCGAGCGCACCGGTTTCCAGACCGGCACGCTCAGGCTGCCCTGGTCGCACGATCGCTCGGCTTACGGGCACATTCCCATCCCGCTCGCCGTGCTCAACGCCGGAGCGGGGACAGGCCCGACCGTTCTACTCACAGGCGGCAACCACGGCGACGAATACGAAGGCCCAGTCGCACTGTTCAAGCTGCTCCAGCGGCTGCCGTCGATGGTGATCCGTGGCCGCATCATCGTGATTCCAGCGCTGAACTTCCCGGCCTTCATCAACGGCTCCCGCACTTCCCCGATTGACCACGGCAATCTGAACCGGCTTTTTCCGGGCGCACGCAACGGGCAGCCGACGGAGATGATCGCGCACTACGTCGAAACGGTATTGCTTTCACGCGCCGACGTCGTCATCGATCTTCACGCCGGCGGTGCATCTTTCGAACATGCTCCCACGCTTCTCGCGTCGCCACCCGCCGAAGGCGAGCGGCGTGCGCTCTATCTGGACCTCGTTCGCGCGTTTGGAGCACCAAACACGATGATCATGGATCTGCTCGGCGAAGATCGCACTTTCGCGGCGGCCGCCGAACGCCACGGGAAGCTATTCCTGTGCGGCGAATTCGGCGGCCACGCAGGGTGTGACGCGGCCAACCTCGCGATCGTCGAGAACGGCCTGCTTCGCGTCCTGCACCGACTCGGCATGACGCCGGAGGCTGATCCCGCGCCGGCGGGTGAGACGCAATTTCTTCGTGTGGAAGGCGCACGCCACTATGTGTATTCGCCGATTGCGGGCGTGTTCGAGCCCGCTTTCGCACTCGGCGATCGCGTTCGCGAAGGTCAGATCGCGGGACGTCTCTTCGATCCGCACCGGCCCTGGCAAGCGCCGCTGGAGGTTCGCTTCCGCGCCGCCGCCACGGTGATGTGCATCCGTACTTTCGCGCGCGTGGAACCCGGCGACTGCATTGCATTGCTGGCCGCGGATACCGTTGTGGACTGAATACGGAACAACAAGAACGAGTGTGACGGACGACTCACCTACTCATCCTCCGGAGATCGTGCATGAGCGCTTATCCCCCTTCGATTCAGGCGACTGAGCACGTCGGCCGGCCGTCATCCAGCGATGTTCGACACCCGGTCTACATCGTGCTGCTGTTCTTCATCTGCTTCGCGTTCTCGTATCTGGATCGGCAGATCGTCAGCGTACTCGTGCAGCCGATCAAGCAGTCGCTCGCGCTCACCGATACTCAAATCGGCCTGCTGCAGGGTCTATCGTTCACGATGTGCTACGCAACGGCGGGCGTTTTCGTCGCGCGGCTCGTCGATCGAGCGAACCGGGTGAAGCTGATCGCCGCTTGCATTGCGATCTGGGCAATCTCGACGATGGCTTGCGGATTCGCATCGAACTTTTCCGAGCTGCTCATCGCTCGTGCAGGGACCGCGATCGCAGAGGCCGCGCTGAGCCCCGCTGCATTGTCGATCTTCAGCGACATCTTCACGCCGCGTCGCGTGGCGCGCGCGAGCAGTGTCTTCATGCTTGGGCCATACGTGGGGGGCGGCGTTGCGTTGTTCGGCGGCGGCATGTTGTTGTCTGTCGCGCATGGCGACAGCAGCGCGCTACTTGCGGCGCATGGCTTCGAACCGTGGCAAATGGTGTTCGTCGCGGTCGGGCTGCCCGGGCTCGTGTTGGCCGCGCTGGTGGCATTCACGGTTCGCGAACCGGTCCGCCAGGAGACCTTCGCTCGTGCTACGCAAGCAGGAGACGCCATGCCATCGCTGCGCGAAGTCGTGGTCGAACTGTTCGTGCGCAATCGCTTCTGCCTGCCGTACTTCGCGGCCTACGTCGCGTTGATCACGCTGTTCTACTCGCACGCCGCGTGGTTCCCGACTTTGCTGATGCGCCATTTTCATCTCGCGCCGAAGGCGGTGGGCCAGATGGCCGCACCCGCTTACGTGATCGGCGGGACACTTGGTATCGCGTGCGCGGGCATGCTTGCGACGCGAATCACTGACGAAAACACGTTGCGCAGGGTGCTGGGCTTCTCCGCCGGCGCGGTTGCTACACTGGTGCCAGCCGCGATTGCGATGCCGCTCGTCGCCGACAGCACCGTCGCGGTTCTGCTGTATGGCAGCTGTGCGTTCACCGCGAGCATCGCGATGGGCCTCGCGCCCGTACCGCTGCAAATCGCGGTGCCGAACCGCATGCGTGGTCGTTCGCTCGCTTTGCTCGTCTTCATGACCAACGCGATCAGCGGAGGCGTTGGGCCGCTGGCCGTCGGTTACCTGAACGAGCACCTCGGGCACATGGGCAACAGTCTGGGCGTCGCGCTGGCCTTGACCGGTGGGTTGTCCTCACTGATTGGCGCCGCGCTCTACATACTGGCCATGCGGCGCGTGCCGGTCGCGCATGCGCCTGCCGTAGAGCGAGGAACTCCATGACTTACTACGAACCAACGTTGCTATGAAAAACGCTTCCAATACCCATCTCGTGGGCGATGCAACCATCACTCGGGTGGATGAAACGGCCTTCGCACTCGCTCCCGATGTCTTGTTCCCGGACTGGGATCCCGCTAGCGGTCGTGTTCTGGAAGAACACTGTTCGACCTCCAGCCTCGACCTGACGAATCGACGCGTATCGATGAGAACGCATTTGTGGGTCGTTGAATTCCGCGGACTGACTATTGTCGTCGACACGGGAATCGGCAATGGGAAAACGCGGCCGTTCAGTGCACTGTTCGACCAACTCGACAACCCCGTGCTCGAGCGCTTCGAGGCGGCAGGCTTCCTGCGCGAGCGCGTCGACTATGTGCTGCTCACACATTTGCACGTCGATCATGTCGGATGGAACACGCATTGGCAAAACGACCGCTGGATGCCCGTCTTTCCGAACGCCACCTATGTATTCGGCCAGCGCGAGTGCGACTATTTCGCAAAGCCGGAAGGAGAGCCGCGGCGCATGGTATTCGAGGACAGCGTACTGCCGGTCATCGAGGCCCAACAGGCCCGCATCGTGCCGGATGAAGGGGCGGAGATTGTCGACGGCATTTGCTTTCTGCCGACGCCGGGCCACAGCATCGGGCATATGGCTATCGAAATTCGCTCACAGGGACAGACAGCATTGTTCTCCGGGGACGTGATGCACAGTCCGTTGCAAGTCTATCGTCCTCAGTGGAATTCGACGTTCTGCCTCGATCAGCCACAGGCGCGAGCATCGAGACAATCGTTGCTCGAACGCGCGGCGAAAACGGGGGCAATCGTATTCCCCGCGCACTTTCCGGAAACATCAGCCGGTACGGTGCATGAAGGTCCGCACGGATTCGA
Source organism: Paraburkholderia sp. J7 (assembly GCF_905220155.1). Classification (NCBI taxonomy): domain Bacteria; kingdom Pseudomonadati; phylum Pseudomonadota; class Betaproteobacteria; order Burkholderiales; family Burkholderiaceae; genus Paraburkholderia; species Paraburkholderia sp. J7. The sequence continues at coordinate 419,747 of NZ_CAJMYZ010000003.1, read as the reverse complement.
ATGGCGCTACTTGAGGGCGCCTCGCTCACCAGGCTGATGTCGGCGATGGTCGTGCTCGACAGCGCGCAGTCGTTGAGAGACACGGGGAGCGTCGACAGCGACGACATCGATCGACTCAAGCACTCGGGGTCCCGCTTCCCGGCCGGCGCGTCGCTCGAACGGGCATCACGCCGGCAAGCGGGAACACCACCGCCTGTTGCCGCCTGAGCTAAACGACGTCCGCGTCGACCGGCGTGTAGATTGCGAGCTTAAGCGCCGGATCGTCGTTCGCCTGAAACGTTGCGTACTCGTAGCGCTGCACACCGTGCCTCGCGTGCGCAAAGACCTTCTGACCCGACGCGCCGCTGCGCACGTCGTGTGCACTCCACCATTTCGCGAACTCCTCGCTGCTCGAACCAAGGCGTCCTACCAGTTCGACGAACGCAGGATCGCCCGCATGAAGGTCGTGGCTCGTACGAAACAGCGCGATCATGCGCCGGGCTTCATTCGACCAGCTCGCGCCGAAGAGCCGCCGTGCTTCGGGTTCGAGGAACATGTAAATCATGATGTTGCGGTCTTGCGCAGCGAGACGATCGAAGCCGAGCAGTTCGGTGGCGGCCTGGTTGCACGCAAGGATGTCCCAGCGCCGACCAGTCACGTAAGCCGGAAGAGCGAGATTGGCTACCACCCGCGCGACGGCGGGCGGCACATTCTCGCGGGCGAAGGCGCGCGGTTCACTGCGCTGCGCGAGCGTGCGCAAATGGGCCACTTCGGCATTGTCGAGCTGCAATGCCCGCGCAAGCGCATCCAGCGTCGCATCCGAAGGGCTGACCGCGCGCCCTTGCTCGAGGCGGATATACCAGTCCACGCCGATGCCCGCGAGTTCCGCGACTTCCTCACGCCGGAGGCCGGGCGTGCGGCGGCGCCGGCCGTCGTTGAGGCCGACGTCGCCGGGTCTCAGCTTCTTGCGCCGGGAGCGCAGAAAGTCGCCGAATGGGGTTCGCGTCGTGGCGGTCATCGTGTTCGCTTCATATCGGGTAGGACGGCAGGGTGGGACTGCGCAATCCTGGGATCGCAGCGGGCCTTGTTGCCTATTCTAAGCCTGCCAGAATCGGCCCATCTCCCCTTTCTGGAAGAGTCATGAAAGCTGCCGTCCTGAAGACGCTCAACGCGCCGCTCACGATCGAACAGATACCGGATCCTTCTGCAGGCACCGGCGAAGTTATCGTAGACGTCGTTGCGGCGCCGGTGTTGTCCTATGCGCAGGAAGTGTTCAGCGGCGAACGCCGCTATCCAATCGAGTTGCCTATCGTGCCGGGCTGCGGCGCGATCGGTCGGGTCCGCACAATCGGTCCAGATGCGACGCATCTGAAACCGGGCGACTGGGTGTTCTGCGATCCGACCGTGCGCTCTCGCGACGATGCGCTCATGCCTGATATCGTGCTGCAGGGCTGGAGCGCGCGAGGCGAGGGCGGCAGGCGGTTGCAGCGGTATTTTCACGACGGCCCGTTTGCCGAGCAGCTACGGTTGCCGACAGAAAACGCTGTGCGCATCGGCGAGATCGATCCGGCTGACGCCGCGCGTTGGTGCGCGCTCAATACGTTGCTCGTACCATACGGCGGGCTGCTCGCGTCTGATCTGCGGGCCGGTGAGATCCTGCTCGTCAGCGGAGCGACTGGCAACTTCGGCAGCGCGTGCGTCGCGGTCGCGCTCGCAATGGGCGCGCGCTGCGTCGTCGCACCCGGCCGCAACGCGCAGGCACTCGAAGACCTGGAGCGCAGATTCGGCGATCGCGTGCGAACCATTTTACTGTCCGGCGACGAAGCAACGGATCGCGAACGCATGCAACGGGCGGCGCCGGGACCGATCGACTGCGTGATGGACCTGATGCCGCCGTCTGTTCCGGCGACGACGGTGCGTGCCGCGGTGATGGCGGTCCGCCCGTATGGGCGCGTGGTCCTGATGGGCGGTGTTGGCATGCTGGGCGGCGCGGGCCTCGAGCTTCCCTATCCGTGGATCATGCGCAACGACATTACGTTGCGCGGCAAGTGGATGTATCCAACGCAAGCCGTGACGTTGATGACAGGTTTGATTCGAGGTGGGCTGCTGCATCTGGGCCATTTCGATGTGACAACGTTCGCGCTCGACGATGCGAACGAGGCAGTCGCTCATGCAGCGGCGAACGGCGGCCCATTCCGGATGACGGTGATCAGCACGGCGCGTTGACGAGTGTGGTTCTTCGCAGACGATCACACAATGGGCGACCTGCCTTTGTGCCTGACAAAGGCTTGTCCTGTGCTCAAGTCCACGACCTCGTCCTCAAGTTCATTCAGGAAATGTCCGCTGACGACAAAAGGAATTCGTTCCCGGCGTCATGTTGCGGCCATCTACGCCCGAGATTCGTCATCCTTGTATCGCAGGGGCGCGAAGCAGTCGACCGGTCCAGGTACCCTTGGGATAGGACTGCTCGCAACGAAACCTCGCAGCCGATACTGCGCGCCGCTATGAACGCTTTGGACAGGCGGTAATGCGCTGAACTGCAGCCATTCGAACACACATCTAACCAACTAGCACTTAACGGCCCAGTCTTTTCCAAACACATTCTCCTTACGTTAGCTCCTATAATTTCGAAAAATCTGGGCGTCCGATACTCCCATTTGGGAGGTACATCCGCCTCGGACTGGAGGCGACCATGACGCGCGTCGAAGCCATCCATCGAGCGATTCGGGACATATACGGGGCAGTGCTCTCGCCCGATGACTGGTCTGCTGCCCTCGCATTGATCTCGGAGGCAATCGGTGCGCATAAGGTGGTGCTGAATGAAGCGGGTGCCGATGCTGCCGGTTTGGCGGTTTCCATAGGCGTAGACCCCGTCAATGCGGTGCGACTTCGGCGCGAATTCGCAAACCGTCTGCCTGACTGGATCAAAGCCATACCGGTTGGCACATCGCTGCGACAATCGTCAGCAATTTCAGATGCCGACTTCAGACGTTTAGATATCTATAACGAGGTCGTTCGCCCAGAGGGCGGGTTCTATTCAATCGTCGCGCCGCTTGCCCGGTCGCCTCGACGGCAGGTTCATTTTTTGGTGGGCCGGGAGCTAGGTGCGGCGGATTTCAGTGACGCCGATCTCGATGCGGCAAATCTGATCGTCCCGCACCTAATGACTGCGTTGGAGGTTCAAAGCCATCTTGCTGCAGCGGACCTTCGGGCACAGACAGCGTTTGACGTCATAGCACGATTGAACGTTGGTGTGATCCTTTTCGATGCGGCTTTGTGTCCGGTATTCGTGAATCCGTACGCCGAGGTACTCGCCGCACGCGGCGACGGATTGCTGTTGAATTCAAGAACTGTGGCAGCCGCGCGGCATTCCGATACGCAGGATCTGCGTCGAGCGATGGCGGCGGCCGTGGTCTGGCATGACATCAGCCGAGATAGTCGAGAGGCGGCAATAAGACGTGTCGCGCCGACGCGTTGTTACTTGCTCCGCGAATCGCCGCATCTCCCGCTTGTCGTCAGCGTCATGCCACTCTGTGTGATTGACGTTGTTAGTGAATGGAATCTCGCGCGTGGCGTTCTGTTCGTTCTGGAACCGGACAGTCCGTTGAGTCCCGATCTAGGCGTCCTCGGCACTACTTTTCAGCTAACTCGGCGCGAGGTCGCGCTCGCCAGCTTGCTTGTCCGCGGTACTGACCTCGAAGACGCAGCGTCGCAACTGGGCATTGGGATTGGAACGGCAAGGGGATACCTGAAACGGATCCTGGCTAAGACCGACACGCACCGGCAGGCGGAACTGGTATCGCTACTTCTACGCGCAGGTATGCAAATCGTGCGATGAGCAGGCAGGCGAACCCGTACTCCCGACGATCGCTCGATATTGTCTAGAACGGCCGACGACGGGACGGTCTTGGATGGCTCTTGACGGGCAGCTAACTGATTGGATCTGACGTTCGAACGTCCGCGCGGAGCCCCGGTTGGACGTCTGTAGCTGGCCGGCTGGCGTCCGACTACCGAGTGCGACGATTGTATCGGGCGCGCACTTCATGCAAAGGGCATAAAGCGACCCGGAGCAGACGTTAGGAATCGACCCACAGACGACCGTTGAATGCGGACTAACGGACACGTTGGCCCGTGAAAGCTGTCTGGCCCGTGCGCTCGCTGACGGACTCAACAATGTCACGTCGGATTGTTGTCTGCAACCAATGGCGGTCGCGTTTTGGTGCGCACCGTCACACCATAACGAAGTTCCGAGCAACGACAAACCGCGCGTGATTGGCCGGCCGCTTCCGCTGCCCTTAGTCAGTCCGCTTGCGTTGAGAGCTACCATTCGCAGTTGTCGGACTGAGAATGGTCGGAAAGCAACTCGCAGCCGCCTTACCCGATAGCAATATTTTTTAGGTGGCGGCAGCACAAGCAAGCTAGCGAGGCGACAGGAGTCGGCAGATGCCCACCTTCACATGGTCAGCGTTTTTTGAATTCATCGGAAAAGGTTTTACAGCGATCGTTGCTGCAGTGGGCGCATGGTGGGCATTCGAAAAATGGCGAAAGAGGGACGAACACTTTCCGCGAATGTATTTCGAGGTTACCGCTAATTTCTTGGGATTGCAGGACGGCCAAATGATCGTCGAGGTTGTCGCGGCCCTCGAGAACAAAGGCGTCGTTCCGCTTACCATAAAAAATCTTGATTTCAAGTTGAGAGGCATTCACTCTCATGACCGCGTCGAAATAGGAGATGAGTCGATCCGTCGTCAGGTTAACTTTCCTCGCCTTATCGCTGAGGGCAAGTTCATCCCTGCTACATGGGCCTATTCGTTCATTTATCCGGGCGTAAGGACCGAATATAACTTCGTGGCTGCGATTCCTGCGGACATATCTTTTATTCGCGTGCAAGCCGACTTCGAATACCTCACTTCGGGCCGAAGTCACCACGCGGCCAAAATCTACAAGTTACCGAGCACTGACAGTCAAAGTGGCGACACCCAGTCCGCGTGATACTGACCGAGATCGAATGGCGCGGTTGGAGGGAATGTCCAGTTCTCGTCACACTTCAGTCGCAGAGCTGGATGGCGCAAAAATCTCTTATGGCCGAATTGTTCGCGTACCTCGTCCGTCAGGTCCCAGATGTAATGCGGCCATTCCAACGGCGAGTTTCCCGCTCGCCGAACGTCCGGATGTGGCCGAGACCGGAAGTCGCCGTAAGGCGGGTAGCTTCGAGCCGCCACCTCACTTCAGCGCCACGCCGCCACTGGCCAGCACCGGTCGCCGAACGCCCAGACTGCTTGCCCGACCTGTAGCGACCCCAATACGACAAACGTCTGAAGAGACCGCGCTTCATCAATGCTGCATCGACGGGCCACTGCAAACCCTGCGCGCTGGCCTGACGTCTGACCGTGGTGCAGAGACAGCAACGCTTCCACCTCATCCAATGAGAAGCCAAAGCACTGCGACGGCTTGTTCGCCGTCTTAAGGAAAGATATCGTGGCCGCGCGTCGCGCTGGCGCCACGGACTGCCGGACGACCATGGGCGCACTTTTGTCAGGCTCATCAACCCGCTTACGCCGCGTCCTGTTAGGCCGAATGTGGTCACGCCAACACATGGCTGGAATAACGCTGCCCGATGGTTCGTATAGCTGACGCACTTCGCGAACACGCTGTGCTCGAGTGTCGGATGCGGTTAGCAAGTGGACGAAAAGGGGCGTGCCATGAAGGAGTACAACGAACAGGAAGAAATCCGGTTGCTGGTCGCGTTGAGGGCTGAAGCGGAAAGATATAGCGGTATCAGCGAACACAGAATGGCAGGCTGCACTGCGTTCAGTCTGCTTGGGGGCATAACGGCCTGCGCTTGTGGAAATCTGATCGCCCTCAAGCTCCCCGAACTCTCGGTCGCTGCGTTGCTGCAGACGCCCGGTTGCCGATCGCTCCAGCCGTTCGGACAAATGGCATCACCACATTGGCTCGCCTTCACGGTGACAAGCCCGGCCTTCGAGGCGCTTGACCAATTATTCGAGGAGGCCGTGGCGTTTGCACACGAATCACAGCAAACCCACAACGGGTGATGTAACGCCAGGGCTGCATCGCGTTAGCGTAGCGTCACACCTGCAATTCGAGAGCAAGCAACTCGTCAATAGTCTGGCGACGTCGGATGAGCCGAGGCACGCCCCGGTCCACGAGTACTTCGGCTGCGAGTGGCCGGCTATTGTAGTTCGACGACATCGAAGCACCATACGCGCCGGCGCAACCGAAGAGCAGCAGATCGCCTGGCTGGGGGTGCGGCAATTGCTGGTGCGTAACGACTCCAGTACTGTCCTGCGTGAACACGTCACCCGATTCGCAGAGCGGGCCCGCAATCGCGACACTCGCTAGTTGCCGGTTTTCGGGAGGCGTGCTGTCGAGAGCGTGAACGGTCACGGGGTGCTGGCTGCCATACATTGCCGGGCGCAAAAGGTCGTTGAAACCTGCGTCAATCAGAACAAATGCGCAATCTGGCCGTCGATTTATTGATTGTACCTGCGTCACGAGCGTGCCAGCCTCGGCGACCAGAAAACGACCCGGCTCGATCTCGATTCGCACTGCGTGTGCAAGATGCCGCTCGATCCGCTTGCGCGCGGCGTCCCACTGGCGGAAATAGTGATCAACATCAACGTTTGGCTCACTCTCGCGGTACGGTACCGAAAGACCACCACCCGCCGAAATCGCCTCGATGTCGTGATCGAGCGTTTCGACGATGTCGACCATTGCATCGCACACCTTCGACAGATGTTCATAGTCTACGCCCGAGCCGATGTGCATATGAATGCCGACCAGCTTTAACTGATACTGACGCACCATTTCGATGGCGCGCGTGACATCGTCAAACCAGATACCATGTTTGCTCCGCGGGCCGCCGGTGTTGGTCTTGCGACTGTGCCCGTGCCCGAAGCCTGGGTTGATGCGCAGCCAGACGCGGTGGCCAGCCGAATGCTGGCCGATGCGCGCGAGCATGTCGAGAGAGCCTGCATTGACCGTAATACCGCAAGCCAGCACTTTCCCGAGCGTTGGCATGTCGATCAGATCAGCTGTGAAAACAACGCCTTCGGGGTCACCGTCCGGCCGGAATCCTGCAGCGAGACTACGCTCTATCTCACCCAGTGATACTGCGTCGACGACTACTCCCTCGTCACGCATGAGTTTCAGGATGTGAATGTTCGAGCATGCCTTCTGCGCATAACGGATCACGTCGAATTGCCGCAGGCGAGAGATGCGGTCACGAATACTGCGCGTGCAGAAAGCGCAGCGCATTCTCCAGGTCGGCGATCAGATCCTCCTTTGCTTCGAGGCCGATATGCCGGCGGAACGCAAATCCATCGTACGGCCAGTTGCCGTCTGGTCGCTCATGGCGGGGATCGAACGGCATTACGAGGCTCTCGAATCCGCCCCAGGAGAAGCCCAGCCCGAACAGGTGAAGATTGTCGATAAACGAGCGGAATGTGTCGCGGGAAAACGTCGGCTTTAGCACTACACTGAACAGCCCCGAAGCGCCCTTGTAGTCACGCGCCCAGATCAGGTGTCCCGGCGTATCTGGCAGCGCGGGGTGCAGTACGCGCTCGACTTCCGGCCGGTTGGCCAGCCAGTTAGCGATATCCACGCCATGGCGAAAATGCCGCTCCAGGCGAATTGCCATCGTGCGTAGACCCCGCAGGGCGAGGTAGGCGTCATCGGGTCCGGCGTGAAGTCCCGCGGCATACACATACTCGCGTATGGTCGCCCACGCCTCACGGTTGGCGGTAATTACGCCCATCGTCGCATCTGAGTGGCCCACTATGTATTTCGTTGCCGCGTGCACAGATACGTCAACGCCGTGCTCGAAAGGTTTGAAGAACAGTGGCGTCGCCCACGTGTTGTCCATCACAACCTTTGCGCCTCTCTTACGAGCCTGAGCGCAGATCGCCGGGACGTCCTGCACCTCAAAGGTCTGGGAGCCCGGTGACTCGAGAAAAACGAGAGTCGTATTGGGTCTGAACAGCGCGCCAATGTCGGATCCTGCCGTCGAGTCATAGTAGGTCACCGTGACGCCACAGCGTCGCAGGACAGTATCGGCAAAATGCCGTGTCGGCCCATACACGCTGTTGCAGATCAGTACGTGATCACCGGACTTGACGAATGCCATGATCGCGCTAGTACAGGCAGCAAGGCCCGATGAAACCAGCAACGAACGGTATCCGCCTTCGAGTTGCGCCAGCATCTCCTGGAGTGCGAACGTGGTCGGTGTGCCTTTTCGCCCGTACCACAGTTCCTGCCCGTCCGGGCTGGACATGGCTCTGGCTCTCGTCTCCATGTCTTCCATGTCGCGGAAGACGATAGTCGATGCGCGGAAAACAGGCGGATTCACCACACCGCCGAACGTCTCCGGATCATAGGCACCATGGAGTAAAACGGTTTCAGAATGCATGTTTGTTCCTTGTCGAACCATTTTGGCGGCCGACTGTTATTCGTTGGATCTGCAAAATATTAAAGTTCGCGAGGCAACCCAGCGAAGGCTCCCATGCAGTCGTGCCTTGTCACAACCGTATTGCGCATGCGCGGCAGGAGCGACAGCTATCGCTCAGTCTGTTGAACCGCGTCTTTTCCTTGACGCCACCATGCGGTCATGCAGCGAGGTCACCACCTTGCTGCCTGTACGCACGAACAGGAAAGGAAACAGCGCGTGGACGAACAGGGCAAGCGATGCGAGAAACATGGGAACGCTGAACGAGAACGACATCCTCATGTGCTGGAAGTACGTCTCGTCGACCGAGTTGGGATGCTCGCGAAAAAGTCGGAGCAGGGTGATCATGGATGAGGCCTCTTCGCTTGTCGTCAGGCAATGTCGGCGGATGCGATTCCCGCTTCGCTGCATCGCATCCAGCCTTCGAAGTCCGTTATCGTACGAAAGCAAAAGGAGAATATTTTTTTGTTCTTCCTACCATCTTCCCCCTAAATTGAAGGAAATAGTTCTCTATTGGATCAGGGTCGCGCGTGCTGGGCCCATTGAATGGTGATGGTTGACACCGAAACTGATGCCTTGCTTCAGTCCGCGCCCGGACATCATGTGACGACGACGCAGCCGCGCGAGCACCTGCCTGGCCGAAATCGGCCTCGCCGTGCGTCGTTCCCGTTGCAGTTTCCAGATTCCCATCATCTGCGACAGGGAGAATTTCGTTCTTCCTCTTAGGGGATAAACAGGACGGTATTTAAAAAAAAATTCTCTCTCGGCCCCCTTAGGATTGCTTCCACACAAGGCCAGCGCGAAGACACGAGTTGATGCCAGGAGCGCTACGCAATTCGTTCGCTGCGCAGGTGTGAGAGTGCCCCTGACTGAGGGTTTAGCCTGAGTTGAAATATGGTTGACAAATCCTCTAAAGGTTCAGCGCCCCAGTGGCTGCATCGAGCGCGCCGCGAGTACCCGTACAGCTTTCGTGTCAATGCCTGGCTTCTCGGCCTGTCGTTGCATTCAAGCCGAAATGTGGTTCTGTCAATGAGCTGGAGAGGGTATTCCGCGTTCGGCATACCAGGTAGAACGAGTAACCAACACTCAATGAGGAGACTATGAACTTCAAAAGCCTTATCAATCAGCTTTTGCGCGGTGCGGTCGTCGCGACTGCGTTCAGCTTCGTAGGCGCAAGCGCCCACGCCCAGGACCTGCTCGAAACAGTCAAATCGAACGGCATGCTGCGCGTTGGCCTGGAGGGTACCTATCCGCCGTTCGATTACCGCAACGCGACCGGCGAACTCGAAGGCTTCGATGTGGATGTCGCAAAGGCGCTCGCAAACAGACTAGGTGTCAAGGTGCAATTCATACCCACCGAGTGGAGCGGCATCCTCGCGGGCCTGCAGGCTGGAAAATTCGACGTGATCGTCAATCAGGTCACCATCACCCCGCAGCGTAAACAGGCGCTCGATTTCAGCCAGCCCTATACGTTCTCCGCCGCCCAGTTGATCCAGCGGGCCAATGACAAACGCGACTTCACGTCCCTTGATGAATTCAAGGGGGACAAGAAGTTGGGAGTGACCCTTGGCACGAACTATGACCAGATGGCGAGGGCCGTGACAGGTATTAATGCGCAGACGTACCCCGGTGCGGCGGAAAAGCTGAGTGATCTCGCGTCGAATCGAATCGATGCGACGCTCGATGACCGGTTGATGCTGCCGTACATCATCAAGACGTCGCATCTGCCGCTGCGTGCTGGTGCAGTGCTCAAGGGAGCCGACCAGGAAATGGGCATTCCGTTCCGCAAGGGAAATCCGGAATTCGAAAAGGCAATCAACGGTGCACTCAGCGCGATGAAGGAGGACGGCACGCTGAAGAAGATCTCCATGCACTGGTTTGGCACTGATGTAACGCAACCCGTCTCGCAGTAAGCGCCCCTTCAATTTGCCGCGCCGCTCCGCTTCCTGCCGGAGTGGCGCGCACGTTAGGCTATTTATCGCATGACACCAATTGATCTTGTCATTCACGCTCTGCCCGTTCTCTTGATGGGCGCGATGATCACCTTGAAGTTCGCGCTGGCCGCCGCTGTCCTTGGCCTGTGCGTCGGTGTCGTCGTCGCTATCATGGGAATCAGTGGGCAGCCGCTGGTCGCCGGCGTCGCCCGTGGATATGTCAGCCTCATGCGCGGCACGCCGCTACTCGTACAGATTTTCCTCGTGTACTACGGGTTGCCCGGTCTAGGCATCTCTCTGGATCCGACGAGCGCAGGCATTCTTGCGTTGACGGCCAACGCTGGCGCCTATCTTTCCGAAAGTATGCGCGGTGCGATTCTCGGTATCGGTCGAGGTCAGTGGAGTGCGGCACACAGCCTTGGCCTGAGTCACCTGCAGGCACTGCGGTACGTCATTTGCCCTCAGGCCTTGAGGATCGCTGTGCCAAGTCTTGGCAATACACTGATCAGCCTGATCAAGGACACGTCGCTGGTTTCAGTGATCACCGTGACTGAGATGCTGCGCGCGGCACAGGAAGTCATTGCGTCCACGTTTCAGCCGTTACCACTCTATCTGGCAGCGGCGGCGATTTACTGGCTGCTCAGTACCGCTATGTCGTGGGGCCAGCGTCACGTAGAAGCACGGCTTGCGCAGGCGCATGTGCGTTGAGGAAACCAGGCTGCCCGCGGATCACGAGGATATTTTGATGATTGCACTGAAAGATGTGTCGAAGTGGTACGGATCGTTTCAGGTTCTGACTGGCTGCACGACCGAAGTCAACAAGGGCGAAGTGGTTGTCGTATGCGGTCCGTCTGGCTCCGGCAAGTCGACGCTGATCAAGACAGTGAACGGCCTCGAGCCGTTCCAGCAAGGGGAGATCGTCGTTGGCGGTCAGTCAGTTGGGGACAAGCGTGCAAACCTGTCGAAGCTGCGCGCGAAGGTCGGCATGGTGTTCCAGCATTTCGAGCTGTTTCCACACCTGTCTATCACGCAAAACCTGACGCTCGCGCAGATCAAGGTTCTCGGCCGGGATCGCGAGACCGCGACCGCGAAGGGCCTGGCGCTCCTTGACCGGGTTGGGCTTCGGGCACACGCCGACAAGTATCCTGGGCAGTTGTCCGGTGGCCAGCAACAACGTGTTGCGATTGCTCGGGCACTGTCGATGGATCCGATTGCGATGCTGTTTGACGAGCCGACGTCCGCGCTGGACCCCGAGATGATCAACGAGGTGCTCGACGTGATGATCGAACTTGCGCGCGAAGGCATGACGATGATGTGCGTCACGCACGAAATGGGTTTCGCGAAGAAGGTGGCGCACCGTGTCCTGTTCATGGACAAGGGAATTATCGTCGAGGACGCTCACAAGGACGCCTTTTTCGAGGATCCGCAATCGGAGCGAGCGAAGGAATTTCTCATGCGCGTGCTACCCCATTGATCGTGTTCCTGGCGCGTCCATTCGTTTGCGAAGCGCCACGCGAAGGCCACAAGGGTTTCGAAGGGGGGCGAAGTTGAGGGCGATCGCACCGACGAGCCTGTCCCCGAATACGGAACCCAATAAGCGATTCGCGCTGCGCTCTATTTCAGCCGGTCGAACCGCATAGCTCGATCGTGCCGGATTCGGGAACAGCCTTGCGGCTCGCGACATCTATTTCCGCGAGTGCAGGATGGTCGTCGAACGCTCAGTGCGCCCGACGAGCCGTCCGCCCGTTGAGGAGACTCAGATGAAAAGCTTCCGCTGGCCGTTGCTCGCCGCGCTTGCGCTCGCATGCGCTACCGGTTTGGCGCAGGGTTCTGGCCCGACCGATCCGCAGATTGCCGCTATCGTCGTCGCGGCGAACCAGGCCGATATTGATGCCGGCAGGCTCGCCGGATCGAAAACGCAGTCGAAAGACGTCAGGGCGTTCGCCGAACGCATGGTCGCCGACCATACCAGCGTCAACCAGGCGGCCGTCAACCTCGTACAGAAACTCCACGTTACACCCGAGTCCAATCCGACCAGCGACAGTCTGAAGCAGGGCGGTGAAGCCAATATTGCGGCCCTCAAGCCACTGCAAGGCGCACAGTTCGATCGTGCGTATATCGATCATGAAGTTGCCTATCACGAACAGGTCATCGACGCACTCGACAAGACCCTGATCCCGACCGCGAAGAACGCCGAACTGAAGGCACTGCTCGTGAAAGTCCGGCCTGCGTTCGTCGCGCATCTGGATCACGCAAAGCGCGTGCAGACATCGCTGGTGACTGCGCAATGAGCGGCCTACGACTTATCTTGCCGGGGGTCTGGGCTATCCTGTGCATGATTGACGCCGGGCCCGCGGTTGCGAAGACCTGGGTCGTGACGATCGAGCAGATGCGCTTCGTCCCGTCGACGCTGACCGTGCACCGCGGGGACAGTGTCGTGTGGGTGAACAGGGACCTCGTGGCGCATACGGCGAGCACCGATGCAAAAGCATTCGACTCAGGCAGCATCGCACCTGAAGCGTCCTGGCGAGATGTGATGAGCGAGCCCGGCCGTCACGGCTACGGGTGCCGCTTTCATCCGGCGATGCGTGGCACACTGATCGTCGAGCCCACACCATGACAGAGCGAGGCGCTGCAATGGCCGACCTGCATTCGAGCGGATCGACGGATCCGGATGCGGATATCGTGCGCCGCATACTGGCGGGCGATCTCGCGGCTTTCGAGCTATTGATGCGCCGCCACAATCGGCGCCTCTACCGGCTTGCCCGCGCCACGCTGCGCAACGACGCCGAAGCGGAAGACGCGTTGCAGGACGCGTATCTGAAGGCCTTCAGGGCGCTCGCAGGATTTCGGGGCGACGCCGCGCTTTATACGTGGTTGTCGCGCCTCGTGCTCAACGAATGCCTCGGCAGGATGCGCCGTGCGGCTCGCCGCCAGAACGTCGTGCCCATGCTGCCGGATTGTCCCGAGGACGAGCAGATGACAGCCGACATGAATCCGCTGAACACGCATGACGACTGCGCCCCCGACCAGTCGGCCTCGCGCGCGGAGATCCGTGCGCTGCTGGAGCGCAAGCTCGACGCACTGCCTATGGGGTTTCGAACGGTGTTCGTGCTCAGGTCCGTTGAGGAGCTAAGCATCGAGGAAACGGCACAGAGCCTGGGCATTGCCGAGGCTACGGTACGCAGCCGGCACTTCAGGGCGAGGCAGATGTTGCGTGAATCGCTGGTGCAGGAGCTGGACCGGCTGGGCCCTGACCTGTTCGAGTTCGGCGGCAGGCATTGCGACCGGATCGTCGCAGCCGTACTCGCCCGGCTGCGGCGATCGGGGTAGAGGAGTAATGCTCTGGAGTGCTGTGCATTGGCATGCGCTGACCGGGAAGAGAATCGCGCGCGCGATTCACTGCGTCGCGACGAGCGTCGTGTGCATGCCTGCCGCGTAGTGCCCTGGCTTATTGCAGATCAGCTCGTAGTGGCCCGGCGTGAGTTTGAACGACGTACGCCTCAACCTTATTATTTATCGGTTTATTCTCATTCGACAGCGCCGCATCCGTTTCACGCAAACCGCATTTTCTCACCTTGTCATGTGCATCGCTTGCACATCGCACCGCATGAGTGTCGCGAGACCGGCCGCGTCAAGATCAACGCCAAAAACGCCGCGGATAACGCACTGCAAGTGACCAAAGGCACAGCCTGCTTGCTTTTGCCGGGCGATATTCTCGACTTCTCCCGCCTTCCTGAGCTTGCGCTCTGGAAACTCACGCCACCATCGCTCTCCGATTGTGTAGCGCAGTGACACTTCGCCTCAACGGCCATAGCTCGGAGAGTTCGGCGGTCGTACTTTGTAGCTTCGGAGCGATTTGCTCGATTTGCCCCATCGTACTCCGCACGCTCGGGCCTGCAACACTGACCGTACCTAGGCTCCGTTCACCCGGATCGGCACGGCAACGTTGCCGATTGGTAACGTGCAGCGCAACCCAAACCCAGGACCCCCTGTTTGAATCGCAATTGGGTCATTGATGCAGTGCGCAAGGGGACTGTCTTTCGAATGGTGTCGTAGTCAATTGAGATTCACGCGAGCCACGGGCCGACGGCAACTCTGCGCGAGTACGAGTTCCGCGCGTGGTGCAGAACGCTCGAGACGATAGGTCGCCCGAGCGTTGAACGGGTGTCGACCAGAGGTGACCAGGGAATATCGTTCGGCGGGCGGTTATTTGCCAGCACCAGTGGAGGGGACACAAGTCAGCACGAGACTGCCTCCATTTTTTCCGATGGCCTTAACTTCGGCTCGGTGGAATTCCGTTGATCCGCACGACCATTCGGCGACGAAATCGGCTCGGCAAGCATTTTGGGCACGATAGGCCGCCGGCAACGCGACTGGGATACGGCAGGTATAGACGGAGTTGCAGCGCTGAGCCAGTTCACGCGTCGAGTTGCCCTGGCGCGCGCCGCAATTTTCGCCATAGGAGCCAGACTCGATTCGAATCGGGTCAGCCAACGCGTTAGTCCATGCTCCCAACAGGCCAGCAAGTGATAGGACTGTGCAAATTGTCCGAACCATGACTGCCTCCATTGCGGGAGTCACTGAAGTCCCGCCATGACAGAGCGCTCGCTCAGCGGTTGTCCACGACTACATGCTTCGCACAGGCAACTTATGGTCGAGTGCGCTCTTTGAGTCTAGTTGATATGTGGATCCTATATTGACATTGTGGACGAGGATTAATCATCGTGACCCTTGCGCTCGCGGTGCGAAATCGTCCTGAAATGGCGCGCTCTCGGGTGACGGGAAAGCATGCTCAGCATCATCGGAATTTGTGTGATTAGGCCGCCCATTCCAGATGTATATTCCCGGAAAAGGCGGCGCCGAGAGGCGCCGGGGTCAGATACTGCGCCCGAAGCGCGAAAAGTATGATCAGAAACGGTGAACGATCCCGATCGCGCCGGCCACCTGGCTGCGCGACGAGGACGGCGCGCTGTTCTGGCCGTCGCCGATGTCCGCTGTCGCGTTGATGATGTTGCCCAGCCCGTTGTTGCCAAGCGTCTGGCCGCCGGCACGCTGGTAGGCCTCGACGAAGTACAGCCCCGTGCGCTTGGACAGCGTGTAGTACTGCGACAGGTTGTACTGCGCGTATGTCGCGGCGCTCTCGATGCCGTTGGCGCGGGTCGCACGCGTGTAGCTGAAGCCCGCGGCCAGATCAAGCGTGGTGAACGGCTTGTAGTGGAGTACCACGCCGCCTGTGTTCCAGATCTGCGTGTCGGCGAAGTTCGAGCCCGTGCCAGCGATGTATTGCACATTCGAGTACGCCACCGAGATGTCCCACCGCGGGCTGAATTGCCAGCCCGCGGTTACCGCAAAGCGCTGCTGTGCCGCCGCTTCCCGGAAGCCGTTGGTGATCGCCGAAAGTCCTGGCTCACCGTTGCTGCTGGCCGTCGAGTTCGCGCCCCACGCGCCGCCGCCGCTCGTCGAGTTGTCCAGCCGCTCGAAGCCCACCGCAATGCCCGCCGGGCCGTGCAGGTACTGTGCCGCCACGCTCCAGGACTGGCCGGCCCCCGTGCTGCCCGCCACGCCGCCCAGTGCGTACATGCCGCTCACGGTCAGGCCGGAGAAATTTGGCGACGTATAGATCAACGCGTTGTTGATGCGATAGATCGTGTCCATCGAGTCCAGGTCACCCGGATGCGCGCCATAAGCGCCCGTCAGCCACGTGGTCGGGCTATATGGCGAGAGCAGCGTGTAGTAGGGCGCGTACTGGCGGCCAGCCGTCAGCGTGCCGTAATTCGCGTTCGCAACACCGACGAAGGCCGTGCGGCTGAACATCAGGCCCGTCGTCTGTTCTGCGCCCGTGGCCGAATTGAAGCCTTCTTCGAGCTGGAAGATCGCACGTGTGGCGCCACCCAGGTCTTCGGCGCCCTTCAGGCCAAAGCGCGAGCCAGCCCACACGCCCTGCGCCATCTTGACGAGCGAACGGCCGCCCGCGTTGCTGCCTAGTGCCGCTGAACTGCTCTGGTAACCAATGCCCGTATCGACAATACCGTACAGCGTGACGCTGCTTTGCGCGTGTGCGCCCAGCGCGGCGAGCCCAAGCGTGGATGCGAGGAATGTCTTTTTCATCGGTACTCCTATCGTTATTTTTTGTGGTTCATGGGTAAAAACCCTGATCGCCGCGTTGTTTGCTATACGGCAGTCAGCGTGCTCCAGACGGCTTATTTATCGTTTTCGCTATCTATCTCGCTCAGATTCAAGCCACGGGTTTCGCGCGTGAAATAAAGCAGGATCGCACCGAGTAGCGCTGCGCCGATCGAGAAGGCGATGATGGCGGTGGCCATCGAAAGCGACAGGTGATTCATGGTCGACAACGTAATGAACGGCGCGAGGCCACCGCCAATGACGCCGAAGTTGTAAAGGAAGCCAACGCCCGATGCGCGAACGTCCAGGGGGAGGTTTTCCGTGAGTATCGTGCCCCAGATCCCGGAAGCGCCAACCAGAAAGAACCCGCTCAGAAGCGCGAACACGAGTGCCAGGGGAGTATTGCCGGTCGTCAGCACGAGGGCGGCGACGCACACTGCGCCGATTCCGATCATCATGGAGATGGCCATGCGTCGGCCGAGCTTTTCGGCAATGAAGCCGCTTGCGACGAACCCGAGGATCTGTCCGACTGCCGACGACATTGCCACGGCGCTCACAAACGAAGCGGGCAGATTCAGGTTGCGCAGGTACGTGGGCAAGAGCGCCTGGAACGGCCAGTTCCCGAAGCACAGAACGAACATCAGGACTGCGAGATAAGCGACACGCCCGGGGTATTCGCTGAATAGCTGGACAACAGGATTCTTCTTCGGCTTGTTTGCGTTCGCCGTGCGGGCACGCTTCCACGCCTCCGATTCAGGCACGAAGAAGATAATAAAGAGAGCAAGAATGATGGCGGGCGGCAAGCCGACGAAGAACATGCCGCGCCATCCGAACGTCGGGTAGATGAACTGGTAGGCGAGTGCGGCGCCGATCGTTCCCAGGCCCCAACCGGTGTCGAGAATGCCGATGCCGATGGCGCGATATCGCTCCGGCCACGACTCCGCGACCATGGCTGCGCCCAGCGAGAATCCAGGCGCCATGCCGAAGCCGAGCAGCAGGCGGAACACCGCGAGTGCCGCGAAACTCCACGAGAGACCGGTCGCGACCGCACCGGCGGTAAACCAGGCCAGCGTGATGAGCAGGGGGATCTTGCGCCCGATTCTGTCGCTCAATCCGCCGAATGCGAGACCGCCTATCCAGCGGACGCCATACGTCGCGAGAAGGAGCAGGGACGCTGTTTCGAGTGCGACGTGGAAAGTGCTCGCAATATCGCGCAGGACGAACGTGATGGCGAGGAAATCGAGTGCGTCGTTGACCCAAACTCCCCATGCAGCGATGAGTACGCGCCACTGGGTGCCGCTGATCTCTCGATACCACGGCCCGGCGGCGACTTGTCGATCGAGGGCGATATCTGAAGGCATTGTGTCTCCATTTGGGGTGTTATGTGTAGGGCAATGTAACCGGTCTCAAATGTGGAATCAACATCTTCCGAGTGGATTGTGATAAACCTAGGGAATATACTTAATTAGCTGAATTTTCGGCAAAAATCGGATGACTGCCCGCTGTGTGGCGATTTTCATCGCGTTGATACCGCTTACAAGAAAAGCGTAGACGTGGCGTCTGGGGCGAGGGTTCGGGGCGGCGGGTTGTTCGCTTGGCTACGTCGATCAGGCGCGCAAGCGCGCCGCGGTGACGCGTGCAACTTCTTCGTGCGTGAGAGGGGGGGCAGTCGGGCGGAGCCGCCGACCATGCGGGCGCTACGGATTCAAGGGCGGCTTTCGGGTGGCGGAGGAGCCGAGGAGGCCCGAATGATGATTTGCGCTTCGCATTCAACGCTATCGGGCCGCCCCTTCCCCGACAGTTCCGCGAGGATCATCTGCGCGGCCGCACGGCCGATTTCCGCGCTCGGCACACTGACGGTGGTAATGGGAATCGGGAGTTCGGACATGATCTCAAAGTCGTCAAAGCTGGCGAGCGTCAAATCCTTCGGGACGTCGTAGCCGCGCTTGAGCGCTTCGAGCATCGCACCGATCGCAAACGACCCGTTGCCGCAGATGATCGCAGTGGGCGGTTGAGGCGTGCTCATGACCTGCGAAAACAACTTGCGGCCCACGCCGACGCCCCAGAACCCCT
Organism: Paraburkholderia sp. J7; assembly: GCF_905220155.1. Classification (NCBI taxonomy): domain Bacteria; kingdom Pseudomonadati; phylum Pseudomonadota; class Betaproteobacteria; order Burkholderiales; family Burkholderiaceae; genus Paraburkholderia; species Paraburkholderia sp. J7. The sequence goes on along the minus strand of NZ_CAJMYZ010000003.1, from coordinate 401,171 downwards.
CGACCATGTGCGCCGCGGATATGCCGAGCCCATGCTCGGCGAGCGCATCGCGCACGCCTTCGCGCCGCGCCCATGCGCGATCGTTCGAATCCGCGGTTTGCGACAGCATGGCAAAGCGGCGGTGGCCGAGGCCGAGCAGGTAAGTCGTGAAGTCGAAGAACGCCTTGTGGTTGTCGATGCCAACACACAGGTGCTCGCTGTCCTTTCGAAAGGTGAACGTGTTGACGAACGGTACGCCCCGCTGGGCAAGCAGCGGATAAAGGTCCGGGTGGTGCGATTCCCCGACGAGCACGACGGCATCGACGCCACGCTCGAGCATATTGCGGATCTGGTTGTACTCGCGCTGGGTATCGTACTGCGAGCAGCCGAGCAGCAGCGTATAGCCAGCGGATTCGAGCGCTTCCTGTAGTTCCTGGATTGCCGTGGCGAAGTGCTCGTTCGACACCGTGGGAAAGACCGCGCCGATGGTGGCCGTGCGCTGGGTCGCGAGTGCTCGCGCGGCGGCGTGCGGCACCCAGCCCAAATGGTTGATCGCCGCCGTGATGCGCTCCCTCAGTTCATCGGAGACGGCCTCCGGACGATTCATCATGCGCGAGACCGTTGCGGACGATACGCCGGCGAACCTTGCGACGTCGCGCAGGGTGACGCTCGCGGATCGGGTCTTCTTTAACCCCGTTGCATCTTCAGTTGTCGATTTTGCTTTGATCATGCATGGCTCGGTCGATAGCGCAGTCGGCCCAATTATAGCGAGGCCGGCCCCCTGAATTGGGCGCGTGTCGAATGCAGGCTTGTGGAAAGGTTCGGTCTGAGCGAAATGCCCGCACGATCATTCAAAAATACCGGTTACATGAATGTAATTACAAGCGTTGGCCGCTATTTTTCCTTGTCCGGCCCCCGGTAAAGCAGGTGTGTAGTGGTTATCCCTCGGTTTTGGTGAAAATTCGATGATGCGCTTGAGCTCGACAATGAGACCGGTTACATTGGGGTAATCCAGCCGTGCTAGCGGCCCCGGTCAACCAGACAGTCAATCGCGCCATGCAACGAATTACTTCCGATGAAGCCGCAGCTTTGCTGCGCACAGGCGACTCAGTTCTCATCAGCGGATCCGGCGGCGGCCACGCCGTGCCCGAAGCCTTGCTGGCCGCGGTCGAGCGGCGCTTTAAGCGCGAGGACCAACCGCGCGATCTCACCTCGATCAGCGTGGTCGGCATTGGCGACAGAATCTCGCTGGGTGCGTGCCACCTTGCTCACGAAGGTTTGCTCAAGCGCGCGATCACCAGCGCGCTGATCGATTCGCCCGGCTTGCTCAAAATGGCCGCGGAGGATCGCATCGAGGCCTATACGCTGCCGCAGGGCGTGCTCTCGCAACTGATGCGCGAGATGGCCGGCGGCAGGCCGGGGCTCATCACCAAGACCGGCCTGAACACGTTCGTGGACCCACGTCAGCAGGGCGCGCGGCAAAGCCCGCGAACGGAAGAGCAACTGGTCGAAGTGCTCCATCTGGACGGTGAAGAATGGTTGCGCTTCAAGCCATTTCCCATCGATGTCGCTTTCCTGCGCGGTACCACCGCCGACGAGGACGGCAACGTAACCATGGAGCAGGAAGCCGTGCTCGGCGAGATGATCGCCATGGCGCAGGCGACGCGCCGTGCCGGTGGCATCGTCATCGTTCAGGTGAAGAGAATGGCGCGCAGCGGGACGCTGCCGCCTAAGCAGGTAAAGATCCCTGGCATTCTTGTCGACTTCGTCGTGGTAGAGGCGGACCAACGCCAGACCTACGCCACCGACTACGATCCGAGCTACGCCGGCGAACTGCGCGTGCCGCTCAGCGAGATCAAGGCGCTGCCGTTCGGGCCGCGCAAGGTCATCGTGCGCCGCGCGGCGATGGAACTGTACCCCCACGCGGTGTGCAATCTTGGTGCGGGTATTTCCACGGGGTTGTCGACAGTTGCGGCGGAAGAAGGGCTGCTCGACTCGGTCGTGCTGACCAACGAGCAGGGCTTGATTGGCGGTGCGCCGATCACCGGCCGCGATTCGGGTGGCGCACAGAATTTCGCGGCGATGATCGAGCAGCCTTCGCAGTTCGACTTCTACGACGGCGGCGGCCTCGATCTCGCGTTCCTCTCGTTCGCCGAAGTCGATGCGCGTGGCAACGTCAACATCAGCCGCTTCGGCGACAAGATCGTCGGCGTAGGCGGCTTCATCAACATCAGCCAGAACGCGAAGCGGGTCATTTTTAGCGGCACACTGACGGCAGGTGGCCTCGACGTCCAATGGGAAGGCGGTCGCGCGAAGATTGTGGAGGAAGGGCGGCACCGCAAGTTCGTCGGCTCGCTGGAGCAGATCTGCTACAACGCGGCGCTCGCGCACGGTAAGGGCAACTCCGCGCTTTTCGTAACCGAGCGCGCGGTGTTCCGGGTCGGAGTGGACGGCCTCGAACTGGTGGAAGTCGCGCCGGGTATCGATATCGAGCGCGATGTGTTCGGCCAGATGGATTTCCGCACGCCCATTGCGCCGGATCTGCGCGAGATGGACGCACGCATCTTTTCGACGGACCTCATGGGCCTCGCCGGCGAGACGTCGCGCCGTGAACGCCGTTATCGCTCCGAGCGGGTTGCGCAATGGGCACGGAGTCACGCATGAGCGTCGCGCCGTCGATCACGGGAAAGACGCGCCTGTATGCGATCGTGGGCGACCCGATCGAGCAGGTGCGCTCGCCGCAGGTGTATTGCGCGGAGTTCGCGAGGGCTGGCCGCGACTCGGTGCTCGTGCCGATGCATATCGCCAGCGACGAGATTCGGGACGTGCTGCCCGCGCTGCTCAAACTGCGCAATCTGGATGGCGTGCTCGTGACGTCCCCGTTCAAGGCCTATGCGCTAGCCATTGCCGACGAACTGCATCCGCGTGCATTACGCGTCGGCGCCGTGAATGCATTGCGTCGCAATGCAGGCGGCGGCTGGTTCGGCGACATGTTCGACGGCGAAGGCTTCGTGCGCGGTGTGCTAGCGAAAGGCCATACCGTTCGGGGGCGGCGCGCACTCGTTCTGGGATGCGGTGGAGCGGGCAGCGCCATTGCGGGGGCATTGATCGATGCGGGCGTCGCAGCCATCACGCTATTCGATCCGGACAAAGCGCGGGCGCGCCACGTCGCGAATGCGATTTCGCAAACTGCGGGCGCATGTCGCGTTGGCGCAGGCGCTGCAGAGGCCGCTGACATGGATCTGATCGTCAACGCGTCCGTTGTCGGCATGCGCGAAACGGACGGCATGCCCGCAGGGTTCGGACCGCTCGATGCGAGTGTTCTCGTTGGCGATGTGGTGCTGCGGCCCGCGGACCGTCCCACTGCGTTGGTCGCTCACGCCATGCGCTGCGGTTGTCCCGTCGTGACGGGCGTCGATATGCACTCGGGGCAGATCGACGCCATCCTCGAGTTCTTCGGCGTGCAGCGCCAGGCCTGATGATTGTTATGGATACCTAATCATGTCAATTTTAGGATCTGCCGTCGTCCTGATCTGGAACGACATCGCGCAAGGTGCACGCGAAGACTTCTACGCGTGGCACAACAAGGAGCATATTCCCGAGCGCCTGTCGCTTGACGGATTTTTGCGTGGCCGCCGGTATCGCGGCGCACGGGCGACTCCGGAGTGGCTGACGATTTACGAGGCGGCCGATCTCGATGTGCTGACGGGCGCGGCCTACCTGGAGCGCCTGAACAATCCAACGCCCGCCACGCAGGCGTGCGTCAGACATTTCAGGAACACTGCGCGCTCGTTGTGCCGGATCGAGCATACGGCTGGCGACAGTAACGGCGCCTACGTGGTGACCATGCAGTTGAAGAGCGAGCGGAACGCACCGGCGGAGGCGAGGGAATTCGTCGCATCGGACGTCTTTCCGGCGCTGCTCGCGAGTCCGGAAGTCGTCGCCGCGCATCTCTTCTCCGCGGATCTCGATGCGAGCAACGTCAAGACCAACGAGGCCCAGCATCGCGGCGGCGTGTTCGATGTGCCTGCGCGCATCGTGCTGGTCGAATGCACGACCGAAGAGGGCGCGAACGCGGCCGCGGCGCAGTTGGCTGACGCGCAATGGAGTCGCGTCGGCGCTTCGCATGGCGAGCCTCAAATCTATACGCTTGAAATTAGCCGGCTCGGCAAGCTTCGCTGAGTCGAAAACCTGTTCTATTCAACGGATACACATTATGAAACTGGTACGTTTCGGTAACGCAGGCGAGGAGAACCCCGGCTTGCTCGATGCGAACGGCAAGATCCGCGATCTGTCGGCGCATGTCGATGATTTCGATCCGACGTTCTTCGCGAATGACGGTATCGCGAAGATTCGCCGCCTCGACGTGAATACGCTGCCCATCGTCGAGGGCACGCCGCGTTATGGCGCGTGCGTGGCGCGCCCAGGCAATTTCATCGCGGTCGGGCTGAACTACGTGCAGCACGCCATCGAAACGAACGCCCCGATTCCGGCTGAACCAATTCTCTTCAACAAGGCGCCGTCGTGCATCACCGGTCCGAACGATCGCGTGCTGTTGCCGCGGAAGTCGACGAAAGCCGACTGGGAAGTCGAAATCGCGCTGGTGATCGGCAAGCGCGCGCACGACGTCAGCGAGGAGGACGCACTCGACTACGTCGCCGGCTATTGCGTGTGCAATGACGTTTCCGAGCGGGCGTTCCAGCTGGAACAAGGCGGCCAGTGGGTGAAGGGGAAGATGGCGCCGACGTTCGGGCCGCTTGGTCCGTGGCTCGTGACGGGCGATGAGATTGCGGACGTTCAGAATCTACCGCTTTGGCTCGAACTGAACGGCGAGCGCATCCAGAACTCGTCGACCTCCGACATGATCTTTCCGATCCGAAAACTCGTTTCCTATATCAGCGAATTCGTGATGTTGGAACCGGGCGACGTGATCACGACGGGCACGCCTCCGGGCGTCGGACTCGGCATGAAGCCCGAAAAGTATCTGAAGCCGGGCGATATCATGAAGCTGAGCGTCGAGGGACTGGGCGTACAGGAACAGACGGTTGGTCGCTGGGGCGACAGATAAACTACGGATACCGAATCATGAGCGATGCAAGACGCACTGGGTATAGCTACCCCGATCTCTACGTGGGCATGCAGTTTCGCAGTCCCGGTCGAACCATCACCGATGCCGACCTTGTCGGCTTCGCAGGGCTGACCGGCGATTTTTCCGAATTGCATACCAGCGACGTGTATGCGAAGAACAGTCAGTTTGGGCGGCGTGTCGCACACGGGATGCTGGGGCTTGCCTATGCCCATGGTTTGATGTGGGCGCGTACGGGCGAGCTACGCGAGACCGCCATTGCCTTTCTCGGCATCAACGAGTGGAAGTTCGTCGCGCCGCTGTTCGTCGGCGACACGATGTTCGTCAACTACACGATCAACGAGTTGCGCGACAGCAAGTCCAAGCCCACGCAGGCCATCGCACTTTTCGACGTGCAGGTTGTGAATCAGGACGGCCACGTCGTCCAGCAGGGCGTCAAGGCGCTTCTGTGCTCGAAGGTGCCACTAGCTGCGGTCGAGAAGTCGGTGTAACTCGTTCGCTTCGTTGAATCGATCGCGGCCGCGAAGGAGAATTGCCTCCACGCCGCGATGCCTTGATGCGACACAGCCGGTTTTGAGTATCTTGCGCCCGGGCCGATCCGCGCTTCGGCCTCCGCCTGAATTCCCTTGAGTCGGTGAAGTTTCATTCCCGAACTGCTGCGATGCCGGCTTCCTGTGCGATGACGATGTGTCGCAACCGCGCCTGATAATAATTCCAACGTAAACCGCAACAAATCCAACTGAGCAACCGTACACGACATTACGGCTGTAATGTCACCATTTGGCAGGCGAACAGGTGTGCCCGCGGAATCGCGCGCTTCCAGGTGAGTGCGTCGATCTCCAACCCCGCAGGCAGCAAAGCCAATGTGCTTCCGCCGAGAGCGAATGGGTCATATCGACCCTGAGCGGCCGCCTGGTATCGACCGTTGAACCGTCCGCTTCAAGGTGGCAGGCGGACGCCGGAAACCTTTTCGACGGCTCCCCTTCACGGCGGCGAGCAGCCTGCCGCTTTCCGAACCAGGTGTCGAGGCAATGTGATGTGGGGATACTCATCCTTGTGACTTGACGGCACTGTCTTACCGCGGGCGCCTCGTCGAGCCGAGGCAGCTCGATGCCTAACGGCGGGAAACCCCATATCCAGGCGATGACCGCTACGGTCGTTCAAAATCACACGCCGACCGGCACGTCTCTTTCGTTCTCGCTTGTGAATCTGGCATTGTAGACATTCGACTCACGGAAAATCAAACTCCGGTGCGGCCGCGCCTGGCATACTCACCGGTCCACCGGAAACCTCTAACGACGTACGTTGTGGACGCAACTTGTTTGAGTGTAAGTGCTCACCGAGGGATTTGCTTTTGGGGGCGAGATCACCCGCCTGGGATCTGAAAACCACCGGTCTTGACAAGCGGCATGAAACTGACGCCGGAAACGACAAATATCCAGGCCGCAGCACTCTGCCGCTCGGGAGGCTTTCATCGTTGGAACTCGATGACAGTGACCCTGATTCTTCCCTCTGAACGAACAGCAGACCGGCTGTGAATCCGTTTGCAGATCGACTCGTGGCCCATGCCTGCGGACGACGGGGGCTATGGTTCTTGCAGTATCGGGATATTCCGTGCACGATTTGGATAGTTCACCAGGTGGGGTTGGAATAGTCTGCGTGCAACAATCTTGAGCGCGATCAAGGCACTCACGAGAGCAGTCAAAATAGACGGAGGCGGTGCGAATGCGCATGGATGAAGATGGTTTGCAGCGCCCCAATGCCAACCACACCCCGCCGACTCCGGTGGACTTCGTCGGTCCCACATCCGAAGTCTATGGAGATCAGACTGCGGTTCTGTCCGGTCAGGCGAAGCGCACCTCCGAACTTCCGGTATCCGTTCCCCAACGAAGAGTGGGATGCAATTGCATTGAACTTCGCGGGCACGACCGGCAACCACAAAGGCGTGGTCTACTTCTATCGTGGCGCCAATCTGGCTCCGCCCCTGCATGGAATGGACGCCCGAGGAAATCGTTGCATACTGTCCCTCGTTCAAGGTTCCAAAGGGAGGTGCACTTCCGTGAACTGTCCACGACCTCGACCGGCAAAATACAATAACTCGCGATGCGTAATCAGCTGAATCCGACCTCCGCAGTTGATCAGGGCTAGTCCGCGTAGTCGATAGGGGAGGTACGTATGGTGGTCTTTTTTGACGAATGTATAATTTGACCGACAATCCAGTCTCGACCCTTAATAGCTCAAAACTTCTAGCTTATAGATCAATGAAACATATAGAGGAGTTGCATCATGAGGGTAGTGACGACTCCGGTCCCTATACTGATGACGAGCTATTTCGGACCCGCGATATAGAGCAGGCCCGAGATTGGGGGACGCGTACATTCTGCGAAAACGAACTTCGAAATATTGATGTGCGTGGTGAACTCGATGCGCGCCTGATGTATCGAGGGTATGGCTCAATGGGCATTGGGCGAATGAGTTACGGCGGCGAAGTCAGGATCCGACCGACTACATTTGACGACTTCTATCTGGTACAAGTGCCACTCAGTGGCGGTGAGTACATCACCAATGGAAACCAGTCCATCAGTTCATCGCCTGCGGTGGGTTCGATTCTTAATGCCGGCCAACAACATGAAATCGTTCATACGACGGGCACGGAAAAGCTGATTCTTCGTATTGATCGCGCCTTGGTCGAGCGTCTGTGCGGGCAGCATCTCGGCAACGGTGCGCAAACCCGAGTGGAATTCGAAACCGCGATGCCGCTCGATTCCGCAGCCGGCAGACGGTGGGCTTCCACCATGCAATGGCTGTTCGATTACCTTGACGGTACGCATTCATCATCGCCACTGTTAGCAGCGCAAGTCGAGCACATGATTGGCTCGCTGCTGCTTATCAGTCAAGCGAGCAATCGTAGCCAGGCACTCAATGAAGATCGCTCTCGTTCCGTGACTCCGGCATTTATCAGAAAAGCAGAGCTTTTCATCGAGGAACGGGCGCACGAGCCTATAACGGTCGGGACCATTGCGGAGCACGTAGGGGTCAGCACAAGCTCGTTATACACGGGATTCAGAAAGTACCGGAATACGTCACCCATGCACCTGCTGAAGGGCATCAGACTTAATCGGGTGCGTGAGCAGCTATTGAAGTCAGATCCAAAAAATACAACGGTGACGGCAGTGGCGTATCAGTGGGGGTTTGCCCATCTAGGGCACTTTACCACCGACTACAAACGTTGGTTTGGCGAGACTCCTAGCGAAACACTAGCCCATTAAGCCGGTTAACATTGGTGGGGGCGGAGGCGGCTCTGCTCGTTCGGGCGCTCACCGGCTCGTGCACTTTCAGGTGGATCTCCTCGTACTTGATGCTGCTTCATTCTTGACAGCATTCTCGCTGGCGCAGCCCCCGAGCGCTTCACTTCCGCCTGTCCGAATTTGCGCAGCCACCTCCATAGCGTCCCTCCGCTGGTCTTTCACCGTGGGAATTACGCTACGCGAGAAACACGAAGCACTCCGAAAGTAATAGCTGATTTGGCGAAGTGCTAACCCAGACGGGGCTCCCAGGAGCCCCGTTTTCGTTGCTAGGGATAAACCCTCAAAACGCATATTGAATGCACAGTTGGGATAGGTCTCGTAGTCATTGGAGTGTTGACAACGTGGTCGGGTAATACGATTTGTCTTGCGGTCACTGCCTTACTTCGTGTGCAAAAAATTACCCCTTTACAAGGGCTAACCCCCTCTGAGGAGACGCATCAATGTCGGACCAAACTGTTGTTCGTCGTCGCGCAGCGCAGCATTCGATCAGCGACGCGCGTTACAACGACGCAAAGTCGCAATCGCAATACCAGCCTTATAAGGACGCAGCCTGGGGCTTCATCAACCACTGGTATCCGGCGATGTTCAGCAAGGAACTGGTGGAGACCACGACCGAGAACGAAGAGGAACTTCAGACGGGCATTAAGGGCATCATGATCGCCGGCGTACCCATCGTGCTGCGTCGCGTCGACGGGAAAGTCTATGCAGTCAAGGACCAGTGCGTTCACCGTGGCATTCGTCTCTCCGAGAAGCCGATGTGCTTCAACAAGGAAACGATCACGTGCTGGTACCACGGCTTCACGTTCAATCTGGACAACGGCAAGCTCGCAACCATCGTCGCCAATCCGGACGACAAGTTGATCGGCACGACCGGTATCACGACGTACCCGGTTGAAGAAGTCGCGGGCATGATCTTCGTGTTCGTTCGTGAAGATGACTTCCCGCTCGAGGATGTTCCCCCGCTGTCGGATGACCTTCCGTTCCGTTTCCCTGAAAACAACGAGCGCTTTCCGCACCCGCTGTGGCCGGATACGCCATCGATCCTGGACGAAAACGCAGTCGCTCATGGCATGCACCGCACGGGCTTCGGCAACTGGCGTATCGCGTGCGAGAACGGCTTCGACAACGCACACATCCTGGTCCACAAGGACAACTCCATTGTTCATGTGAACGACTGGGTGCTCCCACTGGGCATTCTGCCGGTTTCGGACGACTGCATTCAGGTCGTTGAGGACGAAAATGGTCCGAAGGGCATGATGCAATGGCTGTTCACGGACAAGTGGCAGCCGGTGATGGAAAACAAGGAGCTGGGCCTCAAGATCGACAACCTGAACGGCCGCTTCTATCGCACGTCGGTGGTCCTCCCGGGCGTCCTCATGGTCGAAAACTGGCCGGAAGAGCACGTCGTTCAGTACGAATGGTATGTACCGATCACGGACGATCTGCACGAGTACTGGGAAGTCCTGGTCCGCGTCTGCCCGACCGAAGAAGATCGCAAGAAGTTCAAGTACCGCTTTGACCGCGTCTACAAGGAACTGTGCCTGCACGGCTTCAACGACTGCGACCTGTACGCTCGCGAAGGTATGCAGCACTTCTATGCGGACGGCACGGGCTGGGATGACGAGCAACTGGTCTCGACCGACATTTCCCCGGTCACGTGGCGTAAGCTCGCTTCGCGCCACAACCGTGGTGTCGCGAAGCCGGGCAAGGGCGTCTACGGTGCAGTGAAGACCCATAGCACGCGTCTCAAGGAACTCGCCGATGGCAAGCGCCCGGCGTACTTTGTGGACCAAGTCTGGTTCTGAAGCTTGTCCGACACTATTAGGTAATCCTAATAATAAACGGTAGCGCCTCGTAGTAACCCTGATGCCCAGTGATGAGGAGGGATCGCCACGCCCCGTTTCTGTGTGCATCAGGCCTGGACCTCACTAAATTGATTACCCGTATCCGTTATGAGCAGCCTTCCGCGCGACCTGCAAAATCTCGAAATCTACGACCTCTCCTTGCAGATTCGCAGTGGCATGATCAGTCCGGTAGAAGTCACCGAGGCGATGCTGGCTCGCGTGGAAGCACTGGACGCGAATTTGCATAGCTATGCTCGTGTGACCTCTGAACTGGCATTGAAGCAGGCAGAGCAAGCAGAAAAAGAGATTCAAGCCGGGGACGTAAGGAGTCCCGTGCACGGTATTCCGCTCGCAGTGAAAGATTTGTTCGACACGAAGGGCATCGTGACTGCTGGTGGTATGCCAATTCATGCGCAGCGCGTACCGACGGAAAACGCGACGGTCGTGCAACGCCTGCAAGATGCAGGGTCGGTGATACTAGGCAAGCTTCAAATGACGGAGGGAGCATTTGCCATTCACCATCCGACGATCGCTGATCCTGTTAATCCATGGGGTGCCGCCCACTGGTGTGGTGCTAGTTCCTCGGGTTGCGGTGTCGCAACTGCGGCTCGTCTGTGCTATGGCACACTCGGCTCGGATACGGGGGGCTCGGTGCGTTTCCCCAGTGCAGCCAACAATCTGACTGGATTGAAAACCACTTACGGCACGATCAGCCGTAAGGGCACGATGGAACTGGCTGCCTCGTTGGACCACGTTGGCCCCATGGCGCGTTCAGCCCGGGATGTGCTGCTCCTTCTCGCAATTGTTGGCGGTCACGATACGCAACGACTGCTCGCCACCATTGACGAGCAACGAATCGAGAACCTCCTGAATGGCTTCAAGGGATTGCGAATCGGCATGGACGAATCGTGGATCTCCGATGGCGTCGATCCGGTGATTCAGCGCGCGATTCAACAGGTCAAAGTCATCCTTGCCGAAGCCGGCGGCGAAATCAAGCGCATCAAGGTTCCGGATACGCGGGCCACCAGTTCCAATTGGGAGCATCACTGCGGCGTTCAAACGGCTGTCGCTCACGAAGCGACGTATCCCGGCAAGGCTGCCGAATACGGTCCTGCGCTGGCCCGTCTGATTGATCAGGGGCGGGAACTCAAGGCGGTGGACTACGAGCGAATCATTCGTGATGCTAAGCAGTTCACGCGCGAGATGGACGCGGTGTTCACGGAGGTCGATGTTGTATTGGCTCCGGTGCAGCCTTATGCCGCTCCGACGTACGAACAGCTGGCAGGCTTGGCTTCGGATCCTGAGGCTAACCGGCGCCTGATTCAGTTCACGTCGCCGTTCAACGCCTCGGGGCACCCCGCATTGTCAGTACCCATCGGATTTACAGAGCAGGGATTGCCCATCGGTGGGCAACTCATTGGTCGCAAGTATCAAGACGACCTGCTGTGTATGGTCGGCATGGTATTGCAGAGCCACAGTGATTGGCATCGTCAGGTCCCGCCTGGGTTGGCTTGATTGATATTGAAAATGTTTTGTTTTGTGGATTAAGTCATGACCCAAGCTCATCAGGTAACCATTCACTTCGCGGACGGCGTGAGTCATACATTTGCCGCCGAGTCGGGCGAAAACATTCTCGAAGCCGCAATTAAGGCCGAAGTGCCAGTTCTGTACCAGTGCAAGGCCGGGGCCTGCGCTTCCTGCACGTGCAAGCTCGCGCAAGGTGAGGCGGTGTCTATTCCTGGTGCCAGTTCGACGCTCCTGGCTTCGGAATACGCAGAAGGAAATCGGCTGCTCTGCATTACGAAGGCTGAATCGGATTGTGCGTTCAACGTCGCATACGGTTCGGAAGTCGGCTCGTCGGTTGCCCAGGAGGTGAAGGTCTTCATCGACTCTGTGGAGCGCATCGCGCCCAACGTGATGCGTCTGACGGTCGAATTGGCCGAAGGCAACTGGCTCGAATTCAGGCCCGGGCAGTTCATGCAGATCACGGTACCGGGTTTGGGTGTTCTCCGTAGCTACAGCCCGTCGTCTACGTCGCTGACCCTGCCCAAGATGGAATTCCTGGTCCGGCTGCTGCCCGATGGCGCGATGTCCACTTTCCTCGAAAGTGAGGCGCAAGTGGACCAGGTTCTGACGATGAAGGGCCCCTATGGTGCGTTCTTCCTGCGTGAAGAGCATCGTCGTGCGCCGCACATCTTCGTTGCCGGCGGGACCGGCCTGGCTCCGATCCTGTCGATGATTGATAGCCTCAGGCAGGCCTCGGGCAAGAAGCCGCCGATGCTACTCTCGTTCGGTTGCGCGGTGCCTGAAGCGCTATTTGCTCTGGATGACATCGAGCTGCGTCAGCACTGGTTGCCGACCCTGAAGACCCGGGTCTGCGTGGATCGCAATGCTACGGAAAGCCTGCACGAAGGTTCGCCGGTCTCGGCCCTCAGGGACACTGATGTGACGGATCCGAACACGGTGGCTTATCTGTGCGGCCCGCAGCCAATGATCGATGCGGCAACAAAGCGTCTGATCGAGTTGGGCATGAAGTCGGAATTGATTTTCGCAGAGCAGTTCGTTGCATCGAACTAAGGAATGGGCATGGAATTCAAATCTACGAAACAAATACCGTTTTCGGCTCAGCAAACCGAATGGTACGAAAAGGCCAAGGCCAACCTGAGTTCGAAGCGTCTCCAAAAACTGCTGTTCGAACTGACGGACATCCACAGCCCCACGGGTTCGACGCGTGAAGCTGCAGACTATATGCAGCGTCACATGGAGATGATCGGGCTGCGAACGAAAACGCATGACAACTCGGCCATCAGTCGTTCGGTGATGGGTGAATACCGGGGCACCGGTGGCGGCGCGTCGCTGCTGCTCTATGCTCCTATTGACACTCACCTGGATCGCACCAAGGAAGAGGAGATTCTTTCGGGTCCCGGTCAGGAAGCGGATTTGCAGCCGCGCGCCAGGCAGATTGACGACTGGGTATTCGGCCTTGGCGCTTCGAATCCGAAGGGCATGATCGCCACGCACGTTGAAGTGTCAACGGCAGTGCTGGAAACGGGTATTCCGCTGCAGGGCAACCTGCTTGTCGGTATGGCCGACGGTGGTATGCCCGTTGACATCAAGGAGCGTCATTCGGGCATGTCGAACGGCGTGATCAATCTGCTGAATCGCGGCATGTACCCCGATTTCGCAATCATCATGAAGCCGTGGAACTGGGTTTATCACGAAGAGCCGGGTATGGCCTGGTTCAAGATCACGGTCAAGGGCACGATGGGCTATGCGGGTATTCCGCACGACGTTCCGGGTTTCCGTTCGTCGGTGGTTCCCGCTGCCACGGTGATTCAAGCGCTGCAAGCATGGCTTCCTGAATACACGAAACGCAATACGTCGGGCGTGATCGAGCCTCATGGCTGGATTGCCGGCGTTCGTGGCGGTCAGATCGAAAGACCTGCATTCCCGTCCGCAGTGACAGAGATCTTCTTCGACATTCGCGTGAATCCTCGGACGAGCCCCGCCGATGTCAAGGCACAGTTCGCGAACTTCATCCAGGACGTGAAGACGCGTCATCCGGAAATCGCGATGGACTGGGAGATGTACGGCTCAGTCCCGGGCGGTACCACTGATCCAGAAAACTGGATTATTCAGTCCGCCAGGCGTGGTTGGGAGCACATCGAGGGACGTCCGCATGGCATTCCCGACATGCTGGCCGGTCAAACAGACGGAGCCGCCCTCCGTCGTTACGGCGTGCCGACCGCTCGTATCGGTTGGCCGTGGCCGGCTCAGGGCGCCCCGGTACCTGTTGCGGAGGGTCTGGGCGGCATGGGGGCCACCTACGTCCCCGACCTGATGCCCTGCGCTGAAAAAATCCTGTATGCGGTGATCGACACGCTTACCCGTGACCGGAGCGAGTTGGGCCTGTAAGTTTCTGAAGCGGCAGTTCCATAACCAGAAGTCAAAGAAGGGGACAGACATGAGCAAGAAGCGCATCAAGATGATTTTCCCGGTTCCGATGAGCGAAGCAACGCGTCCTCTGGTGGAATCGCAACTGCCGCTTTCGTTGCAGCGCCCGGACATCGAAGTCGAATTCGTGGGCGCCGGTCAGGTGATGACACTCGCAGATTCGTACCTCGACATGGCGGTCATGGAAATGGCGGTTATTGAGGCGGGCATCAAGGCCGAAGAGAACGGCTTCGATGCTGTGTGTATCAACACAGTCTCGGATTCGGGCCTCTACGCGCTCCGCTCACGTCTGTCGATTCCGGTGATGGCCCCGGCTATCACGTCGTTCCATCTCGCGTGTTCGCTTGGTCACAAGTTCAGTGTCCTGACGATGTGGCCACAGTGGCACGCGCTGTACAGGAAGACGACGAAGGAATACGGCTTGGAGCATCGCCTGGCGTCGATCCGTGATATCGGCGTTCGCCCCGATACCCAGGAACTGCTTCAGGGCAAGGAAGACATCGTATTCGCGGCCTTGGTCGAGGCAGGCAAGAAGGCGATTGAAGAAGATGGTGCGGACGTGCTGGTACTGGGTTCTACCACGATGCATCAGTCGCACGACTACCTGGCCAGGCAGCTGAACGTACCGGTTCTGAATCCTGGTGTGATCGCATACAAATATTGCGAAATGCTGCTCGATCTCGGTCTGTGCCACAGCAAAACCGCATTCCCGAGCCCGGAAACGAGTAAGGACACAGCGTTCGGCCTCTGAGGCTGTCAAGGATGCTCGCCGTTAAGGATTGGATATGACCCACGATAAAGACCAACCGTTCATCGACTTCACGATGGCCGATGCCGCTCAAGCTTTTCGCGATGGATCGGCGACGAGTACCCAGTTGGTATTGGCCTGTCTGGAACGTATCAACGCAGGCAAAGCCCTGAATGCGTTCGTTACCGTTGATGCAGAGGGCGCTTTGAAGGCCGCAGCGGCGATTGATAAGGCACGGCAGACAGGGTTTCCGTTGGGGCCTTTGGCAGGCATCCCCATCGTGGTCAAGGACAACATCCATAGCGCAGGCATCCGCTGCACCGCAGGGAGTCCCGCATTCGCAGACTTCGTGCCCGTCGCGGATGCACCGACTTTGCGCAAACTCCGGGATGCGGGAGCCATCGTGCTTGGCAAGACCAACATGCACGAACTGGCCTATGGGGCGACGGGCTACAACGGTGCATTCAATACCGGTGCAGGCCGTGGCGTTCGTAACGCCTACGACCAAACCAGGATTGCGGGCGGTTCGTCGTCGGGCTCGGCCGCGGCTTTAGGGGCGCGTATGGCACTCGGGGCATTGGGAACCGATACAGGCGGCTCGATGCGCATTCCCCCGGCACTCAATGGCGTGGCTTCGCTGCGTCCGACGTGGGGGCGCTACTCGGGTTTGGGTGTGATCCCCATCGCCAGGAGTCGCGATACCGTGGGCCCCATGGCATTGAACATGCACGATGTGGCGCTTCTTGACGGTGTCATTTCGGACGAGTACGCGTTGCCCCACGTGGAACTCAAAAAGCTACGTCTAGGCGTTCCCACTGAGTTTTGGGCGAACCTCGATCTCGACACACGCGAAGTCGCGAACGCTGTCGTTACGCGTCTCACCCAGTTGGGCGTGACTTTCATTGATCTGGGCAAAACCGGCTTGATGGAACTGAATGATGCGGTTGGCTTCCAGGCGGTGGTTGGCGAGTCCCGATCCAGTATGGAGCAGTACCTGAAGGACAACGATCATCGGATGACGGTCGAGAAACTGGCCAGGAAGATCGACAGTCCCGATGTGAAATGGATTTATGAAAACTGGGTGCTGCCCAACAAGTTCCCGAATGCCGCAGGTGAGCTCGTGGATGTGGCACCCATGTACGAACAGGCACAAAAGGCCGGTGGCGGACGTGACCGGTTGCGGGCCAGGTATGCCGAACTGTTTTCCGGGCATCAGCTGGATGCGCTGATGTTCCCTACTACTGCATGCGTGGCGCCCGATGCGGGTGACAGCATTTATGAGGAAGAGAACTTCCGGCGCCTGATCCAGAACACTGAGCCGATGGCGAGTGCCGGGCTCCCGGGCCTGAATCTTCCGGCAGGACTTGGTTCACAAACGGGGCTCCCGGTCGGCATGGAGTTGGACGGTCCGCGAGGTTCGGATCGACGGCTGCTCGCCATCGGCATTTCGCTGGAAAGCGTTTTGGGCTGCATTGCAGCGCCCGGGAAGGGCCTATACGTTGCTTCTGCAAGGATTGAACAGAGATGATTAATGCGCTGAGCTACATCGTGGTCGAAACCCCACGTATGCAGGAATGGATCGATCAGGTGACGAACCACGTCGGTATGCAGGTCGAAGTGATCGAAGCCGGAAAGACCATGCGCATTCGCGCAGATGAAAAGATTCAGCGGTTTGTCGTCACCGCTACCGGTGGCGAGTCCACGATGGGTATGGGCTTCGAAGTTGCCGACGCCCCGACCCTGGCGGCATGCACAGCGGCATTGGAGGCCGCTGGTTATAAAACGACGCCTGGTACGGCCGAGGAAATCGAATTCCGGGGCGTTGAGGGCATGGTGCATTTCCATGACGATGATGGCGTGCGTCTGGAAATCGCTTTTGGTCTGGCCGATGCGGATTCGGAATTCGTGCCTGGCCGTCCGATTGGCGGTTTCCGTACCGGCAACATGGGCCTGGGCCACGTGGCGCTGATTACCGGGCACTTCGAAAAGCTCTCGAACCTGTATCGCAACGTGCTGGGCATGCACCTCACGGACTACACCTATAAGCCGTTCAAGGTCGAATTCCTGCACTGCAATCCACGTCACCACACGATTGGCATCGCGCATACCGGCGGCAAGGCCGGTATCTATCACCTGATGCTCGAGTACAACGATTTCGATGACGTTGGTCGTGCGTACGATACCGCGCTGTTGAATCCCGATTCGATTGGCGTGACCCTGGGTCGTCACATCAACGACCACGCCACGTCGTTCTACCTGAAGAACCCGGACGGATGGATGTTCGAGCTGGGTTGGGCGACACGCACGGTCGGACCTGACTGGGAAGTCGAGGAGCTGAAAGGTATGAGTCTCTGGGGTCATGACCGCACATGGCTCCCGGACCACAAGCGCGAGGAAGCGCGACAAATTCTTAAGCAACTGGCGGCCGAAGGCATGCGCGCACCGGTTGTTATCCCCGGCACACAGAAGGCAAAGTGATGAGCAACGCAAGTCCCGAAATCGCAAATTCAATCAAGCTGGGTGAGCTCACGCTGAACTATCACGATGTTGGCGAGGGCGCCGGCGATCCGATACTGCTGATTCATGGCTCAGGCCCCGGTGTGACGGCATGGGCTAACTGGCGCGGCATTATCCCGGTACTGAGCCGGCAGGCGCGAGTCATCGCACCGGATATGCTGGGATTTGGATATACCCAGTGCCCCGATCACTTCAAGCTGACTCCCGCCGTCTGGGTGGAATCGTTGATCGTGTTGCTCGATGCGCTGAAGATCGGGAAGGTGTCGGTAGTCGGCAACTCCTTTGGCGGTGCTATCGCACTGGCACTGGCCAGGGCGCATCCGGAGCGTGTGAATCGTTTGGTGCTAATGGGTGCGGCAGGCATCAACGCCCCGATCAGCGAGGGGCTCGAAAAGGTATGGGGATACACCCCTGGCCTCGCGGCCATGAAGGGACTCATGGAAGTGTTCGCCTACGATCACTCGATCATCACCGACGATCTGGTTCGTATGCGTTACGAGGCATCGATCCGCGCAGACGTGCAAGAACGATTTGCCCGCCTGTTCCCGGCGCCGCGTCAGCAGGGCGTGGAAATGCTGGCCCTCGCCGAATCGGATCTGGCGGCGATCACGCACGAGACGCTGCTTATCCATGGCCTGAACGATCAGGTGATTCCGGTTGAGTGGTCGCGACGGATGAAGACCCTGCTCCCGAACGCGACGCTGCAGGAGTTCGATCAGTGCGGACACTGGGTGCAGATCGAAAAGGCTGCGCTGTTCACGCTCGCGGTCTCGGAGTTCCTGCTCAACTAAATCACGGGACAAAGATGGAAAACCTCGATATTAAAGGCCGATGGAAAATTCAGGCCTGGGAACAAGTTTTCGATGATGGTCGAGTCACCTACCCGATGGGTACGGAACCCGAAGGGTTCATGGAATACGGGCCGCATGGCATGTTCTGCGCCATCACCAAAAAGGATCGCGCACCGTTCACGACGGGTGGTCAGTGGAATGCAACGGATGCAGAGAAGGCCCAGGCGTACAACACGTACCTGACCTACGCCGGCGACTGGAGCATCGAAGGCAACGTGGTAACGCACGCGGTCAAGCACTGCCTGTTCCCGAACTGGGTAGGCGGCGAACAGAAGCGCTATGTGGAACTGAAGGGCGATCTGTTGTCGCTGACCACGCATAAGCTGGAAGCGGGTACGGCCGAAGCCCGGGTCGCTCGTCTCACCTTCAAACGCGGTTAAGGTCTGTGCATGCCGGTTATTCTTGAATGCCTCTCCCATACCCCGCTGCATGGGTATTTCGATCCGAAGCCCGAAGTCGTTGCCGAAGTGGCCAAAATGAGTGCCGCCGCAAGGGAACGCGTTCGCCAGTTCAATCCTGAACTTGTGGTCGTGTTCGCTCCCGATCATTACAACGGCTTCTTCTATGAATTGATGCCCAGCTTCTGCGTCGGGGCCAAAGCCCATGCCATTGGCGACTATAAGAGCCTGGCCGGGGATCTGCCGGTTCCGGCTGACGATGCGAGGGCGTTGGTCGAATATGTGCTCAATCGTGATATCGACATGGCGATTTCGTATCGCATGTCCGTGGACCACGGTGCGGCACAAGCGCTCGAAGAAGTGACGGGCGGCCTCGGCAATTACCCGGTCATTCCTGTTTTCATCAATTCGGTTGCGCCTCCGATGTCGCCGCTTCGTCGCTCGCGCATGATGGGCCAGGTGATTGGCGAATACCTGAAATCGACGGGCAAGCGTGTGTTGATTCTCGGATCAGGCGGGATCTCCCATGAGCCGCCGATTCCTGAACTGAAGAATGCGACCTACGAGATCTCGGAGCGTCTGATCCACACGGGTCGCAATCTCGGCCCGGTAGACCGGAGTGCGCGTCAGGAGCGCGTGATCAATGCGGCGAGGGCGTTCACTGCAGGTGAGGCGCCGGGCATGCGTGCGCTGAATCCTGAATGGGATATGGCATTCCTGAAGATGATGCAAAGCGATTTGCCTGCCGTGGATCGTCTGAGCAATGAGGATGTTTCGCGTGACGCAGGCAAGAGCGCGCACGAGATCCGGACATGGGTCGCAGCGTTTGGCGCACTTTCCGCGTTTGGCGAGTACACGGCTGAAATCGACTTCTATCAGGCCATTCCTGAATGGATCGCCGGCTTCGCCTGCATGCATGCGGCACCCAGGGCGCAAGGAGAAAACACATGAGCAAGCAAGCTATCGCGGAACGTCTGCGGATTGCGGAAACGACCTGCCAAACGATCGCCCCGGTTCGCGCGGGAGTGACGGTCCCGGCGATCCATCCGGAAATCGCGCTTGACGATATCGCAACCGCGTATGCGGTGCAGCAGATCAATGTCGAGGCGCGTGTCGCTCGCGGCGAGCGCATTGTCGGCCGGAAGATTGGTCTGACCTCGCTGGCGGTACAGAAACAGTTAGGCGTCGATCAACCGGACTTCGGTGCGCTGTTCGCGTCCATGGCGTATGGCGATAGCCAACCGATATCGCTTTCGAAACTGATCCAGCCGAAGGTGGAGGCCGAAATCGCATTGGTGCTCAATCGCGATCTGACGCACGAGCGTCATACGTTTGCCGATCTGATCGGTGCGACGGACTACGCGGTGGCCGCCATCGAAGTCGTGGACAGCCGAATCCGAAATTGGGACATCAAGTTCGTGGATACGGTCGCCGACAACGCGTCGAGTGCCGCGTTCATTTTGGGTTCGCGTCCGGTCCCACTCTCGCAAATCGATCTCGCCGGGTGCGCGATGCGGCTCGAATCAGATGGGCAAGCGCTTTCCACAGGCAACGGCGCTGCGTGCCTGGGTAATCCGCTGAATGCGGCGGTATGGCTCGCAGATCGTATGGCTGCGCTGGGTACGCCGCTGCGTGGAGGCGATGTGGTTCTCACCGGTGCGCTGGGGCCGATGGTTGCGGTGACGAGGCCCGGCACCTACACGGCGGTAATCGAAGGACTGGGCTCGGTCCGCGCAACTTTCATCGAGTAACGAATATGGCAAAGAAACTCAAGGTAGCAATTATCGGGTCGGGCAACATCGGTACCGATCTGATGATCAAGATCATGCGGAACAGCCGGGTGCTGGAAATGGGCGCAATGGTCGGCATCGATCCGAAATCGGATGGACTGGCTCGCGCGGATCGCCTGGGTGTTGCGGTCACCCATGAAGGCGTTGAAGGCCTGACCCGTTTGCCAGTGTTCAAGGACATCGATTTCGTATTCGATGCCACCTCGGCTGGCGCTCACGTGAAGAACGACGCATTCCTTCGCACGCTGAAGCCCGGCATTCGCATGATCGATCTGACACCCGCCGCAATCGGACCGTACAGCATTCCTGTCGTGAACGGTGAGGCGAACGTTGATGCGTTAAACGTCAACATGGTGACGTGCGGTGGTCAGGCTACCATTCCGATGGTTGCGGCGGTCTCGCGCGTGGCCAAGGTCCACTACGGCGAAATCATCGCCTCGATCTCCAGCAAGTCGGCAGGTCCGGGTACCCGAGCCAATATTGACGAGTTCACGGAAACCACCTCAAAGGCCATCGAAGCGGTGGGCGGTGCGTCGAAGGGCAAGGCAATCATTGTTCTGAATCCCGCTAAGCCTCCGGTCATCATGCGTGACACGGTGTACACCCTCTCGGAACTCGCCGATCGCGATGCAGTCGAGGCCTCGATCGTAGAGATGGCGAAGGCCGTGAACGCCTACGTTCCGGGCTATCGTCTGAAGCAGAAGGTGCAGTTCGATGAAGTTCAGAACCTGAACATCCCCGGACTCGGCAAGCTGAGCGGTCTGAAGACCTCGATCTTCCTCGAAGTGGAAGGCGCCGCACACTACCTGCCCGCCTATGCTGGCAACCTCGACATCATGACCAGCGCCGGTATGCGTACCGCAGAGCGCATGGCTCAATCCATGATCGGCGCATAAGGGGACCGCAAATGACTCAGGACAAGAAACTCTATATCTCGGACGTTACGCTGCGCGACGGTTCGCACGCGATCCGCCATCAGTATTCGATCCAGAACGTACAGGACATCGCACGCGCACTGGATAAGGCGAAAGTCGATTCCATCGAAGTCGCACACGGCGACGGCCTGCAAGGTTCGAGCTTCAACTACGGCTTTGGTGCGCACTCGGACCTGGAGTGGATCGAGGCCGTTGCTGATGTGGTGACGCATTCGAAGATCGCGACCCTGCTGCTGCCCGGCATCGGCACCATTCACGATCTGAAGGCCGCCTACAAAGCGGGGGCGAGTGTGGTTCGCGTTGCCACCCACTGCACGGAAGCCGACGTTTCGAAGCAGCACATCGAATACGCCCGTGAACTCGGCATGGATACCGTGGGCTTCCTGATGATGAGCCATATGACGACGCCGGCAGCACTGGCCGGGCAGGCGAAGCTCATGGAGAGTTACGGCGCCACCACGATCTACGTGGTGGACTCTGGCGGCGCGCTGTCGATGCAAGACGTCCGTGATCGCTTCCGTGCCGTGAAGGCGGTCCTCGATCCCGCAACGCAGACGGGCATGCATGCCCACCACAACCTGTCGCTGGGCGTCGCAAACTCGATCGTTGCAGTGGAGGAAGGCTGCGACCGTGTCGACGCGTCGCTCGCCGGTATGGGCGCCGGGGCCGGCAATGCACCGTTGGAAGTATTCATCGCCGCGGCAGAACGCATGGGCTGGAATCACGGCACGGATCTGATGACGTTAATGGATGCGGCTGATGACATCGTGCGCCCGCTCCAGGATCGTCCGGTTCGCGTGGACCGCGAAACGCTGGCACTCGGCTACGCAGGCGTGTATTCGTCGTTCCTGCGCCACTCGGAAATCGCGGCCAGGAAGTACGGCCTGAACACCGTGGACATTCTGGTCGAACTGGGCAAACGCCGTATGGTCGGTGGCCAGGAAGACATGATCGTCGACGTGGCTTTGGATCTTCTCGAATCCAAAAAAATAAAATGAGTGGCGGCTAGCCGTCGCGCACGGAGGCGACTCCCTCCATTGCAGAGGGAGTCATATAACGCGGTCCCCAAGGACGTAGCGCAAAACACAGCACCCACAAAGCAGGTGGGCGCTGACAGGTGAGGAGAAGTCGGTAGTGAATGTCAGACAATTTGCACTACTAATCGGGTCGCTGGTGACAGTCAACGCCAGCGCACAATCCGTTCAGATCTATGGCCTTATAGACTCGGGTGTCATGTACACGTCGAACGTCGGTGGCAAGAAACTGGTGTCCATCGACCCGGATAGTCAGGCGCCTGATCTGTTCGGCCTGGTAGGCAGCGAAGATCTTGGGGGCGGCACGAAGGCGATCTTCAAGCTGGAAGGCCAGTTCAACATGAACAACGGCGCCATGATCAACGGCCTGTTCGGCCATACGGCATACGTTGGTCTCAAGGACGAAAAGTGGGGTACGCTGACGGCGGGTAATCAAATCGACTTTATGTTCGATTCTCTGGTTGCGGAGCGCTGGGGCCCCGCATTCCCCATTGTCAACGCAATGAACTTGCGCCAAAGCTCGTTCCAGGGCCTCAATAGCCCGCGCGGGGGGCCCGGCAACGGCTCGTTCGACTTCGACCGTCTCCTGGGTTCGGCAATCCCTAACGCCGTCAAGTACACGAGCCCGACGTACAACGGCTTCTCCTTCGGTGGTCTGTACAGCTTCGGCGGCGTTGCAGGCAACTTCGGGTCGAACTCGGCGCAGAGCTTTGGCGCGAACTACCGCAATGGTGGCTTCTCGCTGAATGGCGCGTACACGTATATCAAGTATCCGTCGCTGAACAACGGTAACGACGGCATTCGCAATTTCGGCGTTGGCGCTTCGTACATATTGGGCGCTGCTGAATTCGCCGCGCTGTATACGAATACGGCGAACACGGAAAACAGTGCACGCGTCGATGTCTACGAGGCAGACGTGACGTATGAACTGTCCGTTCCGTTGCACGCTCACCTCTCGTATCAGTACCAAAAGGGCAACGATGTGCTGAACGAGCAGCACGTGAATCAGGAAACGCTTTCGCTGATCTATCTGCTGTCGAAGCGCACGAGCCTGTATTCCACGGTGGCGTTCCAGCAATCGTCGGGTGGCCCGGCATGGATCCTGATGGCTGCGGGTCCGGCTTCGGGTGGGCGTCAAACTGCTTTCAGCCTCGGTCTGATTCATTCCTTCTGATCTGGAGCGCGCACGTAGTGACAGTTCCTGACGCGCTTTGCGCCAGGAACATTTAAAGGAGACGTACGAATGAGCAACGAAGGCCGATACATGCGCGCTGCGCGCCTCCACGACAACACCTCGGGCAAGTTCAGCATCGATACGATTGCGTATCCGACGCTCAAGCGCCCGACTGACGTCGTGATCAAACTCAAAGCTTCTGGCATCGTTCCGAATCTGGGCAATGTGATCACCAACTACCGCTCGGAAAAGCCGTATCTGGCGCATGCGGCACTGCCCGCCATCTACGGTCTGGACGCAGCAGGCGTCGTGGCTGAAGTCGGTCCCGCAGTGACGGGCCTCAAGGTCGGCGACCGCGTGTACATCAATCCGGGCCGTTCGTGCGGTTCGTGCCACGCCTGCCGTGTGGGCGAGTCCATCAACTGCGAAGCCTACGCATTCCAGGGCTATTTCGGCTTCGGACCGAAGTCGCAGTTCCTGTATGAAGAATACCCGTACGGGGGCCTCAGCGAATACGCTACGGCACCCGCAGACGGCCTGGTCAAGCTCGGCGACAAGGTTTCGTTCGAAGTCGGCGCGCGTATGGGCTATCTCGGCACGGCCTATTCGGGTTTGCGCAAGGCACAAGTTGCGGCCGGTAAATCGGTGATGATCATCGGCGGCACGGGAACGCTAGGTCTGTGCGCCACGCTGATCGCACGTGCAATGGGCGCGACGAAGATCCTGGTGGTGGCTCGCAACGAGGAAACGCTGGCCCAGGTCAAGGCAATCGACCCGGCTCGTATCGTGACGTACTCGGTCGCCAACGGTTCTGCGGGCATGGCCGCATGGGCCAAAGAGCAAACGGACGGCGTGGGCGTCGATTCGGTGGTGGACGCTATCGCTCCGGGCCCGAACATGCAAGTTACCAAAGACGCATTCGGTGCACTGCGTCGCGGCGGCAAGCTCGTGGAAATCGGTGCCCAGATCAACGAAGTGCCGGTCAATATGCACGAAATGATGTGCTCGGCGCTTTCGGTGATCGGCTCGCTCTGGTTCACGGTTGGCGAAGGCCAGGATCTGGTCGCGATGATCGAAGCAGGTACGCTCGATGTGTCGTCGTTCAGGAACCACACCTACACGCTCGATCAAGCAAACGAAGCGCTCGAAGACGCAGCAAAGCGCGTCACGGGATTCGTCAACGTCGTGGTTGTTCAGGAATAGGAGGTATACGAAATGGTACGTCGCGTCGTAACTGGCCAAATCAATGGAAAGTCCGTTATCCTGAGCGATTCAGAAGAAGCGGGCCATGCTTTCGCAGCTGTTCCCGGTTTCAAGACCACGCAGCTTTGGGCAACGAGTCCCGAGACCGTGCTCCCGCATTCGGCAGGGGACCCGGTTGCCGCCGCAGCCACGGTGATGCCGTCGCTGAATGGCACGAGTCTGATGATCGTGCAGTTCCCACCGGATGCCGTGATGGCTGATCCTGCATTCGACGGCGCAGCTGCTGGCGCCGAGTATGCGACCATCCTGCCGGGGCTGGCCGAATGCTTTGAACCTGATGGCTCGGGCTTTCATACCACCGACTCCGTTGACTACGACATTGTCCTGGGCGGCGAACTCTGTCTGGAACTCGATGACGGGCAAACGCGTGTTCTGAAAACCGGCGATATCGTGGTTCAGAACGGTACGCGTCACGCATGGCGTAACAAGAGCAATGCACCTGCCGTGATGGCTTCAATTCTGATTGGAGTCCAACGGAAGGCCTGACCAGCAACCGAAGTGGGGAATCGAAAATGAACGCTCAACTGATTAATCATAGTGACCATCACGCACACCATGCACAGCGAACGACCGGGCACGTCGAAAAGCTCGAATGGGGTGATGCTCTGCTACTCGGGCACGGTCCGATGGACGAAGAACATCGTGAGTTCGTTCAGGTTGTCACCGCATTGCGCAACAGTACGGCACACACCGCATTGGCCGCCCTCGATGCAGTGGAAAAACATTTGATCTCCCACTTCGATCTTGAACACGCGTGGATGGACAAAACGGGCTTTCCGGAAGTCTATTCCAGGTGCCATCGAGATCAGCACGATGAAGTTCTTGGTTCGGTCTTTCAGGTGCATCAACTTGCGGCTATCGGTCAGATTGGTCTGGGCGCTGTGCATAGACTCGCGCAATCGCTGATGGATTGGTTTCCGGGCCACGCGGACTATATGGACTCGTCCTTGTCCGCGTGGATCAACGGTAAAACTCATGGTGGTCAGGCTGTGGTATTGCGGCGCAATCTGGTACACGAGAATCGGGTGCCTGCCGAATCACAGGCAGAGGCCGCGTAACTCGCTGCGACAAGAAAAGGATACGAAGATGTTGATGAAAGGGAAGGTTGGACTGGTGACGGGTGGCGGCTCTGGAATGGGTAGGGCGGCTGCGCTGCAACTCGCCAGGGAAGGCGCTGCGGTTGCTCTGGCTGGTCGTGACGAAGACAAGCTGGTTTCAGTCCAGAAAGAAATCGAAGCCTTGGGTGGTGAGGCGACAATTTTCCAGGCCGACGTTTCGAAGCGAGAAGACAATCAAGCGCTGGTTGAATTCGTGGAGAAAACGTTCGGTCGATTCGATTTCGCATTCAACAACGCTGGCGGGCACGGCGATTTCAAACCCATTCACGAAACGCCAGTCGAAGAAGCGGAATGGGTGATCGACTTGAACTTCAAGGGCGTGTATTACGGTGTCAAGTATCAGGTCGAAGCGATGCTGCGTACTGGCGCGGGCGCCATCGTCAATAACGCCTCGATCTTCGGATTGCGTGGTATGAACGGCATTGCCCATTACGTGGCGGCCAAACACGCGGTGGTGGGGCTGACCCGCGCAGTCGCCAAGGAGTACGCGGTTCAGAACATTCGCGTGAATGCCGTGTGTCCGGGTGCCACCGAGACGCCGAATTACATGCGCAGCACGGGCGGCGATGTCCATCTGTTGGATGGAATGATCCCGATGCGTCGAATCGGCCAGCCCGCCGAGGTTGCGAATGCTGTGCTATGGCTACTGTCGGATCAATCGCAGTACGTGACGGGAACGACCCTAAGCGTTGACGGCGGCATGACGATCTGACCTTGCAGGACCGCGTTGCGCGGACGTGGGGCGGCGAAATGCGCCTGTGTCTATTGTATTAATCGGGGAATTGAACTTTGAAAAGCCTCACCATCAAGGCGCGCCTGATCGCCGTCATGACTGCATTGAGTGTGCTGCTGTTAGCCGGCGGCCTGATGGGGCTCTGGAGCCTAAGTCGAGTCAACGATTCACTACACGAAGTCTACGAGGCGAGACTGGTTTCCATTCAGCGTATCGATTTAATGAACACCGCGCTGAATCGTCTGCGATTCACCATTGCATCCTCGGCGCTGGATACTAAGCAAGAGTCTATCGATGCGAAGCTTCAGAGTTTTAAGAGCGATATGCAAATCGGGGATCAAGCGTGGGTGGATTACACGAAGAACCTGACTCCTGAAGAAAAGGCAGAGACCGATGCCTTCGTGCCGGTATTCGGAAAGTTCGTTGCCGGCGTGGTGCAGCCGGCTATGCGGGCGATGTCAGCCCACGATATCTCAGCCATTGACGGTATCTCACGAGGGCCGCTCGAAACGCTTTATATCCCAGTACAAGACGGACTGGACCGGATGGTGAAGCTGGAGGGCGAGCTGGCTAAACGCGAGTACGAGCGCTCGCAGGAAAACTATCAAATCGTTCGAGTGCTTTGTGTTGTCGGCGTGTTTACCGGTGGGCTGATGGCATTCGGATTTTCCGCCTGGTTGATTCGTGCGATTGCCACTCCGCTCAATACGGCGGTGCAGGTTGCGCAGAACGTGAAGAATGGGAATCTGACCCAACGAATCGACACGCATTCTACGGATGAGACGGGACGAGTTCTGGGCGCTTTGGCCGACATGAGCCAGAGTCTGAGTCGTATCGTGAGCGACGTGCGTAACTCTTCGGAGTCCATCAAGAACGCATCGGCGCAAATTGCGCAGGGCAATCAGGAGTTGAGTTCCCGCACGGAGTCGCAGGCAGCATCGCTGGAAGAAACGGCTGCATCGGTTGAGCAACTGAGTTCGACTGTGCGTCTCAATGCTGAAAACGCGATCCAGGCGGATACGCTGGCTCGTAGCGCTTCTGAAGTGGCGGCCCGTGGCGGCCAGGCCGTGACCCGTGTTGTCGAAACCATGCAGGACATCAATCGCAGCGCGAATTCGATCTCGGACATCATCGGTACGATTGAAGGTATCGCCTTCCAGACCAATATCCTCGCGCTGAACGCCGCGGTTGAGGCTGCACGGGCTGGGGAAGAGGGTCGTGGTTTTGCTGTGGTTGCCGGTGAGGTTCGTTCGCTGGCTCAACGTTCGGCTGGTGCGGCAAAGGAGATCAAAGACCTGATCGATGATTCGGTTACCAAAGTCGGTGCCGGGACACGTCTGGTTGATGAAGCGGGGACAACCATGAAGGAGATGGTGCAAAGCATCACCCGGGTAGCGGACATCATGGGGGAAATCAGTTCTGCGAGTCAGGAGCAGGCTCAGGGCATCGAGCAGATCAGCCAGGCCGTTACCCAGATGGATCAGCAGGTGCAGAGCAACGCAGCAATGGTTGAACAGGCATCGGCCGCGGCGCAACAACTGCGCGCCGAATCGGCCCAACTGTCGCGGACAGTCGCCATTTTCAACGTTTGAGAGCAAATATGAGTTTGCGGTTTAATGCAGTGCAGGCGAGCCGTGAGGTGGCAGTCGAGGTCGAGGGCACCAGGTACAAGGTGCACTACAACGACATTGGGGACAGCAAGGATCCCGTAGTGGTCATGCTCCACGGCTCGGGCCCCGGTGCCACTGGCTGGGCCAACTACTATCGGAACATTGACGCGTTTGCTGGTGCTGGATACCGCCTTCTGCTGATCAATATGCCTGGCTTCGGAAAGAGCGATCCGGTCGTCATCGACCGAGGCTCCCGTTCCGAATTCAATGGTCAGGTCGTTCGCGCTGTTTTGGACCAAATCCAGGTCGATAAAGTAAGCGTGGTGGGCAATTCGATGGGTGCCCACTCGGCTACGGCGTTTGCTTTGAAGAACCCCGAGCGGGTCAACCGCTTGGTTTATATGGGCGGCGGCACCGCCGGACCCTCGATGTTCGTTCCGCAGCCGGCCGAAGGGATCAAGCTCCTGAACTTTGTGTACAGGGAGCCGACGCTTGAGAACGTCAAGCGCATGATGAATGTGTTTGTCTACGATGCCTCGACCCTGACCGACGATCTGCTGCAACAGAGAGTGGCCAATATGCTGGCCAGCAAGCACCACCTCGACAACTGGGTAAAGAGCATGGCCGTCAATCCGAAGCAATTCTCGGACTATCAAACGCAACTCCACGAGATCAAGGCACCTGCACTGGTCGTATGGGGGAGGGAGGATCGCTTTCTTCCCTACGACATCGGCCTCCGTCTTGTGGCGGGCCTCCCTAATGCCGAATTTCACATGTTCAATCGCTGTGGTCATTGGGTGCAGTGGGAACACGCGGACAATTTCAATCGCATGGTGTTGGACTTCCTGTCCAATTAAGATTACTTGGCATGACTTGTGATCTGCCCCCTGCGAATGGGCTAGTCGGAGTCTCGTTCCTGCGGTCGTTGAGGGTGTGTGCCTTTGCCTGAGTCCAATGACCGTTTGCCGGGCGGAGCCGATGTCCGAACGTCTCGGCGAGGGTACGGATCAAAGGCTCTTCCTGGCCGACTACTGCCTGATGCGGCGCCCGAAGGAGATCCGCCTGGTTGTGAGGTTTGGACGGGGTAAATTGTCTCGCCAGCCGTATCTGGTCCAGCACGGGCCGATGACCCAGGAAGCGTGACGGGAGTTGTCGCGCGGGGCAATGTGGCGAGTGCTTCGTGCGTCGTCCAGAACGGCGGGCCGTACCAGTTTCGTGTGCAACTAACCATCCGGGCAAGCCCTGTCCCGCGTCCGCCGGTTCCCGGCGCAAACGTCATGGTGTGCAGGCGACGGGCCAGTGTCGCGCGGCTTGCGCCAGGCGAGGGGGCGGGCTGGCGGAGGCGGCGGGCGGATTTTTCCGAGGAGGTCCGATTTGCCGCGCCTGCTGGTTGTGTTTGCAAGCAGGCGGGACCATACTTCCTCGTAATGCGTTCAATATCGAGGGCATTACGGGATGGCAAAACCGCCGGTCATCGAACCACACGAGATTCGACATGCGCTTAAGGTCGCGGCGGTTACGGGGCAAAACACGGTCCGCGACGTTGCGCTGCTAACCGTATTGCCCGCGTCGACCAGACGCTGCAACTGCACCGTGATCGACGGTGTGGCCGAGGCGGTGGGCTCAAATGTGGAGGAGCAGGGCGACAGGTCAAGCCCGCAGCGGGCGGACTCGATCAGCCCCAGTGTCTACATCGCATGTATTCGCTGTCCTTCGGTCACCATGGATAAAGGGCTCATGGCTGATGTCCCGGCTGCGTTAGCCTCTCTCAGCGCAGATTCAGCGTCTTGCGGCACCGCCATAGCGCAAACAGGCTGATGACGCCGAGCAGTGTCAGGTAAAAGGCCGGCGCCAGTTTGTTGCCGGTGGCCTGAATCAGCGAGGCCACGATGAGCGGCGCAAAGCCGCCGAAAATGGTCACACCGATGTTGTAGCTGATCGCCATGCCAGTTGCCCGCGTATCGACCGGGAACGTCTCCGCCATCAATGCGGGCAACGCCCCGAAATAAACCGCTTTGAGCAGGCCCACCCATGCCATCATCGCCATGAGGCCCGCAAGGCTGGCATGGTCGCCGAGACTCCGGAAAACTGGGTATATGGTCAGCGTGAAGACGATGCCAGCCCAGCTCATCACCCGAATTCGTCCGATCCGGTCGGAGAGGTGGCCGATGAACGGCGTGACGAACGTGAGAATTGCGCCCGTAAGCACCGTTGCGGTGAAACCGAAGCTCTCGGGCAAGTGAAGCTCGTGGACCGCGTAGGTCGGAATGTAAAGAATGACGTAGCTGGTTCCGGTCGACAGGACCAGTGCCCCGATCGCGAGCAGCATCCGGCCCTTCTGGTGCGCGAACACGGTGCTGATCGGCGACTCTTGTGTTTTCGCTTCCTGGAAGCTGTGTCCTTCGTGAACGTGCTTGCGTAGATAAAGACCCACGGGGCCGATCAGGATGCCGAAGAGAAAGGGCAATCGCCAACCCCAGGATTGCAGTGACGCCGCATCGAGGGTATTCGTCAGGATTGCCCCGAGCCCGGCTGCAAGCAGGTAGCTCAAGCCCTGGCTCGCGAACTGGAAGCTGGCGATGAAGCCTTTGCGCTCGGGAGCCTGCTCGACCATGAAGGCCGTCGTGCTGCCGAACTCGCCTCCCGCCGAAAACCCCTGGATCAGACGTGCACACACGACCGCTATCGGTGCCGCGACGCCTATCGTTGAGTAGCCCGGCATGAGGGCGATCATGGCAGTGCCGAACATCATCATGACGATCGACACCAGCATCGATGTCTTGCGGCCGCGCCGGTCTGCGTAGGCCCCTAGCACAAGTGCGCCGACCGGTCTGGCGAGATAGGAAATGCCAAATGTGCCGAGCGTCACGAGGAGCGAAACTGTCGCATTCGAAGCAGGAAAGAACGTCTTGGCGATGGTCGTGGCGAAAAATCCATAGATCAGGATATCGAACCATTCGAGTGCGTTGCCGATCGAGGCGGCCATGATGATCCAGCAGAAGCTGGAACGCCTGGTCTCGATCGACGCGGTATCGGTCAAAGTTGCGGCGGTATGCATTTGACTCTCCTTTAGATAGGGGGAGTATTCGCTAGGGTAAAGGGATTACGTCGGTTCACTGAGGATGTCCTGCTGGCGGCGCTTCCGGACCATGAAGCCCGATGCACCAAGATCCCAGAAGAGACCGGCCACGATCTGCAGCGCTTCGCGTGCCACGTTTGCGAGCAGATGTTCATTCGGCGCATGCTGGGAGCAGGCGGCATACGAATGGGGAATCCCGATCGTCGGCATGTCCAGGATGTTCTCGGTCGCCACGCCGACCCTGCGCTCCAGATCGCGCAGAAATTCGCCCGAATCGAAATATGAAATGGCGTTGTCTATCGCTTTAGCGCGTGTCATCATGATCCTCGCCGGCAGGCTGGTGCGTTGCCTGGGATTGCTTCGATGAACCAAGCGTACGAGGCCAAAAGCCGCACCACAATTGACTTATTCGCGGCCTCCCTTTTCCAAAAGCGCAAATCAGCGCCTCCCGCATGCACAGCGCCTCTCTTCGTTACTTTCTGGCCGTTGCCAATACGGGCTCGCTGGGCGAAGCATCCGAGCAATTGCACGTGACGATCTCGGCAATCAGCCGGCAGATTGCGAAACTGGAAGACGAAGTAGGGTATCCGCTATTCGAGCGGCAACCGCGCGGCATGGCGCTTTCCAAGGCTGGCGAGCTGCTGGCCGCGCATGTGCGAAGAGCCCTGCTCGAAGGTGAGCAGGTGCTCGAGGAAATCAAGGCCCTTGCTTCCTTCGACCGAAGCACGATTCGTGTCGCCTCCACGGAGGCTTTTGCGCGGGACATGTTGCCTCGTGCGATCGCACGCTTTCTGGAGAAGTCGCCGGGCACGCGCTTCGAGCTGACGGTGACCGCGCCTCAGGACGTGACGCTGCGCGTGCGCAACGGCGAGGCGGATATCGGCTTGACCTTCAGTGTTGCGCGAGACCCTGAGATCCGGGTCGAATACGCGCGTGGCGTGCCAATCTATGCGCTGATGCGACGTACCCATGAACTGGCCACGCGCACCGGCGTGTCGCTCGCCGACCTGCAACGCTTTCCGATTGCGCTGCTCGATCGGGGCACAACGATCCGGCAAATGTTCGATGTGGTATCGAGTCTTGAAGGTCTGTTGTTCGATCCGGTTTTTACCTGCAATAACTCGAGTACGCTGTGTGTTTTTACGCAGCTTTCAGGCGCCGTGTCCCTCACAAGCCGGTTCACAGTGCAGGCGCGGCTAGAGGCGGATGGCCTCGTAGCGATCCCGATCGATCATCCAGGCATGGCGCTGCGCAGCGTGCAGATTCAGACCTTGTCTGGTCGCATGCTGTCGGCCCCGTTGAAAGAGTTCGTCCTGCAGTTGATCGAACAACTGCAGGACGAGTCGTGAGCCGTGCAACACGCGAGGCGCTTCAGCGGCCTCACGCGATGCACGCTACAGTCAATAGCTGTCGCCCCACTTTTCCG
This sequence comes from Paraburkholderia sp. J7, assembly GCF_905220155.1. Taxonomy (NCBI): domain Bacteria; kingdom Pseudomonadati; phylum Pseudomonadota; class Betaproteobacteria; order Burkholderiales; family Burkholderiaceae; genus Paraburkholderia; species Paraburkholderia sp. J7. Next base: position 368,324 of record NZ_CAJMYZ010000003.1, on the reverse strand, counting down.
TCAATGATGCGCGTAACGCATCTTCAACACTGCGGGTCATGGCGGTGAGATGCAGTTCCTCGTCTACACCGGGACGATACTGGGCGAAGAAAACCCGCTGCCCGATTACGCCGCCCAACCACTCCAGTGCAGCTACATCCTGGCAACACAGCAACAGGCGGCTGTCGCGGGGGAGACGATCGATGGTCTGTTCGAGCGCATTTTCCGCTCTGCGTGCTCTGCCTTGACTGGACTCGCGCGAGGCAAGCCACTCGGCATGTGCCGCTGCGGGATCGGTCAGGCGCAGCAAAGCTACTTGTGGCGAGTCACCAGTACGCGCCAGCAGGGCCTGCGCGAAGCTGTCCGCGACGCTGCCATCCATGACGATGCAGACTTGCGTAAGGCTTGAAGGCTCGCGACTCCAACGCCAGGCGTGTGTTTCACCACGTGATTGCATGACGTTCTCCGTTTCCCGTTTCAGACACCCGTACGCGTTTTACCTGCGGCCGTATCAACCGTTGCGGAACAGGAAGCTGTAACCGTTCAACGCCGGCACGCCGCCCAGGTGAGCGTAAAGCACCTTCGAACCGGGGGGGAATTCGCCGAGCCGCACCTTGTCGATCATGCCTTGCATCGACTTGCCTTCGTATACCGGATCGGTCAGCATCCCTTCGAGTCTCGCACACAAGCGAATCGCTTCCATGGTCCCTTCATTCGGCAACCCGTATTCAGGGCCGCCGTAGCGTTCGTCGAGCACGATATCCCTGGCGACGATGTCGCGGCCCAGTTCGACCTTCTCGGCAGTTTGCCTGGCGATCCGGAAGATCTGGTCGCGCGTCTTCTCGGGTTTGGCCGAGGCGTCGATACCGATCACGCGCTCGGAGCGGCCGTCGGCCGCAAAGCCGACCACCATGCCCGCCTGCGTGCTGCCCGTCACCGAGCACACGACGATATAGTCGAACTTGAAGCCCAGTTCGGTCTCCTGCTGCCGTACTTCCTCTGCGAAGCCCACAAACCCCAGCCCGCCCAACGGATGATCCGAGCAGCCGGCCGGAATCGCGTAAGGTTTGCCGCCTGCCCGACGCACGCTTTCCAGTGCGTCTTCCCAGCTCCTGCGAAAGCCGATATCGAAACCGTCCGAGACGAGACGCACGTCCGCGCCCATGATGCGCGACATCTGAATGTTGCCGACGCGGTCATATACGGCATCGGAGTAATTGACCCAGTTTTCCTGGACGAGCACGCATTTCATGCCCAGATGCGCGGCGACTGCGGCGACCTGACGGGTCTGGTTCGACTGGATGCCGCCGATCGAAACCAGCGTGTCGCAGCCCTGCGCGAGCGCTTCTGGAATCAGGTATTCGAGCTTGCGGGTCTTGTTGCCGCCAAACGCGAGACCGCTGTTGCAATCCTCGCGTTTCGCGTACAGCTCGACTTTGCCACCCAGGTGTTGGCTCAGGCGCGTCAAGGGCTGAATCGGCGTCGGGCCGAAGGTGAGCGAATGGCGAGGGAATTTCTTCAGGTTCATGCGAGGCTCCGTTGAGAAAAAGAGTCTCGGCACCGACTCGCTCCGAGCGCTCGAAGCCCGCGGCCTTCTGCCGATGCCGTGGCAGCCAATGCTGCGATGAAGTCTATGGTAGAAAAGTTTGGAAGAAACTTGGTTGCGAAGATATTGGCGAATTGTGGTTTGAAGTAGGTTAGTGATATTTTTGACCTACTTTTACTTCTCCGGAACCGCCATGCCAGCAAGAAAATTTCGTGGGCCTGCGGCCGAGGCCCGCCAGTCAAGCCTTGAGATCGATCGGGTCGATCGCGCCATCCTGCGTCAACTGCAACGCGACGCATCGATCTCGAACGTGGCGCTCGCGGCCAAGGTGAATCTGAGCGCGCCGGCGTGTCTGCGACGCGTCGAGCGGCTCAAGGAAATGGGTCTGATTCGCGGCGTGGTGGCGCTACTCGACGCGAAGGCGCTCGACGCCGGCATGCTGGTGATGATCGGCGTGGTGCTCGATCGCTCGACGCCGGAGTCGTTCGCCGACTTCGAAAAAGCCGCGCAGAAAGTGTCGGGCTGTTTGGAGTGTCATGTCGTGACCGGCGAGTTCGACTACTTCATGCTGGTGCGCACCAAGGATAGCGACAGCTTCAGCCGGCTCCACGCGGAGCAGTTGCTTTACTTGCCGGGGGTACGGCAGATCAGGACCTTCGTGGTGCTCAAGGAGATTCTTTCGACCACGAGCATTCCTCTCTAGGCATCAGGCGCGCCGCGTGATCTCTCCAATACGCGACGCGTCACGCGCAATCACGGTTAGCGCCACTCGGTCGCCACGTCATCGGGATCGACCAGCGTGAGTCCCGACGCGGGCAGGGGCAATGCCGTCTTGTAGCGAACCTGCTTGAGCGCGAAGCTGGAACGGATGTTCGACACCCCGGGTATTTTCGTCAGATGTTCGAGGATAAAGCGCTCGAGGGTCTGCATGTCGGGCATCACCACGCGCAGGAGGTAGTCGGCGTCGCCGGTCATCAGATAACACTCCATGACCTCAGGGCGCTCCGAAATGGCCCGCTCGAAGCGCTGCAACGCCTCCTCAACCTGTTTTTCCAGACTCACCTGAATAAACACGTTGATCCGCAGTCCCAGCGGCTCCGGATTGAGCAGCGTCACCTGCTGCTTGAACAGCCCGAGTTTCTCGAGCGCCCGCACCCGGTTGAAGCAGGGCGTCGGCGACAGGTTGACCGCACGCGCCAACTCGGAATTGGTGATGCGGGCATTTTGCTGCAACTGGCTGAGTATCCCGATGTCGATGCGGTCGAGCCGTTTGGGTGGCGTCGTCATAGATGACATATTCCGGAAATGAGGTCATACGCAGAATAAATACACTACGGCGAGCCCGCAGGGCAAGTAAATGAGAGGCATATTTTGCGGCTTGGTGGTTAACATCTATCACATCTATCTGTGAACCGAATGCCTCCATGCGGGAGTGATGTCATGACGGATTTGTCGAGCGGTGCGGTGCAGTTGCAGCCTTCTGAGGAGCAGGTTCAGAAAGACAGCGATCCCACGGAAACGGCGGAGTGGCTGGAGGCGCTCGAAGGCGTCGTCGCGCACGCCGGGCGTGAGCGCGCACAGTATCTGTTCGACCGGCTCGCCGCCTATGCGCTGTCGCTGGGTGTCGAGTCGTCCCGCACGCGTGTCACGCCCTACGTCAACACGATTGCGTTCGACCAGCAGCCACGTTATCCAGGCAATATCGAACTCGAAGAGCGGCTCGCTGCGGCGCTGCGCTGGAATGCCCTGGCAATGGTGGTACGTGCCAACAAGGCGTATGGCGAACTTGGCGGGCACATTGCGAGCTACGCGTCAGCGGCGGATCTGTTCGAAGTCGGCTTCAACCATTTCTTTCGCGCGAGCGGTTCCGCAGCAGGCGAGGGCTCAGGCGGCGATCTCGTGTATTTTCAGCCGCACTCGTCGCCGGGCGTCTATGCGCGTGCCTACCTCGAAGGCTTCCTCGACGAGGAACACCTTCAGCATTACCGGCGGGAAATCTCCGGGCCGGGCTTGTGTTCGTATCCGCACCCATGGCTGATGCCGGACTTCTGGCAGTTCCCGACCGGCTCGATGGGCATCGGCCCGATCAATTCGATCTACCAGGCGCGCTTCATGCGCTATCTCCAGAACCGGGGGCTCGCACACACTGAAGGCCGCAAGGTATGGGGCTTCTTCGGCGACGGTGAAATGGACGAGCCGGAGTCGATCGGTGCGCTTTCGCTCGCGGCGCGCGAAGGGCTGGACAACCTGGTGTTCGTGATCAACTGCAACCTGCAGCGGCTCGATGGTCCGGTGCGCAGCAATGGACGCATCATCGACGAACTGGAAGCGCACTTCAGCGGTGCGGGCTGGAACGTGATCAAGGTGGTGTGGGGCTCGGACTGGGACGCGCTGTTTGCGCGCGATCGCACGGGGACCCTGATGCGTGCCTTCGCCCATACGGTCGACGGCCAGTTCCAGACCTTCTCGGCGAATGACGGCGCGTATAACCGGGCCCGTTTCTTCGGCCAGAATCCGGAACTCGCCGCGCTTGCCGCGCAACTGAGCGATGACGAGATCGACCGTCTGCGCCGCGGTGGGCACGATGTGCGCAAGCTGCACGCGGCCTACGCCCGCGCGCTTGCGCATCGCGGTCAACCCACGGTGATCCTCGCGAAGACCATGAAGGGCTTCGGCATGGGCGCCTCCGGCCAGGGTCGAATGACGACGCACCAGCAGAAAAAGCTCGATTTTGACGACCTGAAAGCATTCCGTGACCGCTTCCGCTTGCCGCTCTCAGATGAGGATGTCGAACAGGTGAAGTTTTACAAGCCAGCAGCAGACAGCCCGGAAATGCAGTACCTGCATGCACGCCGGGCAGCACTCGGGGGCTATCTGCCCAGAAGGCGGAGAGTCGCAACGAAGGGGCTGATCGTGCCTTCGCTGCAAACCTGGGGGCAATTCGCGCTGGAGGCGAATGGCCGTGAAATGTCCACGACGATGGTGCTGGTGCGCATGCTGACCGCGCTGCTCAAGGAGGCAGAGATCGGCCCGCGGGTAGTGCCGATCGTCGCCGACGAGGCACGCACGTTCGGCATGGCCAACATGTTCCGCCAGGTCGGCATCTATTCGCCGCTGGGGCAGCTGTACGAACCTGAAGACCTCGGCTCGATGCTCTATTACCGCGAGGACGCCAGCGGGCAGATTCTCGAAGAGGGCATTTCGGAGGCGGGCGCGGTGTCGTCGTGGATTGCGGCGGCGACCTCGTATAGCGTGCACGATCTGCCGATGCTGCCGTTCTACATCTATTACTCGATGTTCGGGTTCCAGCGCATCGGCGACATCGTCTGGGCCGCTGCCGATCAACGCGCACGCGGCTTCCTGATCGGGGCCACCTCCGGCAAGACCACGTTGGGCGGAGAAGGGCTGCAGCATCAGGACGGCACCAGCCATCTGGCCGCCTCGACGATCCCGAACTGCCGCGCTTACGATCCGGCATTCGCTTATGAGGTAGCAGTGGTCATCGATGCCGGTATGCGCGAGATGGTCGAGCAGCAGCGTGACGTGTTCTATTACGTAACGGTGATGAACGAGAACTACGCGCAGCCGTCGGTCCCTGAAGGCGGTGTACAGGCAGTGCGCGAGGGCATCCTGAAGGGGATTTATCCCCTGCCTGATGGGTCGTGCGAAGCCGAACCGGGCAAAACAGCGCGTGTGCAGCTTCTCGGCTCCGGTGCGATTCTCGGCGAGGTGCTCGCTGCACGGCAGATGCTGAGGGACGAGTGGGGCATCGCTGCTGCCGTGTGGAGCGTGACCAGCTTTACCGAGTTGCAGCGCGACGGTATGGAGGCCGAGCGGCTCGAGCGACTGGGCGAGGTCGCGCATGTGCCGTATGTCACGTCCGCGCTTGCGGCGTCACATGGACCCGTGATCGCGGCGACCGACTATGTGCGTGCGATTCCGGAGCTGATCCGCGCGTATGTGCCGCGCCGCTATGTGACGCTCGGAACCGATGGCTTCGGGCGCAGCGATACGCGTGCGGCGCTGCGCGAATTCTTCGAGGTCGACCGCGCGTCGATCGTGCTCGCCGCGCTGAAGGCACTCGCTGATGAGGGGGAGATCCAGACCGATGCGGTCGGCGAGGCGCGGCGGCGTTATGGCAAGGGCGCGCCGGCGGCGGCGCCTTGGGAGCGGTAGGCGCTGTGAGCGGCGTCAACCATGCCGCGTCACGAACCCGCTATCTCGCCCGCCGGCGCACCCAGATCATTGTTGCTGGACAAGCCGGAACGACGAGACAGCCGCCTCCAGTTGACGGGCCTGTGACCACGCGGGCCACAACGGTTTATCGTGGAAAAGATCCACTGAGACGGATTTCAGCGTCGAACCCCGAAGCCCGCCTGAGTCGCGGGCTTTTTGTGGTCTTGCGTGAGCGCGTGGCGGTTGCGCGCGATCTGCTCGAGTCCCGGCCACGCCTCGCCATCGCACGTATTGCCGAGCTTGCGGGATTCGGTTCCGAAGAATCGATGCGGCGGCACTTCAGGCGCATCGCGCTGACGAGTCCGAGCGCGTACCGGGCGAAATTTGGTGCGCGCACAGCTAACGGGACTGCGTGAGGCATTGCGGGCGTGACCGTCGCGCTTGCGCGTATTCGTCGATTTCGTCTGCGAGCGGCGCTTCATGACGGCCCGTGTTTGCTACCCGCAACCCGCACGCTCGCCGGCGACCGTACGGCAATCATGCTAGGATGCGCCCTTTCGTCCGTCTGGACCGTGCCATGGCGCGCGTGCGCCTGCGCGGGCCTCCTGAAAGCGGCGCCACACCGCCGCTTCGCGCGCCGTGCTTTCCCCGCCCCTTTCGAGCCCACGCGCCGCGTGGGGCGTGGTAACGACATCCAGCCAATCTGCCGCAAATCCCTAACGCTTCATGGAATCCGACCGTTCCGGCTCGCGCCGCTCTTCCCGCTTTTCGTCGCTGCGTAGCGAACTGCTCGCGGGCATCACGTCGTCGTTTGCGCTCGTGCCCGAGTGCATCGCCTTCGCGCTCGTCGCGCGCGTCAATCCGCTCGCGGGCCTGTACGGCGCATTTTTCATCTGTACGATCACGGCGCTGTTCGGCGGCCGGCCCGGGATGATTTCGGGCGCGGCGGGGTCGATGGCCGTGGTGATCGTCGCGCTCGTGGTTCAGCATGGCCCGCAGTATCTGTTTGCCACGGTCGTGCTGAGCGGCATGGTCATGATGCTGTTCGGGGCGTTGCGCCTGGGCAAGCTGATTCGCATGGTGCCGCATCCGGTGATGCTCGGCTTCGTCAATGGCCTCGCGATCATCATTGCGCGCGCACAGTTCGAGCACTTCAAGGTGCCCGGCCCGCAGGGGCCGCAGTGGATGCACGGCCCGGCGCTCGGGCTGATGGCGGGGCTCGTTGCGCTCACCATGGCGATCGTGTACGTGCTGCCGCGCGTGACGAAGGCCGCGCCGCCCGCGCTCGTGGCGATCGTCGGTGTGGGGCTTGCCGCGCAGTGGCTGCACCTGCCGGTGCGCACGCTCGGTGACATGGCGCACATTGCAGGCGGCCTGCCGACGTTTGCGCTGCCCGCCGTGCCGTTCGACCTCGCCACGCTCAAGATCGTGCTGCCCTACGCGGTACTGATGGCGATGGTGGGGCTGCTGGAGACGCTCCTCACGCTCAACCTCACCGACGACGTGACGGCCACGCGCGGCCGCCCCAACCGCGAGTGTGTGGCGCTCGGCGCGGCCAACGTCGCTTCGGGCTTGTTCGGCGCGATGGGTGGCTGCGCGATGATCGGCCAGACCGTCATCAATCTCGGCTCGGGCGGTCGCGCACGCATCTCGGGCGTGACGAGCGGCGTGATGATCCTGCTCTACATTCTTTTCCTTTCGCCGCTGATCGAGCGCATTCCGCTCGCGGCGCTCGTAGGCGTGATGTTCGTGGTGGCTGCGCAAACCTTCGCTTGGGGCTCGCTGCGGGTGCTGCACAAGGTGCCGCGCAACGACGCCGTGGTGATCGTTGCGGTCACAATCATCACCGTGTGTACGGATCTCGCGACGGCGGTGCTTTGCGGCATCGTGATCGCCTCGCTCAATTTTGCGTGGCAGCATGCGCGCGAGTTCCGCTGCGAGACACGCGACATCGCTGCGGGCGAGCGCGTGTACGTGCCGCGCGGTACGCTGTTCTTCGCCTCGGCCACGCACTTCCAGATGCTGTTCGATCCGCAGAGCGATCCCGCGCACGTCACGATCGACTGCGCGCATCTGCAAGTGGCGGACCATTCGGCCATCGCTGCGCTCGAAGCGGTGCAGGGGCGCTACGAGCGTGCGGGCAAGCGGGTCGTATTCGCGCATCTTTCGCCGCGTTGCAGCGGCTTGCTGGCGCGCGCGGAGGTGGAGGTGCGGGTTTCCGTTTGATGTGCCGGAGGCGGGGATACCCCGCCTTTTTTGTTTATGCTTGCGCGATGCGATAACCGCGCCAAAAAAATGCTTGACCTGGAGTGCACTCGAAGTCCCACCATTCAGAACGTCGATGAGGAGAAGCGCATGAAGATTGGCGAACTGGCCGCGCTCACGGGCCTTTCGGCTCATACGATCCGCTACTACGAGCGCATCGGGCTGATTCCCTATGCGGTGCGCGACGAAACGGGCCAGCGCGCTTACGACCGCTCGGTGCTTGAATGGATCGGTTTTCTGGGCCGTCTGAAGACCACGGGCATGCCGATCCAGGGCATGTTGCGCTACGCGCAGCTGCGCGCGGCCGGCAAGGCAACCGAGCGCGAGCGCGGCGAATTGCTGGCGGCGCATCGCGAAGCGGTGCGTGCGCAGGTGGCCGAACTCCAGGCGTGTCTTCTCGTCCTCGACAACAAGATCGAAGGTTATTCCCACGCCATGCAAAGGAACGAGAATGCACGAAACGACAAATCAGACCAGCGCCGCCCGGCAGGAAAGCCGCCTCGCAAGAGGCAAGCGCATGCTCTCGGCGATTGACGGCAGCGGCGGCGAGCACGTGATCGACTCGCTCGCCGATATCGCGCCGGATTTCGCGCAGTATCTGCTGGAATTTCCATTTGGCGACATCTACGCGCGGCCGGGTCTGGACCTTCGCTCGCGCGAGATCGCCACCATCGCGGCGCTCACGGCCATTGGCCACGCGCAGCCGCAACTCAAGGTCCATATCGCCGCGGGCCTGAACGTGGGCCTCACGCGCGAGGAGATCGTCGAGACGATCATGCAGATGGCCGTGTACGCGGGCTTTCCCGCGGCGCTCAACGGCCTCTTCGCCGCGCGCGAGGTGTTTGCACGCGAGGCTTGAAGCGCACGACGCACGCGGCGGCGGCCCGCATCGCCGCGTGACGACCGCGGCGCTTCAGAACAGCTTCAACGGCATGTTGATGACGAGGCGGAATTCCTGGTTGCTCGGGTCGGAGTAGTACTTCGACGCGTGATGCCACATGGCGATGAAGGTGATTTTCGTGTTCTTGAAGCGCCCGCTTTGCAGCGTATAGCTCGGAATGAAGCCGAATTCGTGGTGCGACCCGTGCACGGGCTGCCCGTTCCGCCAGTACAGGTTGTAGAACGGGCTCGCGGGCGTGGGATTGGCGGCTGCACCCGCCGACGCGTTGGCGCCCCAGCCGAGTGCGTACCAGAGCATCGCCTTCGCGCCCGGCAGGCCCGCATAGGCGCCATCGAAACCATAGCGCACCTGGAACGACTGCTCGTGCGGCGCGTTGTAGTCCACGTCCATCGAGTTGACGAGATAGTCGCCCGCCGTTTCGTTCACGTAGTCGTAGAACTGGTCGCCGAGAATCTGCTGGTAGCCGAGCAGGAGCGAATGCGGACCGTGCTGTGCGGCGAGCGAAAGACTGTACGCGTTGCTGTCGATGGGACCCTGCATCGCACTGCCCTGATCGTGTGTCGAGTAGATGTTGAAGAAGCCGGTCCACTTGATCGTCGAAGGGTCGCCGTAGCTCTGCTGCAAGGAGGCGTAGTACTGGCGCCAGACGTCGTCGGCCTGATTGGCGAAAAGCGAAAGGCTCCCGTCCTTGCTGTAGTCCCAGCTGCCGCCCAGGTAGCTGAAGCGTTTGAATTTCACGCCGCCGTACGAGGTCGAGAGATCGACGAGATTGGTGTGGCCGCGCGGATTGACCTTTGTGAAGCTGCCTGCCTGAAGCACCGCGTTGGACACGTCCTTGCTTACGAGCGAGGCGCCGAGGAAGGTGGGCGGCAGCGCGCGGTTGTCGTGCGGCTCGAAGAACGGGTTGTCCGAGACCATTTGCAGACCGTACTTCGCGACCGTATCGGAAATGCGGGCCTTGACGTCCCAGATGCCGGGGTAGGCCCACGCCAGCTGGTTCGAGCCGCCGCCATCCTTGCCCACGTGCACCATGTTCCCCGCGCCCTGGCCGCCGTCGAGCTTCAGCGCGCCGTAGAGCGACGCGTCGAGACCGAGACCAACGAGGCCCTGCGTATAGCCCGAGGTGTAGTCGAGCATCGCGCCCTGCACCCACGCATGGCGATGCGGGCCGCCTTCGTTGTCGAAGTGGTCCAGGTAGTTGCGCAGGTTGAGGGTGAGGCTGCTATCCGCGATGAAGCCCTTGCTTTGCGACTGGCTCGATTGCGGCTGCTTCGGGTTGTCGGCTCGCACTGCCTGGTCGGCGTGCTGATCCGGCGCGCCGGATGCGAGGCGATCGACCGCGTTGGGCTCCACGAGCGGGTCGACGCGCGGCGCGTGCATTTGTACCGCGGCTGAGGAGGGTTCCGCCTGGGTCGCAGCTTGCGCGTTCGCTGGCGCGGCGCTGTTGGCCGATTTGCGGCGCGCTTTGTGGCGGGGCTTTTTCGGTTTGACTGGCACGGCTTGCTGAGCTTGCACTTGCGCAGCGGGCTGCCCGCCCGGTGTGCTCTGCTGAACGCTTGTGGTTTGTGCAACCGCTGCAAGGCTGAGCGGCAGGCCGAGCGCGAGTAGCGCAAGTCGCGCGCCGCGGCTCTTGTCTCTGTGTTCTCTTTTCATCATGTCTCCCTTCGTGTGGTTGTCGTTGATTCGCAATCGATAAGGAATGCGAATCGCTTGTGACGCCCGCCGGCATGCGTGAAGCGGGTATTTCAGTCGGCGGTGGAGTGGCCGGCTGTGCGCGGGTGCCAGCAGGCGACGATCGAGCCGCCGGGGCCGGTGGCGGCCGGTTCAGGCGCCGCAGCAGCGCACTGGGCCGAGGCCTTCGGGCAACGCGTGCGGAATGCGCAGCCCGAAGGCGGATTGAGTGGCGAGGGGATCTCGCCGCGTAGCAGCGGCGCGTGACGCTCGCGGGCACGCGCCGGGTCGGCCACCGGTACGGCGTCGAGCAGTGCGTGTGTGTAGGGGTGCGCGGGCTCGTCGTACACCGCCTTGCGCGTGCCGAGTTCCATGACGCGGCCGAGGTACATGACCATGACGCGATGGCTGAGCGCCTTGACCACGGCGAGATCGTGGCCGACGAAAAGCAGCGAGAGCGAGAGGTCGCGTTGCAGGTCGCGCAGCAGGTTGACGATCTGCGCCTGAATGGAGACGTCTAGCGCGGAGACCGGTTCATCGCAGATCACGAGCGCAGGCTCGCCGATCAACGCGCGTGCGATGCCCACGCGCTGGCACTGACCGCCCGAGAATTCGTGCGCACGGCGTTCGAGGTGATGCGCGTTCAGGCCCACGCGTTCTAGCATCGTGAGCACCCGGCGCGCGATCTCCTTGCGGCCCACGTGCGGCGCGTGCGTGCGCAAGGGTTCGGCCACGATCTCGCCGATCGACATGCGCGGATCGAGCGAAGCGAGCGGGTCCTGGAAGATCATCTGTACACCGCGGCGCAGCGCCCCGAGGCGCCGTTGTGCCCCGAAAACAGTTTCTTCGCCTCGCCAGGTCACGCTGCCCGAAGCGACCGGCGAGAGGCCGATCACGGCGCGCGCGAGCGTGGACTTGCCGCAGCCCGACTCGCCCACGAGCCCGAGCGTTTCGCCGCGGCGCAGATCGAACGAGATGCCGTTCACGGCGCGCAACTGCGCTTTCTGCCACGGCCACGGACCGCGTGCGACGCGAAAATTCACGGCAAGGTCGCGTACGCGCAGTAGCGCGTCGTCAGGCACGTCATGCGCCTTTGCGTCATGTGTCATGCGCGTGCTCCCAGTTCGGCGCTATCGCCAATAGGTAGATGGCACGCCCGGGAACGCGAATTGGGCGGCGCACCGATGGATTCGAGCGGCGGCGTCTGCGTGTGGCATCGCTCCAGCGCCGCCGCGCAGCGAGGCGCGAACGCGCAGCCGGCGCCGCCGCTGCCCGGCATGGGCGGATTACCCGGGATCGTGCTCAACGGCGCGCCGCCTGCCGCATCGAGGCGCGGCCGCGCGCCCAGCAGGCCTGCGGTGTACGGATGCAGCGGATGCGCGAACAGATCGCGCGCGCTTGCCTTCTCCACTGTGCGGCCCGCGTACATCACCATGACGTCGTCGCAAAGCTCTGCCACCACGCCCATGTCGTGCGTGATGAGGAGAATGGCCGTGCCGCGCTCGCGATTCATCTCGCGCAGCAGTGCCATGATCTGCGCCTGAACGGTCACGTCGAGCGCCGTGGTCGGCTCGTCGGCGATCAGCACATCGGGCTCCATCATCAGCGCCGCCGCGATCAACACGCGCTGGCGCATGCCGCCCGAGAACTCGTGCGGATACATGCCGATACGCCGCGGCGCGTCGGGAATGCGCACGCGTTCGAGCGCTTCGATTGCGCGCTGGCGGGCCGCGCGCCGTGTGACCTTGCGATGCAACTGCAACGCTTCGGTCATTTGCCGTTCGACCGTGAGAAACGGGTTCAGCGAGGTCATCGGGTCCTGGAAGACCATGGCGACGCGGTCGCCGCGAATGCGGTTGAGCGCGCGGGGCGTCATGGCGAGCAGGTTCTCGCCGCGCAGGCGTGCGTGGCCGGTGGCGCGGCCATTCGAGGCGAGCAGCCCCAGCAGCCCCATGACGGTTTGACTTTTGCCGGACCCCGATTCGCCGACGATACCGAGCGTGCCGCCGGCATCGAGCGAAAACGACATGTCGTGCACGACCTTCACGGGCGGCCCGTCGCGGCGCTCGAAGCGCACGCTCAGGTCCTGGACTTCGAGCAGGGCCATGTCAGCGCTCCCGTGGGTCGAGTGCGTCGCGCAGACCGTCGCCGACGAAGTTCACGCAGTAGAGCGTGGCACAGAGCAGCACAGCGGGGCAGAGGAGCAGCCACGGCATGGCATCGAGCTTCTGCGCGCCGTCCTGGATCAGCACGCCCCAGCTCGTCATGGGTTCCTGGACGCCAAGGCCGAGAAACGATAATACGGATTCCGTAAGAATGATTGCCGGTACCGTGACCGTGGCGTAGACGGCGACGATGCCCGCGAGATTCGGCACGATATGGCGCGCGATGATTGCCGCGGGCCGCACGCCGATGGCGCGCGCGGCGTCGACGAATTCGCGCGAGCGCAGCGAGAGCGTTTGCCCGCGAACCACACGCGCCATGTCGAGCCACGAAAACGCGCTGATGGTGAGCACGACGAGCGAGAACGCGCGCCCGAACAGTGTGACCATGAGAATGGCGATCAACATGTAGGGGATCGCGTACATCATGTCGACGATGCGCATCATCACGGCGTCCACGCGGCCGCCCAGATAGCCGGCCGTTGCGCCGTAGATCACGCCGGCCAGCGCGGAAACGAAGGTGCCGAGCAACCCCACCTCGAGAGAAACGCGCCCGCCAACCAGCGTGCGCGCCAGCAAGTCGCGGCCCAGTTCGTCGGTGCCGAACCAGTGACCGCCGTTGAGCGTGGGGGCGAGGCTAATCGCGCTCCAGTCGTTGTCGATAGGCGAATGCGCCAGGAAGAGGGGGCCGGCGAAGCAGGCGAGCGCGATGAGGGCGAGCATGACGACGCTTGCGAGCGCCGCACGGTGTCGAACGAAGCGCGCCAACGCGGGCGGCGTGCGCCGCTTCCGTGCGGTGGCGGCTGGCGCAATGAGACCAGGTGCGTTCATGGTGGCGGAACCTCCGTTAATAACGGACTAGTAGCGGATGCGCGGGTCGAGCCACGCATAGGCGAGGTCGACAAGCAGATTGAAGAGCACGGCGCAGACCGTGGTGAGGACGACCAGGCCGAGCACGAGCGTGTAGTCGCGGTTGACCGCACCGTTCACCACCAGTTGACCGAGCCCCGGAAGCGCAAAGACCGATTCGGTGACGACGGCCGCCGTGATCGACGAAATGCAGACGGGGCCGAGCAACGAGACAACGGGCATGAGCGCGGGGCGCAGGGCGTGGCGCAACACGATGGTGTGCCCCGGCAAGCCCTTGGCGCGCGCCGTGCGGATGAAGTTGCCGGAGAGCACCTCGATCAGGCTGCCGCGCATGACGCGCGCGATCGCGGCCATGTTGATGATGACGAGCAACGCGACGGGCAGCACCCGGTGACGCCAGTCGCCGTCGCCCCAGCCGCCTGCGGGCAAGAGGCCATTGCCGTCGGCCGATTTGAGCAGGATAGCGAAACAAAGTACGAGCGCCGGACCTAGCACGAATGGCGGTACGACGTTGCCGAGATTGCCGAGCAACATCACGGCGTGGTCCACCACGCTGTTGCGGCGCACGGCGGCGAGCGTGCCAAGCGCCACGCCCAGCAGTACCGCGAGCGGTATGGAGATGCCACCGATGCCGAGGCTCACCGGCGCGGCCTTCCTCACGAGCTCGTTGACCGACCAGTCGGCGTAGCGGAACGAACTGCCGAGGTCGCCATGCAGCAGCGCGCCTAGATAGCGCAGATACTGTTGCCATAGCGGCTCGTCGAGGTGATAGCGCGCGTTGAGGTTGGCCATGACCGCGGCGGAGAGGCGCTTGTCGGTGTCGAACGGACCACCGGGCGTGAGATGCAGCAGCAAAAAGCAGGCGGTGATGACCGCGAGTACGGTCGGCACCGACCACAGCACGCGGCGCAGGGTGTAGGCGAACATGGGTGGGGGCCTGCGTTAGTGCTTCAGGATGTACATGTCCTGGGTGGCGCGCGCGTCGATGTAGTTCGTGAGCGAATAGCCACCAACGAATGGTTTGACGAGCCTGGCGGCCGAGTACTGGAACATGGGCAGCAGCGGGTAGTCGTTCATCGCAAGCGCGAACGCCTGCGTGAGCATTGCCTGGCGCCGGGTCTCGTCGCTCTGGAGGTTGGCTTCGACGGCGGTGGCGTCCGCTTTCGTGTTGCAGTTGCGCTGATCGTTTTGCGGGCTGTTGCACTGCACGAGGCTGTAATACGTCATCGCGTCGTTATAGTCTGCGAACCAGCCGTTGCGTGCGACCTGGTACGTGCCATCGTGGCGCTGCTTGAGCAGCACCTTGAATTCCAGGTTGTCGAGCTTCGTGTCGACCCCCAGCTTGGTGCGCCATTCGCTCGCAGCGAAGAGTGCGACCTTCTTGTGGAGATCGTTGGTGTTGTAGGTGAGCGTGATCGTGAGCGGCTTCGCATCGGAAACACCCGACGCCTTGAGCAGCGTGCGCGCGGTGTCTATACGCTTGGCCATTGGCCACGAAGCCCAGTCTGGCGTGTATTGATCTGCGCCTTTGGTGCCCTTGACGATGAGTCCGTAGGCGGGCGACTCCCCGCTTTGCGTGATCTTCGAGGTAAGAAGGTCGCGATCGATCACCATCGAGAGCGCTTGACGTACACGTGGGTCGCGCAGTGCTGGATCGGCGTTGTTCAGTGAGTAATAGTAAGTCGCGATACGCAAGCCGGCCTTGATATCGGCACTCATGGTCCTGGAGATCTGCGCGTATTGTCCGGAAGGAATCGTGAACGTCATGTCGATCTGGCCCGCCTGGTACATTCGCATGGCGGTCTCGTCGCTTTCGATCGGCAGCCACGTAACCTTGGTGATGGCAACATGGGCCGCGTTCCAGTAGCGCGGGTTCTTCGTGAGGACGATGCGGTTGTTCGGTTGCCAGTCGGCGAGGACGTAAGGGCCGTTGCCTACGAGGTTGCCGGGACGCGTCCACGAGGCGCCGAACTTCGCGACCGTCGCACGGTCGACAGGCGCCATTGATGAATTGGCGAAGAGTTCGGTGAGAAATGGCGTGGGCCCTTCTGTTTTCACCTCTAGCGTGTAGGCATCGACGGCGCGCACGCCCAGTGCGGAGGCCGGCTGCTTGCCTGCGATCACAACCTTTGCGTTCTTCAGAAACTCGACGGCGATGGTATAAGGCGATGCGGTCTTCGGGTCCGCCATGCGCTGCCAGGCATAGACGAAATCGGCGGCCGTCACGGGATGGCCGTCGCTCCATCTGGCGTCTCGACGTAGCTTGAATACCCACGTATCGGGGGCTGGGCGCGTCCAGGACTCTGCCACGCCTGGCACGACATTGCCCGCCGCGTCCAGACGTGTCAGACCTTCGTAGAGATCAAGGCCGATGAGATTGGCCGAATACGATTCGATGTAGGCGGGATCGAGCGATTCGACTTCGGCCTGATTTTGCCGCGTCATCTCCTGCTTCGCCGCGAGCGCGGTGCCGGGCGCAATCGTGACGGCTCGAACCTGGGCGGATTGAACGAGCGCGAACGCCATGAGCGTCGCTGTGAAGAGAGATGATCGTGTCATTGGGTCTCCTGATTAATGATCGTTTTGCGACGCCGAATCGCGCGGCACAGGCAGCTACGCCGTGACGATTCGGCCTGAGCCTGGCGTGGCGATTACTAGCCTGATGGGCGAGTCGGGGGCGATTATTGGAAGTGGCGCAGGGCTTGTCAATCGGTGAGGATGCGCGCGGAGATTCGGATTTCTCCTATGGCGAAGAGCCTTGCGCGCGAGGCGCTTTTCCAGCGCAAAAATAAGCCGTTGAAATTGCAATTAATATTTTTGGCGCGGAAGAGAAAGCGTGTTCGGACGAACAACGTACGCGCATGAGATACGCGGCGCGGCGCCTGGGCTTCCGTGCAAGAGCTTTGCGGTCAATCAACTATATGGACTGCACGCTGCCTTTAGCGAATGCATCGCGAAGAATGCGCCACGCAGATTCAGAGCACGACGATGCGGCCCTTCGAGCACGATGACCGTTTCGTCAGTCTCGGCGTGGCTGCGGCAGAAGTCTGGACCGTGCCTGGCCGTTATGCGCGACGGAAGCGTTTGTGCTTTGTCACCGCCGCTGCTTGCCTGCCGCTGTCATCGGGTGCACGAGCCAGGCGCATAGCCGGGCTCGACCGGTGTCTTGCTTCGTCAGCCAGAAGCCGGCTATCGGCCGCATAGGGGCACTCAATTGGGGCGCGTCATGAGTTACGTATATATTAAAGGCCCCCCGCACGCGAATGGAGGAAACATGAGCTCGCCAATCGACACGCCCACCCCCGATTCTGCAAAATGTCCTGTTCACGCCGAACCCAAGCCCGTAGCCGGTACTGGCACGGGAAACCTCGACTGGTGGCCTAACCAGCTACGCGTCGACCTGCTGAACCAGCATTCCAACCGCTCCAATCCGCTGGGCGAAAGCTTTGACTATCGCGAAGAGTTCAAGAAGCTAGACTACAGCGCGCTGAAGGCTGACCTCAAAGCCGTACTGACCGACTCTCAGGAATGGTGGCCGGCCGACTGGGGCAGCTACGCGGGCCTCTTCATCCGCATGGCCTGGCATAGCGCGGGTACGTACCGCATGGTGGATGGCCGTGGCGGTGCCGGTCGCGGCCAGCAGCGCTTCGCGCCGATCAATTCATGGCCGGACAACGTCAGCCTCGACAAGGCGCGCCGGCTGCTGTGGCCCGTCAAGCAGAAGTACGGCCAGAAGATCTCGTGGGCCGACCTGATCGTGCTGGCCGGCAACGTGGCTCTCGAGAACGCGGGCTTTCGCACTTTCGGTTTCGCCGCCGGCCGCGAAGACGTGTGGGAACCGGATCTCGACGTGGACTGGGGCGATGAGAAGAAGTGGCTCACGCACCGCAATCCGGAGACGCTGGCGAAGAACCCGCTTTCCGCCACCGAGATGGGCCTGATCTACGTGAACCCGGAAGGGCCGAACGCCAGCGGCGACCCGGTATCGGCCGCCCCGGCCATACGCGCGACGTTTGGAAACATGGCGATGGACGACGAGGAGATCGTCGCGCTGATTGCCGGTGGCCACACGCTCGGCAAGACCCATGGCGCGGGCCCGGCCACGAATGTGGGCGTCGACCCGGAAGCCGCGCCGCTCGAAGCGCAAGGTCTTGGCTGGTCCAGCAGCTACGGCTCGGGCGCGGGCGAGGATGCGATCACGTCCGGCATCGAAGTGATCTGGACGCAAACGCCGACGCAGTGGAGCAACTACTTCTTCGAGAATCTCTTCAAATATGAATGGGTGCAGACACGCAGCCCGGCCGGCGCCATTCAGTTCGAAGCGAAGGATGCGCCGGACATCATCCCCGACCCCTTCGACCCGTCGAAAAAGCGCAAGCCGACGATGCTGGTCACCGACCTCACGCTGCGCTTCGACCCCGCTTTCGAGAAGATCTCACGCCGCTTCCACGCGGATCCGCAGGCCTTCAATGAAGCGTTCGCGCGTGCGTGGTTCAAGTTGACGCACCGCGACATGGGACCGAAAGCGCGCTACCTCGGCCCGGAAGTGCCGAAGGAAGATTTGCTCTGGCAAGATCCGCTGCCGGCACCCACTCACAATCCGGGCGCCGCTGACATTGCCGATCTGAAAGCGAAGATCGCCGGGTCTGGGTTGTCGGTCAGCGAACTGGTTTCGGCGGCGTGGGCGTCGGCCTCGACGTTCCGCGGCGGCGACAAGCGCGGCGGAGCCAACGGGGCGCGCCTCGCGCTGGCGCCGCAGAAGGACTGGGAAGTCAACAAGATCGCCGCCGGGGCGCTGCCGAAGCTGCAGGCCATCCAGCAGGCCTCCGGCAAGGCGTCGCTCGCCGACGTGATCGTGCTGGCCGGTGTGGTCGGCATCGAGCAGGCTGCTGCGGCGGCCGGCGTCAAGGTCGACGTGCCGTTTGCGGCGGGCCGCGTCGATGCCCGCCAGGACCAGACCGATATCGAAGTGGTCGGACTTCTCGAGCCGCTCGCCGACGGATTCCGCAACTATCGCGGCGAGCAAGGCGGCGCCACGACCGAGGCCCGGTTGATCGACAAGGCCCAGCAACTCACGCTGACGCCGCCGGAACTGACCGTGCTGATCGGCGGCCTGCGCGTATTGGGCGCCAATTTCGACGGCAGCGGCCACGGTGTGCTGACCGACCGCGTGGGCGTGCTCAGCAACGACTTCTTCGTCAACCTGCTGGATATGCGCACCGAATGGAAGCCCACCGACGCGACGGCTGAGTTGTTCGAAGGGCGCGAGCGCAAGAGCGGCGAAGTGAAGTACACCGGCACGCGCGTCGATCTGCTGTTCGGCTCCAACGCCGTGCTGCGCGCGCTGGCCGAAGTGTATGCGAGCAGCGATGCCCAGCAGCGGTTCGTCAAGGACTTCGTCGCGGCGTGGACGAAGGTCATGAACCTGGATCGCTTCGACCTGGCCTGACGGCGTCCTGATGATGGTCTGAAACCTGCCCCGGCAAGCGGCTTATGCTGCTCGCCGGGGCTCCCTCCGCGTCTGCGCGCCACCCCCCCCGGCGCGCCGTTCAGGATGCGCGCGTCACACTTGCGGCAGGTGTGCCGTGTGCCGTCCGCACCTCTTCGACAATGCGTCCGTCTTCGAGCCGGATATACCGGTCGGCGGCGCTGAAGTAACGGTCGTCATGCGAAATCACGATCAGCGTCGTGCCCTGGCGTTTCAGGTCCGGCAAAATCTCGGTATAGAAAATGCGGCGGAACGTCGGGTCCTGATCGGCTGCCCACTCGTCGAGCACCATCACGGGTCTGCCTTCCAGATAAGCGTGCACGAGCGCCAGCCGCTTGCGCTGTCCGGTGGAGAGATCCGTTGTACTGAACGTGCCGTCTTCCCGAACCGATACCTTGTGAGTCAGTGCAAGCCGCTCCAGATAGCGCTGCGCTTGCGTTGCAGGCTTGTCCTCGCCCGGCAGCAAGGTGTCGAAAAGATAGTAGTCGGAGAACACCGCCGAGAATAGCTGACGGTAGGCATCGATCTCGTCCGCACGCAGTGGTTCGCCGTCGACAAGCATCGCGCCGCTATCAGGTGTATAGAGGCCGAGCAACAGCTTGATTAGCGTGGTCTTGCCGCAGCCGTTCTCGCCGACGATGAAAAGCGTTTCGCCGCGGTGAACGGTGAGCGACAGCGGCCCGAGCGCGAACCCGGCGGCATCGGGTTGCTCGCCCGCGAGGCCGTCGTCGAGCGGTGCGGGAAAGCGGTAAGTGACGTCGCGCAGCGTGAGCGTCGAGAAAGGTCGGTCGTGGCTGCGAGTGAATGCGCGCGCGTCGAGCAAAGCCGGCTCGCTGCTGGAGAAGCGTGCGGATAGTTCGGCGATACGTCTGAACGCAACTTGCGCACGCCCGATGGACGGCAGCGCGCTGACGATCTCCTGAATCGGTCCCTTCATGTAAAGCAGAACCAGCACGAAGCCGGTTAGCACGCTGCGATCCGCATTTGCGGAGCCACTCTGCAGCACGAGCATGAGACCGACCACGACGAAGAACAGCAGCGAGCCGAACGCATTCGCGCTCACGAACACATTCGCGGCGCGCACGCGCAGCCGGAAAATCGCGTCGATCGTGCCGGACAGCTCATGGCCGTAGACGAATACGCGGCGCTCGCGGTTGATGCGCAGCTCCTTTGCGCCATCCACGAGCGCACGATAGTGCTTCTGCAGTCGATCTTCGGCTTCGCGCGCCGCGCCGAAGCGGCGGATCCCGACGCGCCTCGCGAGCGACTGCGCGACCGAGCCGAGCGCAATGGCTGCGAGCGCGATCAGCAGCAGTGTCGGCGAGAGCACGAACAGATAGCCAAGACAGCCGACGATGGTGGCGGTTGCGATGGCGAGGCTCGAGAACAGGAACGAGAACGCGCTGATCGTATCGATGTCCTGATTGAGCGCGGCGATCAGCCGGTGGCTGCGAAACTGTTCGATTTCGCTGATCGGCGCCGCAATGATTTTCGCAGTCAGGTTCTTGCGCAAGGCCGCAATCACGCGCTGTCCGACGATGTTGTTGCCGATGTCCGAGATCACCTCGCCCGCGAGCGCGAGCGCGCAGAGGGCGGCGAAACTCGCGACGAACGTGGGCAGCGAAGCGGCGGCGCCGTGCAACGCGCGATTCGTGAGGGCGAGCAGCGCCGCCGTGGCAATGCCGCTCGCCGCGCCCATGAGCGTCGCGAGCGCCGAGATGGGCCACAAGCGGCGCAGCAGGCGGAACAGGTCGGCAAGCATCGTTTTCTCCTTCGTTATTGTGGGATGTGCAGCGGGCGCGATCATGAGGCGGCCGCACGGCGCGCGAGCAGCCACATGAGCCACGGCGCGCCGAAAATCGTCGCGACAAGGCCGGCTGGCAGTTCGCGCGGTAACAGCAGCGTGCGTCCGAGCCAGTCGGCCAGAACAATCGTGAATCCGCCGATCGGCGCGGCGAGCAGCATCTGGTCGAGCGGACGCCGCGCGCCCGCGAGCCGGGCGAAATGCGGCGCAGTGAGCCCGATGAACGACAGCGGCCCGACGATCAAGGTCGCAGCGGCAGTCAGCAAGGCGGTGAGTCCAAGCAGCGCGCCGCGCGCAAGCGGTGTGCGCATGCCGAGCGCACGTGCGCTTGCGTCTCCGAGTGGCAGGATCGCCAGCCATCGTCCGGTCAGTGGCATGAACGCGCTGAGCAGCACGCACAGCGTGAGCGCGAGCGCCGCGTCGCCGGGCGTGACCGTGTAGGTCGAGCCCGCGAGCCAGGCGAGCAGGGTGGCTGCGCGTTCGCCGCCCCCGGCGATCACGACGGCGACCACGGCCTGGAATAGCGCGCCGATTGCGACGCCGGCGAGCAGCACGCGTTGCGGCGCGAAGCCGGAGCGGCGCGCGAACCACAATAGCGCGAGCAAGGTCGCGAACGCGCCGCCGGCCGTTGCCGCAAACCGCGCGACGTGTCCCGCATCGGCCGCGCCGAACACGAGCGCGATGAGGCCAAGCGAGGCGCCCGCGGACACGCCGAGTACCTCCGGGCTCGCGAGCGGATTGCCGGACAGACGCTGCAACAGTGTCCCCGCCAACGCGAGCATGATGCCGGCTGCAAACGCGGCGATCTCACGCGGTGCGCGCCAGATCGCGACACGCGCAAGTTCGGCGAGACTGCTGAACTGCCAGCCGTGCACGCCGCGGCCGAAGTCGAGCCCGATGACTAGCATGATGACAGTCGCGAACAGGATCAGCGTGAAGCGGCGCTTGATCGAGATGCCATCGGGGACCGTGTGCGCTGGTGCGGCGGTGGTGTCGAGGCGCTGCGTGCGGCGCATGCGCGCAAGGATGAGCAGCATGAGCGGCGCGCCGAAGAGCGCGCAGGCGGCCCCGGCGGGCACCAGTTCGCCGAGCGCATTTGCGAGCGGCTGCACAGCCTGGTCCGTCAGCCATAGCAACAGCGCGCCGCACAACGGCGCGAGCAGGAGACGCTGCCCAAGTCGGCGCGCGCCCGCGAGTTGCGCGATGGCAGGCGCAGCCAGCCCGACGAAGCCGATTACCCCAACCGTGCTCACCACGGCGGCGCTCAGCATGACGGCGAGCGCGAGCGCGGCAAGCCGCAGCCGGCGCAGCGCGAGGCCGAGGCTGCGGGCATTGGCGTCATCGAGACTGAAGAGTTGCAGCGGGCGCAACAGCAGCCACGCGAGTATGCCGCCCGCGGCGAGCCGCGGGGCGAGCGCCGCGACTTCGCTCCAGTCCTGCTGGACGAGCGAGCCGCCGCCCCAGATGAACAGGCCGCGCATATAGGGCGTATGAAAGAGCTGCAGCGCAACGCTGACCGAGCCGCACCAGAGCGTCACGACGAGGCCCGCAATGGCGACGGTCACCGGCGCGAGGCCGCTTCGCCACGCCAGGCCGAACACGGCCGCTGCGGCGGCCAGCGCGCCCGCGAGCGCGATGGGCTCGCGCGCGAAACCGTGCGCGGCCAGCGCGGGCGCCCAGAGCGCGGCGAGCGTGAGCGCAAGCTGGGCGCCGGCGGAAATGCCAAGCGTCATCGGTTCGGCGAGCGGATTGCGCAGCACCTGCTGGAAGATCGTGCCGGCCAGGCCGAGCGTCGCACCCGCAAGCCACGCGGTGACGATGCGCGGCAGCCAGCTGTCGTGCGCGATGATCTGCCGGACGTCGTGCGTATCGGGCGAGAGCACGGCCTGCCACCACAGCGCACGCGGTGCGATCGCAGCAAGATTGGCCGCCGACAGGCCGAGCGCAGCGACAAACGCGAGCACAAGCGCCACGGCGACGAGCACGCGAGGCAAGCGCCCGAGCGAGACGCGCCGCCATACGAGGCGGGTACACGCAGTGGATGGAGGGAGGCGATCGAGTCCGCTCATGGATGGGCAACTCCGCTAACACTGAGCGTTGGGTTTGCGAGCAACGTTTGCGCGAGTGCCTCGCCGAAGCGCTGCGCCGAGGGCAGCATGCCGAAGCCCCAGAAGGGGGGCAGCGCGGCCACGCGGCCACGGGCGACGGGTGGCAACGCGTGCCAGAGGCGGTTCGACGCGAGCGTGCTTGCAACGCCTTGGGGCAGCGGGTCGAAGTAGAGCACCTTGGCATCGGGCGCGGCGGCGAGCGCTTCGAGCGGCGCGACGCCAATTCCCCAGTAGTCGGTTGGGCCACGCCATGCGTTGACGAGGCCGAGCGTGTCGAGCACGTCCTGGAACAGGCTGCGCGCGCCATATACGCCGATATGCCGGGCGTCGAAGAACCGGACCAGGTAGAGCGGCCGTGATCGCGCGGGCGCGGCCATGAGACGCGCGCGGCTTGCAGCAAGTGCCTGTGCGGTTCGCGCGATGAGCGCTTCGGCAGCGCTTTCGCATCGGCATAGCGCGCCCAGCTCGCGCGTGACCGCTTCGGCGCGGCGGTAGGGCGCGCCCGCGTCGGTGTAGATCGCGAATGCGCGAACCGGTGCAATCCGCTCCAGGATGTCGCGC
The DNA here is from genome assembly GCF_905220155.1 of Paraburkholderia sp. J7. NCBI lineage: Bacteria > Pseudomonadati > Pseudomonadota > Betaproteobacteria > Burkholderiales > Burkholderiaceae > Paraburkholderia > Paraburkholderia sp. J7. Next base: position 344,793 of record NZ_CAJMYZ010000003.1, on the reverse strand, counting down.
TGCGACTCCTGGCTCGAGTTGATGAGGATGAGATCGGGGGCGAGCTGGGCGAGCCATTCGAGGCTCGGTGCGAGCCGCAGCCCGACGTCCGGCACGCCGGGCGGGACGGGAGGCGCGACCACGTTCGCGTTGTAGTCGCTGATCTCCGCGACGCCAGCGGGGACGACCCCGAGCGCGAGCAGCGTTTCGGCGAGCCCCCAGTCGAGCACGACCACACGCGGCGGGGCGCTTCGCGTCGAAGCGCGCGCCGCGACGGCGAGCGGCGCGATGCCGGAAAAAGCGGCCGCGCGGGTGGCCAACGAAACTAAAAAGGTTCGCCTGTGCATGGTCAGCGCGCCACCGCAATTGCGCCACCGCCGTGCGGGTGCGGCACGACATCCATCGGAACGCCGTATATCGCTTCGAGCACCTGGCCCTGCATCAGGTCGGCCGGCGTACCTGAGGTCAGCAACCGGCCGCTGTGCAGCGCGACGAGTTCGTCGCAAAAGCGCGCGGCGAGGTTGATGTCGTGCAGCACGATGACGATGGTCATCGCGTGATCGTCGGCGAGGCTGCGCAGTAAGCGCAGCACGTCCAACTGGTGCGCGATATCGAGCGCCGAAGTTGGCTCGTCGAGCAGCAGGCACGAAGCGCCTTGCGCAACGAGCATGGCGAGCCAGGCGCGCTGACGCTCGCCGCCCGACAGGTGGTCGGCGAGCTGCGAGGCGAAGCGCGCCGTGTCCGTCACGCGCAGTGCCTCGTCGATAATCGCGGCGTCTTCGCTGCGCAGGCGGCCCAGCGCGCCATGCCACGGATAACGGCCCAGCGCGACGAGTTCCCGCACGGTCATGCCCGTAGCGAGCGGCGGATGCTGCGGCAGGTAGGCCACACGCCTCGCGAATTCCCGCGCGGACCACGCGCCAATCTCGCGGCCCGAGAAGCGCAGCGTGCCGCGCGAGGGCGTTTGCTGGCGCGCCAGCAGCTTGAGCAGCGTGCTCTTGCCCGACCCGTTGTGGCCGATCAGCGCGATCATGCGGCCCGCCGTGAGCGCGAGCGTGAGCGGCTGCAGCAGCACGCGGCCACCCGCCTCGAACGACGCGCCTTCGATCTCGTAGAGTACCCCGCCGCTTGCGCGTTCGCGCAGCGGCCCCGGATCGTTGACATCGGGCGAGTGCGTTGCCTGTATCGAACTCATCCGCCGCCTTACCAGCGATAGCGCGCGGTCGCGAGCACTTCGACGCCGTCGCCGTAGGTGCAGGTGGTCGCGCTGAAGCATGACGCCACGTACTGTCGATTGAACAGGTTGGTGCCATTCAGGGAGAGCAGCCAGTGACGGCCCGTGTCGTAGTGCACTGCCGCGTCGACGAGCGTGACGGACGGCACGCGGATCGTGTTCGACTCGTCGTAGCTCGAGCCCAGATAGCGCACGCCGCCGCTGAAGCCGAGGCCGCGCAGCGAGCCGCCGTGCAGCGTGTAGTCGAGCCACGCGGCCGCGACGTTGCGCGGAATGCCCCAGGTTTGCTTGCCCTGGAGCGGGGTCGAGCCGCCGTCGAGGGTCGTCGCCGAGTCGTTCGATTCGGTGGTCACGCTGCTCAGGTAGGTGTAGGACGCGGTGACATTGAGGCTGTCGGAAAGGCTTGCCTGGCCTTGGAGTTCGAAGCCGCGCGCCCGCACTTGCCCCGCCTGCGTGCTGAAGCCGGGATTGTCGAGATCGGCGGTGAGCACGTTGCGCTCGCGCAGATCGAAGACAGAAGCTGTGATGAAACTGTTGTACCCGGGCGGTTGGTACTTCACGCCTACTTCGTACTGCTCAGCGGTGGTCGGCTTCGCGGCCGAGCCGTCCGCGAGCACACCCGCCTGCGGATCGAACGACTTCGCGAAGCTCGCATACGGCGCGAAGCCGTTGTCGAACAGATAGACGAGACCGGTGCGCCATGTGAACGCGCGCTCAGACTGCGACGTGTACGACGCCGTGAGCGGGTTGTTGTCGTCCGCGGAGGCCCAGTCCTGGCGCACGCCGATCAGGAAGCGCCACTTGATCCAGGCAAGCTGGTCCTGGGCGTACAGGCCGAACTGCTTCATGCGAATGTTGTCGTCCGAGAAAGCGTCCGGCATCGCCACGCTCTGATAAACCGGTGCAAACGGATCGAGCTGCGGCGCGGCGCCGAGACCCACGCGTTCGCGATAGAGCACGCGCTGAAAATCGAATCCGAAGAGTGCCGTATGGCTGACCGGTCCCGTGGAGAATTTCGCCTGCGCCTGGTTGTCGACGGTGAAGAACTTCGCGCTTTCGTCGTTGAAGAACGCGTAGCGGTTCAGCGTCGTATCGGAGTTGTCCGCGAAGCCGTTCGTGAACACGTTCGAGAACTCGTCGCGCACGTAGGTGTAGTGCAGGTTTTGCCGGAAGGTCCAGACATCGTTGAAGCGGTGCTCGAACTGGTAGCCGACCGAAGCCTGGGTTCTCGAGTGCGAATCGAAGTTCGGGTCGCCGAGATTCGTGTGCGTCGAAATCCTGCCGTTCGGCGTGTCGAAGACGCTGCCGATGGCCGGCACGAAGTTGTAGTAGCCGACGTCGGGGTCGCGCTGGTACTTCGCGAGCAGCGTCAATGTCGTATTCGCGTCCGGTTTCCAGGTGATGGCGGGCGCGATGTAGACGTGTTTCTGCTTCACGCCATCGACCTGCGCGTCGTTCTGGTTGGCGGTGCCGGTGAGGCGATAGGAGAGGGTGCCGTCGGGCGTAATCGCGCCGCCAAGGTCGAAGCCGCCTTCCACGCGGTTGTGGCTGCCCGTGGTGAAGAACACCTCGTGCACCGGCGTGGTGGTCGGCTGCTTGCTGACCAGATTCGCGATGCCGCCTGGGTTCGCCTGACCGTAGAGCACCGAGGCCGGTCCATGGAGCACGTCGATGCGCTCGAGCCCATAGGGATCGAAAGCGGGAATCGCGTAACCGAAATTCGAATCGCTCGGCAGGCGGGAGCCGTCGAGAAACTGCTCGAGGTAGAAACCACGGCTCATCAGATACGGCGCGCCGGCAGCCGAAGCGCCACGGATTTCCGACGTGACGCTCGCGGTGTAGCGCAGCGCCTCGGTCACGCTCTGGGCGTTCTGATCGGTCATCTGGTCGCGCGTAACGACGGAAACCGACTGCGGTGTTTCGATCAGAGGTGTGTCCGTTTTGGTGGCCGTGACCGCCGTAACCGGGACATAGCCGTCAGCCACGCCGGTGGCCGTCTGCTCGCGCCGGCCGCTTACCTTGACGGCCGGAAGCTGGGTTGTCGCGCCGCCGGTGGCGTCCTGTGCGCTGCCGTCGGTCGATTGTGCGTGCACTGCGCCGCCCCCTCCAAGGAGATAAAGCAGCAATGCAATGGCAGTCGTGCTGCCTACCCCGGTCTTCATGTGGACTTCTCCATCGCGTGAATAATAATGCAAGTCGAAATGATTCGCGTTAACTAATAAAATGCCGTGCAGGGGACTCTTTTTGGTCCCTGATGCATGAACAACGGGATGGGGACGATCAAACAGAAGACGGCTGGGCCGCTCAGGCGCTACTATAACTGCGGTGTTCCGGCATAGTCCGGACAACTTTGGCATCGAAATGGCCAAAGATGGCAGGTTGGAAGGTAATTCACCTAAAAAGTAATCAATGCAGTCATGATCCAGCCAAAGCTACAGACCTTCGGCGCGCTGCCTGCGGCACAAAAAGTGATCGCACAATCCATCGACTACGCTGACGACACCCACGAGATCGCTCACATTCACCATCGTTCGCAACTCGTCTACGCGACGACCGGCATCGTGCGCGTGGTGACGCCGGGCGGCCTCTGGATGCTCACGCCCGGCCACGCGTTGCTGATCGGCTCGCAGGTCGAGCACGAGCTGTACATGGTTGGCAAGGTGTCGATGCGCACGCTCTATATCGACCCCGACGCGCTGCCGGCAGGCGGTGCTGAATGCCGGATGCTAACGGTCGATGCCCTGCTGCGCGCGTCGCTTCTTGGCATGTTCGATTCCGCGCTCGATGGCGAGGCCACGGCCGGTTCCGGGGCGGTGCCGACGCGTGAAACGCTGCTCGTGCCGCTGATTCTGCGTCTGCTGCAGCTCGCGTGCGCGCGCGCGCCTGACAAGCGCCTGCCGTTGCCTGTGAACGCGCGTCTGCGCCGCATTTGCGAACGCCTCATCGCGCAACCGGCGAGCAACGACACACTGGAAGCGTGGGCCGACGAGGTCGGTGCGAGCGCCCGCACTGTCGCACGGCTTTTTCGTCAGGAGACGGGCATGACGTTCGGTCAATGGCGCGAACAACTGCGACTTGCCGAGGCGATGTCGAAGCTGGCGGTCGGTCATACGCCCGGCCAGATCGCGCAGGACCTGGGTTACGCGGACGTACGCACGTTCTCCGCGATGTTCCGGCGTGCCTTTGGATGCACGCCGCAGCAGTTTCGCCAACACCTCAGCGAAACGGACTGAGCCTGATGGGACGCGGGGGCGTTTCGGAAGAGGGTCAAGGCCATAGCGGCCGGTTATCTTCGACCGCCGCAGGGTTCGCCCGGCGCGTTGTCCGGGCCGGGGCGCTCATAGGGGCGCCAGCTCCAGTTCATGCGGGCGAATTGCGGTAACAGCGAGCGCAGCGTAGCGGCATTCTGCAACAGGCCGGCCATGATGAGCAGCAAACCGATGAGCGCGGTGCCGCTTCGGTCGATGGCGGGGAAACCGGCAAGCACTCCTGTTGCTCCGACCGCCGCGACGCCGGAAGCCACCGAATCTGCGCACGCATGCCATGCGCTCGCGCTGAGTGCGCCCGCAATGCTGCCACTGTCTCGACGCTTCGCCTGCGCGGCCGCCGCCCTCAGATAGCACCACAACCCCGTCCTGACGGTAACGCTGGCGACCGCCACGGCGAGCGCGGCCAGGACGGCGGGGCGCGCTCCGGCGGGCTGCGCCGCAACAGGGAGGACGCCCGCGAACAGTAATTCCGCGCCGGTTGCCAGCATAAGCAGATTGACGAGGACCGTCGCGATCGGTGTCAGTTTGTGTTGGCGTCCGAAGCGATTCGCACTGTCGAAAAAGATTGCGGCCGCAACGGCCCCGTCGCCGAGCACATCGACCAGCGTATGCGCGCCATCGGCCAGCATGGCGTTCGAGCCCGAAATGCCGCCTGCGACGAATTGCATCGCCATCAGTGCGACATTAACGAGGACGACGACGCAGGAGGCTTGCATGGCTGTTTTTTGTAATGGGCACAAGCAAAAGGCTGCCGCACGGGGAGAGCCGCTAGCGTAGCGAGCGTACATGGCAGGCCGGTGACAGCAGGAGCCAAGGCGCGGGGCGAGGGCCCCCGCGTCTGTCGCGCCTGTTTTCCAGATCGTTGAGGTTTTTAGTGCTCGCAAGCCTAAACTGCGTTTTCATGCTATGGCTGCGAAGCTCCGAAGGCTGGCCTCGCTGATGCCCCGGAAAAGATCACGGACACGCCCATGAACGACAGTTTGCGTCGCTGGCCTGACAAAGCCAGAAAATGTCTGCGGGGGATGCTGCCACCCGCCGCCGCACTTGGCCGTTGGCTGGAGCGGGTTGATCCCGGTACGCATCGCCGGATCAAGGGGCTGCGACTCGTGACGGCGTACGGGCTCGCGGCGGCACTCGGGACGTTGCAGGACATTGCCCGAAGCGTGCCCAGCAGCGTGTCGCTTGGCTATCTGGCCGGAAGCTTCGCGCTCTGGGCGAGCGTCTCCGAAGGCAAAACGACGCGAGCCGAATCCAGTCGCGATCTCATGCTGCTGAGCTTTGCCGCCGCGTTCGGTGCGGTTCTGTTCGTGGTGTTGGCGAGGCCGCTACAGCATGCAGGCCGGGTAGGGCCGGAACTCGTTCTCGTGTCGGGCGCGTTTCTGGTTGGTTATCTCAAACGATTCGGCGTGCTCGGTGCGGGCATAGGTTCGCAAATCTATATCGGAGAACTCCTTGCATACGGTGCTCGCCTTACCACGGACGATCTGCGGGCAATCGGGATAGCCGCGCTGATCGCCGTGTTGGCATCGGTCGTGCCGCGCATGCTGAGCGGGCCGGCAGAACGGCCTGCCATCGCCGCGGTGCTCGCCGCCGGGCCGCAGCCGTTACCCGGGCGGTGGTCGCCGGAGTTCTTCATGGGACTGCAGGCGGCCATTGGCGCGCTGCTCATCTGCCTCCTGAACGGCCTCATTGGCCTCGAGGAGTCTGCCTGGGCGATCACCGCGTGCACGTACGTCGTCGCCGGTTCGGCAACCGGAACGATACAGCGTGTTCGCCGCCGGATTCTCGGTACGTTGATTGGCGTTCCCATAGGCCTTGCCTGCCTGCCGGTCGCCGAGCACGCGCCGTTGCTCATATGGGCTGCCGCTGCGCTCGCGATGGTCATCTATGCGATGGCGTTGCCGGAGCGCTACGACATCGCCTGCGGGGCGTTCGCCTTCACGCTGATCGTTACGCTCGCAGCAAGCGGCGTGCACTCCGTCTCCCTGCTTGCCGCGCGAGCCTGGGAGACGCTCCTCGGCGGAGCACTTGGCCTCGCTGCCGCCATGCTCATCTTCCCGCTCCGAAGCTCGAACCACACGAAATAGGCAACGGCGAGCCGACCGGGAGCCAACCGCGCTCGATGCGTCCCGGCCAGGCGCCCCTTCGCTAATGGGCGCTACCGGCGCAACTGCTGCTCGATCGTCTTCGTCAACGGCGACGCAATATCGCCTGTGTGCTTCGTCTGCACGGGCTCGATCAACACGATCCAGCACTCGTCTTCGGCTACCGGGTTATGCAACGTGCCGCGCGGCACCACGTGCATCGAACCAGCGGGCACATCGACAACACGCCCGCCTTCGTACTCGATTTTCAGATGCCCGCGCACGACGAAGAACAGTTCGTCCTCGCCCGCATGGTCGTGCCACACCAGTTGGCCGCGCACTTTCGCGACTTTCACATACTGGTCGTTGACCTGCGCGACGACTTTCGGCGACCAGTATTCGGACACGTCGCCGAACGCGGCTTCGAGATCGAACGACTCGGCAAAGGGACTCATGGTTGCAGACCGCTCCACAGGTTGATTCGCCCGCGATAGCGAACGACCCGTTCGAGACTACGCCCCAGAGCGTCGCGTGTCTTGAACGATCGTGACGATGCGCTCCGATGCGCCGCCCGCGATGCGCAACCAGCGCGCCGGCGCAATGCCGTAGGTCTTCGTGAAATGGCGCGTCATGTGGGCCTGATCCGTGAACCCCGCGCAGGCCGCCACATCGGCGAGCGGCATGCCGCGCAGCATCATCGCGCGTGCGGCGTCGAGACGCCGTTGCGTCAGGTAGCGATAGGGGCTCGTGCCGTAGAACATGCGGAAGTCGCGCGAAAGGCTCCAGCGGTCACGCCCCACGGCGTGTTCGAGCGCGTCGAGCGAAACGGCCTGCTGACACTGCGCGTCGAGGTACTCGCGGGCGCGCTGCGCGCTCGCGAAGTCGCCCTTGGAGCGCGCGGGCGGCGTGCCTGCCACGGCGGCGAGCGCGTGTGCCAGTTCCGCGAGCGCGTCGCTCTGCTCGAACGGGTCGAGGCCTTGCGAGACCTGTTGCAGCAGCGCCTCGGTCGCCGCCCATAAACGGGGATCGTTCGTCACGCCGCCCTCGATGAAGGGCAGGGCGCGGCCGCCCAGCATGTGCTGGAACACGGCGGGCTGCACGTAGATCATGCGGTAGCGAAAGCCTTCGCCGGTGCCGGCCTGGCCGTCGTGCGGCTCGTCGGGATGCAGCACCATCGTGCGGCCCGGCAGGCTGTGGGTCGTGCCGCGCCGGTACTTGAAGCTTTGCACGCCCGCGAGCGTGCGGCCGATCGCGTAGGTGTCGTGGCGATGCATCGCAAACGCCTTCCCTTGAAAGAAGGCTTCGATACGTTCTATGCCCGCAACGGGTTCGGCGCGCAGCAGCCAGTCGGCGCGGCGCTGGGGATCGATCGGATTCATGGTGGTGGCTTATGTGCGGCGCAATGCGGCCTGGGGCCGGTGCGGCGCCACGGGGATTGTGGCACAGGCGCGCCGCACGCGCTGGCGGCCCACGCCCGCCGTGCGCCGCACTACACCGCGCGAGCGATCTGCTCACGCAGCCAGCGATGCGCGGGGTCGCGGTGCGAGCGCTCGTGCCAGAGCATGCACATTTCGTAGCCGGGCACCTCGATAGGCGGCTCGACCACGCGTAGCGCCGCCTTCTCGCGCACGAGCCGCCACGGCAGCATGGCCACGAGGTCGCTGCGCTCGAGCACGGAAATGACAAAAAGAAAGTGCGGGACGGAGAGCACGACGCGCCGCGTGAGTCCGGCTTGCGCCAGCGCTTCGTCGGTGATGCCGTGAAATCCGCCGCCATCGGGCGAGACGATCACGTGCTCGAGTGCGCAGAACTGCTTCGCCCCCGGACGGCGCTTGAGGCGCGGATGGTCCGCGCGGCCCGCAAGCACGTAGCGCTCGGTGAAGAGCGCTCGCCGGCGCAGGTTCTCGGGCGCTTCGCGGGTGGTGTGGAACGCCAGATCGATTTCGCCCTGCGCTGCCTGCTTCGCGACGCGCGCAGGCGCCAGTTCCACCACGGCAAGGCGCGTGTGCGGCGCGGCCTCGCGCAAGCCGCGCAGGGCTGGCAACGCGATAGTGGACTCGCCGTAGTCGCTCGCCGCCACGCGCCACGTATCGCGGGCGCCGGCTGGATCGAACGGGCGCTCGGGCGCAATGGCGCGCTCGAGCGATTCGAGCGCCTCGCGTAGCGGCTCGCGCAACGCGAGCGCGCGCGCCGTGGGCTGCATGCCGCGCGGGCCCGGCAGCAGCAGCGGATCGCCCAGGATCTCGCGCAGCTTCGCAAGATGCACGCTGACCGAGGGTTGCGAGAAGTTCAGGCGTTGCGCCGCGCGCGTGACGTTGTGCTCGGCGAGCAGCACGTCGAGCGTGACGAGCAGGTTGAGGTCGAGGCTGCGTAAATTAGCGGACATAATGGCTGGTATTTCCGTTATTCATTTCCACTATAGCAGCCGGGCAACTAAGCTGGGTTCGTGTCAGACCACGGAGCCCTCGCCATGAATATCCTGCTTGTCTATGCCCATCCCGAACCGAAGTCGCTCAACGGCGCGCTCAGGGACTTCACCGTACAGCGTCTCGAGGCGGCGGGTCACGCCGTTCAGGTGTCGGACCTCTACGCCATGAACTGGAAAGCGACGATCGATGCGCAGGACAGTCTCGAGCGCCGCGGCGACGCGCCGTTTCATCCGTCGCTCGATTCGAAACACGCGTTCGAGAACGGCCTTCAGGCCGCGGACATCGCGCGCGAGCAGGCGAGGCTTGTGTGGGCCGATACGCTCATCCTGCAGTTTCCGCTCTGGTGGTTCTCCATGCCTGCCATCCTCAAGGGCTGGGTGGAGCGTGTCTTTGCGTATGGCTTCGCCTATGGCGTGGGCGAGCACTCCGACGTGCGCTGGGGAGACCGCTATGGCGAGGGCACGCTCGCCGGCAAGCGCGCGATGCTCGTCGTGACCATGGGCGGCTGGGCGTCGCACTACGGACCGCGCGGCGTGAACGGGCCGATCGACGACATCCTCTTCCCGATCCATCATGGCGTGCTCTACTACCCGGGCTACGACGTGCTGCCACCGTTTCTCGTGTACCGCACGGGGCGCATGGACGACGCGCGCTACGCGCAAACGCTCGACGCGCTCGGCGAGCGCCTCGATGCACTGGCGCACAGCGCGCCCATCGCGTTTCGCAAGCAGAATGGCGGCGCGTATGAAATCCCGGCGCTCACGCTGCGCGAAGACGTTGCGCCGGAACGCACGGGGTTTGCGGCGCATGTCGCGTAAGCGGATGCAGTCATGGATATCATTCGAAATCCTAAAAACTGACCGCCAGGCCAAACGAAACGCCGTGCACGTTGTGGCCAAACACGTAGCGCACCATTGCCCGCGTACGGGTGATGATGATGGGATACCTGCTGCTGTCGAGTTCGAGGCCCACGCCGAGCGACGTGAGCTCGTTGAAACCGAGTACCCCGGCGCTGTCGCCATAGTAATGCGAGTAGGCGAACTCCAGCACGTAACGTACAGGCTTGTCCAGCGCGTGCCAGCCCGTTGGCGCGCGCCAGCGCGTCCAGAGGCTCACTTGCTGCGCCATGGCCGAGCCCTGGACCGCTTGCGCGCTGCCGCCGAAGCTGCGCAGGTAAATATCGGTTGCGCGCAACTCCGCGTCGATTTCGTAGTTCTCGCGGTAGTGCTCATAGTCGAGCATGAGCGAGCCGCCGTAGCCGTACGCGTCGAGATAGCCGTTGTTCAGGAACTGGAGATTGCTGTCCGTGACATGGTTGAACAACGTTTGTCCGATTCTCAGATCGCTGGAAACACGCCCAATCGTGCCGTTTATGATCGGGCGAAACACGAGCTCGTTGGTGATGCGGAAGTCCCAGCCTAGCCCCACCGTGCCGCTAAAGGTATTCCACCTCGTGGGCAGCGCGCGCTGTTCCTCGCCGTCGGTGGCGATGAACGTCGGGTCGTAGCGGCTATAAGCGAGCGTGCCTTCCATGTACAAGGGGAACGTCCGGCTAAGCGTGAAGCCGCCGCCCAGCTGTGTCTGGCCAAAGCCGGGGTTGCCGGTGGCGCCGTTGTTGATCGAAAGCGAACTGGTGGTGACGTCCGGAACCGTGGTGTAGGTCATGATGGCCAGCACGGCATCCGCATGTTGCTTGATGTTGCCGCCTATCACCGTGCGGCTCGACAGTTGGTTCGGTATGCTCTGCGCGTGCGTTTGCAGGGGCAGCGCGGCCGCGAGTGCCGCCGCGCCAATCTTCATTAGCGCGACGCGCAGTTGCGCCCAACGGACGGTGGTGTTCGTCATGTTCGATCCTGCCGGGTCCCGATGCCCGATTGGGTCTGATTACACCTGCTTGAGTTTGCTTATGCCTGCTCACGCCCGCTCACGCGCCTCGCGTGAGGCTTCCTGCACACCGCGCACAGCGGCGGCAACGATCAACCCGGTGAACACGCCGATCAGTCCGAGCAGCACCGCGTCGATGCGACCGAACACGGTGGTCGGCGCGATATCGCCGTAACCGACGGTCGGAGCCGTGATCGCGCAGAAGTACACGGTCTCGCCCATCGGCGAAGGGGGGCGGTTCAGCGTTTCCACGACGCCGCCGAAATAGAACATGCAAACAGTAAGGATAACGAATATCAGTAGAAGGCCGCCGAGCAGCAGGCGCATATACCAGATGGTCCGGCCCGATTCCAGCAGGATCGCTCGCGCCTTCGGGGCGTGGACCGCATTTTGGGGCGCGTCGTTCATGGCGTGTTCCTCTCGAGCGATACGGAGCCACGCGGCGCAAACCGCTCGAATATCTGCAGCATCAGGCACGCGTATGCAGTGACGGCAAGAAAGAGCGCCATGCGCACCGCGAATGCTCGGTAAACGTCCTTGCCCGCCGCGCTGTCCTGGACAGACTGACCCAGCAAAATGATCATCGTCACGAGACCGTTCAGCCAGAAGCCAGGCGAGTAGCGCGTTGGACGGATGCGATACAGCTTGCGTGCCACGATCAAGCCGAACAGCAGCATCCACAGGTAGAACATCCAGATATTCACAAAGAGCCTGAGCGAAAACCAGAACGCAACGGCGAGCAGCCCGCCAAGCGCCGTGGAGCCGAGCAACTCACGCGCCGCGTCGCGTGCCGACGTGGTGCAGCTTTGCCGGCCAAGACTCACGGACTTCATGATGATCGGCATGTAGCTCGCCGGGTCGTTCATCGCCAGCAGCCAGGCGGGCATGACCACGAGCGCGGCCTGCAAGGCGACGCGCGATGCCATTGCCTGCGACATGACGCGCGCGGCGGGTTTGGCGAGCACAGGTCCGGTCTCGAGAAAGAGGGCGTGGCTCAAGATCGAAGCGAGCACGGCGAGCAGCAGTCCTTTTACGAGCGCGCCGACCACCGTGGCGGCCAGTTGCTGGTCGGCCACGCCGGCTGCGGTAATCATCGTGAGGCCCGCCGCGAGGAACGTCGCTACGAGGTTGTTGCCGCCGCGCAGCCCGGCGCGAAACGCAAGGAAGAGGCAAAGCCCGACGAGCAGCACGCCGGCGAACGGGTAATAGCGCAGCACAGGAACGAGCAACAGGCCGCTGCCCGTTGTGCCCGCAACGACCAGCGCGAGTGCGAGCGCCGCCTTGAGCGAAAGCGGCCGGTTCTGCGTGGCCAGCAGAAAGACGGCGAGGACCGGCGCGATCACCGGAATCGGGAACTCGAACGCGAAGCTGATAGCGAGCGTGAGCGCCGTGCCCGTGGCCAGGCGCAGCGCGCGGCGGCCGGGAGGCGATGGGCTCGTTTGCATTGGGGCCGCTCAGTAGAGGTAGGCGAGCCAGCTCATCACGCGCAGGAACACGCGGCCGAGCGGGTTGAGCGGGTTGCCTGCGCCCGGAAACGCCATCACCTCGGCCTGGCCGCCCACACGAACATTGCGCAGCCGCGCGCGTTCGTGATCGTCGAACTCGACGATCACGGGAAAGCGTTGTGCGGGCCTCAGCCAGTCGCGGCTGTTCTGCACGGTGGGCAGGGTGCCGGGCGGCGTGCTTTGGCCAACGCTCACGCCATAGCCGATGCTGCGGATGCGTCCCGTGAACACTTCGCCCGGCAGCGCGTCCAGTGCGATCGCGACGGGTGTGCCCGCATGAAGATGGCCCAGATTGTTTTCCGTCATGTCCGCGCTGACCCAGACATCGTGAATGGCGATGAGTGTCATGACCGGATTGCCCGCCGCCGCGAACTGGCCGACTTCCGTGCGCAGGTCGGTGATGACGCCGGCCGAGCGCGCGCGAATGCGTGTATTGGCGAGATCGAGTTCGGCCTTCTCGAGTGCGCCGGCCGCACTGCGCAACTGCGCGTTTTCCGCTTCATTGCCGCCTTGCTGCTCGCGCGCGCGTTCGATTTCGGCTCGGGCGCTTTCGACCTGGCTTTGTGCCTGCTCGTGCGTGGCGCGCGCCACTTCGAGCCGCCGCAGCGAGACTGTGCCCTCGTCTTCGCGATACAGCCGTTCCAGCCGGTCGCTATCCTGACGTGCCTTGACTTCGTTGGCGAGCGCCGCGCGCAACGAGGCTTGCGCCGATTCGATCCCGGCCGTGCTCGCGCCGATCTGCCGGCGCGTGGATTCGAGGTCGGCGCGCGCGCGGTCGGCGGCAATGCGATATTGCGTGTTGTCGATCTCGAACAGCACGTCGCCCGCGTTGACCTCCTGGTTGTTGTGCACGAGCACGCGCGTTACGCGTCCCGATACCTCGGCTGCAACGGGCACGACGTAGGCCGCAACACGCGCTTGCTGTGTATACGGCGTGAAACGATCGGCGAGCAGGTACCAGATGAGGCTGATGGCGATGAGGATGACGGTCCACTTGACCGCCTTGCCGGACGAGTCGGAAGCCGGTGGCGGTGCCGGCGGCGGGCTCGAAGGTTCGGGCGCTCGGCTCATTGTGTCGGCCCATCCGGTTGATTGCCAGGACGCTGCGCGGCGGCGGGAGGCGTCGTTTCGTCGAGCAGGTCGCCCCAGTCCGTGCGCCGCTGCATTTGCGCGCGCGTGGCGGGATCGATGAGCGGCTGCGGCAGATCCCAGCCGCCGTCCACGGCCTTGTACAGCGCAATCAGGCTGCTCACGGCGTTGCCGCGATTGACGACGAACGCGTCCTGCTGCGCGGAGAGTGCGCGCTGCGCGTCGAGCACGCGCTGGAAGTCCGAGTACCCTTCGCGGTAGATCGTATTGGCGAGCGTGAGCGAGCGCTGCGCAGCGCCTTGCGCGTCGTGCAGGATCGTATCGCGCTGCAGCGCCGCGCTCAGCGCCGTAGCGGCGTCGTCAGCCTCGCGCGCCGCTTCGCGCACCGTATCCTGATACGCGACGATCAACTGCTGCAGGCGCGCGTCCTGCACGCGCACGTTGTTCGTAATGCGGCCGTGATCGAACAGATTCCAGGTGATGCTCGGGCCGCCCACCACGGCAAGCGTGCTCGGCGCCCCGGCAAGCGAGCTGGCGCTCCACACGAGCGAGCCGACCAGTGAAACCGACGGGTACAGATCGGCCTTCGCCACGCCGATCAGCGCCGACTGCGCGGCCATCTGTTGCTCGGCCGCGCGCACATCCGGGCGGCGCAGCAACAGCTTCGCAGGCACATCCTGAAGCACGGCACGGTTGATGAGCGGGACGAAGCCTGCTTTGGCAGGCTGTGCGTCGAGTTCCGGCAACGGGCCGGGCGGGCGCCCAAGCAGCACGCAAAGCGCGTGACGCGCCAGCGCAATCTGGCTTTCGAATACCGGGATGCTGCTCAGCGTGCCGAGATACTGTGTTTTCGCTTGCTGGAGATCGAGCTCGTCGGTTTCGCCGCTCTTGAAGAGCTTTTGCGTGATTTCGTAGCTGCGCTTTTGCAGTTGCGCGTTCTCGCGCGCAATGCGCAGGCGCGCTTCGGTCGTGCGCAGCGTGAAATAGGTGTCCGCGACTTGCGCGTGAACGAGCACGAGCGCGTCTTCGCGGTTGTCCTGGGCGGCGAAGAATGAGGCGTCGGCCGATTCGATCGCGCGGCTGAAGCGGCCCCAGAAGTCGAGTTCCCAGCCTATGCTGAAGCCGAGACCATACTGAACGTACGCGCCCGAACGCGGGTCGAAACCGTCGTGGCGCTTGCGTGCCGAGGCCAGCACGTCGGCGTTGGCTTGCTGCACCTGCGGGTAACGCCCCGCGAGCGCGATACCTAGCTGGGCGCGCGCCTCGATCACGCGCAGTGCCGCGATCTTCAGGTCGCCGTTGTTTGCATCGGCCGCGGCAATCAGCTGTTCGAGATTGTCGTCACTGAAGACGTGCCACCATTGCCGCGCGTCGGGCTGCTCACCGGGCTGCGCAACGATCACTGTGACCTGATCGATCGACGCGCTGCTCCAGTGTTCGCTCCAGCTCTCATGCTGCGGCTGAAAGTCGGGGCCCACGTGCATGCACGCGTTCAGCAGCGTGCTGATGCAACAGGCACCGAGAGGCAGCCAGTGAGGGCGCTCGCAGAGGAACACAGGTCGGCCTCGCGGCTCACGCCTGCTGTTCTTCTCGTGTGCGTTCGGGTTGAGGCTGGTCTTTCACCCAGCGCCAGAACAGTTGATAGCCAACGGCGAGCATTACCGGGCCGATGAACAGGCCGATCACGCCGCCTGTGACCATGCCGCCAATCGCGCCGATCAGCACCACCGGCATGGGCACGGCCACACCGCGCCCGAGCAGCAACGGCTTGAGGACGTTGTCGGCGAGGCCTGCAACGAATTCATACACGGAGAAGACGATCGTCGCCGTGCTCACGCCCTGCGTCATGATCACGAAGATAATGACGGGCACGGTGATGAGCGTGGCGGGCAACTGCATGATGCCGATCAGCAGCACGGCCAGCGCGAGCAAGCCCGCGCCTGGAATGCCCATCACGATGAAGCCAACGCCGATCAGCACCATCTGGATGAATGCGATGCCCACCACGCCCTGCGCGACCGCGCGTATCGTTGCCGTGCAAAGATCGGCGATCTGCGGGCCGTTTTCCGGGCCGGAGATGCGCGAGGCGATCAACACCGTGCTGCGGTAGCCCTTGTCGCCGTGCGCCATGAGAATGCCCGCAATGATCAGGGATACAAAGAAAACCAGCAATGCGGCGCCAAGACCGGTGAGCGTGCCAAGCAGCGCGAGGCCAGCCGCCTTTAGTTGCGGCGCAAACCGCTGCACGAGACCGGTAATGTCGGTCGACGCCTGCATCCAGAAGTCGTATACGCGCTGGCCGACGATTGGCCAGTGCGCGATCGAGTCGGCGGGAGGCGGAATATTGAACGTCCCGCTCTTCGCAACGCCCATGGCATGCTCGATCGAATCGGCCACGGCGACGCCCAGCAGCCAGGTTGGCGCGAGGATCACGCCGAACGCCACGAGAATGATGAGCGAGGCGATGAGTCCATCTTTGTGAGGGAAACTGCGCTGCAGCCGCATTTGCAGCGGAAAAAGCGTGACCGCGAGAATCACGGACCAGACCATGAGGTCGAGGAACGGGGCGAAGATGCGAAAGCAAAACATCGCCAGGACGGCTATCAGCGCGGCGCGGATCAGGACATCGAGCAAGTCCCGGGACTGCGCCTTTGGCGTTGACGTAGTGGGCAGCAGCATGGTCTGTCTCTCCTCTGGCCTGACGCGCAACTCGGGCGCGCCGTGGCTCCTATCGCGTTCCGGCGAGGGCCGCCAGAACCCCAGGTAGTACGAGAAACTGTCCGCTAACGTTGCGTTCGTTCCCGGCATGACCCCGTGACCGGGAGCACAACTGCACGATGTTTGCAGTCGCCTGCGAGTTGTGCGGAACGCGCTGTTGAGTTGAGTCTATTACACGCGATGAAAGGCGACAACGAATCTGCCGCCCGCCTTGGGTCGGCGACGAATCGGGTTAGCCGCGCGCTGAAAATGGCGTCGTGCGCGCGGCGCGGTTCTGATTCCTATTCGCACACCTCAATGTCCCGCACCACTCGACGGCACGCAGCTGAGAATCAGTCGATCGCCTTTGCCCACACCGGCGGCCAGTGCCGCGTTGTGGAATTCCTCGCTGCCGCAGCGCCACTCGGCGAGATAGTCATTGCGACAGCTTCCCGATTTCGAGGCGGTCATCGACACCGGATAGTTGCAGGTTAGCAAACCGTCGCAGTGCTCGGCGAGATCGCGCGTGACATTGCCGTGTGGCGCACCGCAGTTGCTGCCGTACGTGCCGGCGACGATCGCTATCGTTGCTTCGTTCGAGGCGGCCGCCGCAGCCGGGATGGGACCGCAGACAAGGCTAAGCGCTACCCATGCGCTCGCGAAGGCGATGGCAGTTGGTTTCATGATGCACCTCCCAAGCCGGCGTCGCGTACGCGCGCAAGCGCGGCTTTCGATCGATGTTTAAAGCTTAGGGCGGTTGCGGCGAAGGGCAAGACGGTGCCCGGCGATGGTGCGGGGCTACGCTGCAGTGCACCAGCAGCAGTCATCTGAAGCACACGATTGGTGGTGCGCCGCCGGTCCGGACTGCGCGGGCCGGGCGCGCTGTCTGAGCGGGCGGAGCCGCGCCAGCCGGGCGTTGCGCCGGAGCGCGCGCCGCTTGCGCAGAGTGTGGCACACCTATTGCTTAATCACTGCCGGGGCCAATGACGGCTCCAGTGAATTGCATCATCGTCCCGCCGTGCGCGGGGCTTTTCGATCATGCGGGGCAACGGCGTCCCGAAGCAGCACTCCACGGCACAGCGTGCGTGGCAGGTGCGCTTCGGGACGCTTTTTTTTGCTTCGCTCGGTGCGCCCTGGTCTGGCAAATCCTTGGCGATGCTATTTGCACTACTAAAGATGAACATGCGGGAAACGACACCTGACATCTCGGCGGAAATCGTTGGCGAGCTCATCAATCTGGCCGGGCGCCAGCGGATGCTCTCGCAGCGCGTCGTCCTGCACGCATTGCTTGGCTTGCGTGGCGACGCCGCCGCGCTCGTGATCGCGCGCGAATGCCTCGATACATTTGCGGCTTCGCACGCGCGGCTGGTAGAAGGCGACGACCACTTTCCGGGTGTGTTTTCGAGCGCTTTGCGCGAACTCTATTTCGGCGCGCGCAAGGCCGACGAGCGCATTCGCGCATTCACGAAGCTGGCCGAGCATGCGTGTGCGTGCCTCGAGCGCTCAGTTCAGCCATCGACGGACGATGGCGTGTGCGAGGCAGCAGTGACGGAACTCACCACCGCCGCCACGCCACTGCTCGAACTGCTGCAAACGCTCACCCAGGCGTACCAGGACGAATTGCGCAGCGTGGAAGCGGCGGCGGCGAAGCGCCAGGCAGGCATAGTCGACGAGCTCGCCGCCATTTCCCTGCGCGCGAACATCGTCGCGCTCAATGCAAGGGTGGCGGCCGCCCGCGCAGGACAGTTCGGCCGCGAATTCGCCGTGATCACGGCGGAGCTGGCGCACGTAATAGGCGAAATGGACCGGCTCGTGCAAGGCGTGGTCGGCAAGCCCGAAACGCGTGACGCTGCGCCCGAAAGACATTCTGGATTCCGAAATCAACGGATGCATGCCCGACTTGCGGGTTGAGATCCACTATTGGGGAGAACCTCGTGAAAGACCTGGTAAGTTCGCTCAAGAGCGGTAACTGGCGCGCGCTGATCGCGTGCTTCCTGTACTTCGACACCGGCTTTACGGTGTGGGTGATGTTTGGCCCGCTCGCGCCTTTCATTCAGAAGGACATCGCGATGACGCCGGCCGAGCTGGGCCTGCTCGTGGCGGTACCGGTGCTCGGTGCGGCGATTTTGCGCGTGACGCTCGGCAATCTGTATCAGGCCTGCGACGGCCGCCGTGTCGCGCTGATGGGCATCGCGCTTTCCGCCATTCCCGCCGCCGTGCTGTTGCTGATGCCGGGCACGCCGTCCTATACCTTGCTGCTCGTGCTCGGTGTACTGCTCGGCGTGGGCGGCGCGAGCTTCGCTGTGGCGTTGCCGATGGCTGGCAGTAATTATCCGCCGAAGGTGCAGGGCCTCGTGCTGGGCCTCGCTGCAGCCGGCAATATTGGCGCCGTGCTCGACGGCTTCCTCTTTCCGGGCCTCGCCAGCCACTATGGCTGGGCGCGCGCCACGGGCGCGGCGCTGCCGCTGCTCGCGCTGGCCGCGACGGCCGTGATCTTTTGGGCCCGCGATCTCGGCCACAAGTCCGGCAGCGCGGCGAAGGCATTGCGCTCGTTCGGTATCACGCTCGCCGGGCTGATCGCGCTTGTGCTCGCCGTGCACGCCGGCGTGTTCGGTGCGGGCAAGACCGGCGTGCTTTTGTTGCCGGTGTTCGGCGCGCTGCTCGCCATTGCCGTGCTGCCGCGGCACTATCGCGCGGTGCTGACGGAAAGCGACACGTGGGTCGTGATGCTCGTGTACAGCATCACGTTCGGCGGCTTTGTCGGCATGTCGTCCTATGTCTCGACGCTGCTTATTTCGCTCTACCAGGTACCGAAGCTCGAAGCCGGCGTGGTGATGTCGCTGCTCGCGCTGACCGGCGCGATGGTACGTCCGCTCGGCGGCCTGATCGCCGATCGCATTTCGGGCGTGCGTGCGCTCGTGGTGCTGCTGGCGGCGATTTCGGTGTGCGACTTCGCCTTCGCGATGTGGATGCCGCCGTTCGCCACGGGTATTGCGCTGCTTGCGTTCACCTACGTGTGTTTCGGGCTTGGCAACGGCGCGACGTTCCAGCTTGTTCCGCGCCGCTGGCAGGGCCGCACCGGGCTGATGTCGGGCATCATCGGCGCGGCGGGCGGGATCGGCGGTTTCTATCTGCCGGTCATCATGGGCATTGCCAAGGAAAGCACCGGCAGCTACCAGATGGGCTTCGCGACGTTCGGCGTGATCGCCGCAGCCGCGTTCGCTCTGGTGGTGCTGCACCGCGCACGCTGGCTCGAATGGGCGCTGCCGCAAGAGCCCGCGATGGCGCCGGCTGTCGTGCAGGGCGCTCAAGCGAGCGCAAGCAACTAAGGCATCGTGGCCCGCGCGTGACTGGCGGGCCGCTATAAGCGGACGACGATCTTGCCGAGGGCCCGGTTGCTTTCCAGCAGGTAATGGGCTTTCCTGATCTCGTCGAACTCGAAGGTGTAGGCGTGCAGCGACGCGATGCTCCGGCTGGCGATGCCCGAAGCGATAAAGCGCAGTGGCGCATAGTCGAGCGGCAACGCCTTTGTGCCGAGCAGATCGCTCGTGAAGAAGCTGAGCCGGACTGCGGGCGGCAGATCGCGCGCAATGTCGAAAGGCGCGAGAAGAGGCGGTCCGGCCAGCGTGCCGACGACGGTGACGCCGCCGAACGGCCGCACCATTTTCGCGGTGTCACACACGTTGGCCGCACTCACGATTTCGAGCGCGGCGTCGACATGCAAGCATTCACGCGCGACTGCGGCGGCGACTTCTCCGCTGTCGATCAGGACTTCGTGCGCACCGGCATGGTAGAGGCGTTCGACGTGGGTTGCCGAACGTGTCGTGGCCAGCACGTTGAGCCCGAAGGCATTCGCATAGGCGATCGCAGCGAGGCCCACGGCGGATGTCCCGCCGCGCACGAGCAAGGTCTGCCCGGCTTTCGCCTCGAGGCTCGCCGCAAGCGCCCCCCACGCCGTGAGATAGGCGAGCGGCAACGTGGCCAGTTCTTCCCATGGCAAGATCGTGGACCCGAGCGCGACGACGTTGCGCCGCAAAACCGTGACTTCCTCCGCGTAGCTGCCGTTGCGCGAGACCTGCAGGCCACCCATCGCAGTGGCAACACGTTCCCCCACCCGGAATGTCTTCGAGGGGTCCTCCGCCACCACACCCACGGCCTCGATCCCCGGCACGACCGAGCCGGCAATCGGCCCAAGGCGTCCCGCGCGTAAATCGGCTTCGGCGCGATTGATGCCGAACGCGCATACGCGAATGCGTACCTCGTCCACGCCAGGCGCGGCCGGCGCGATCTCGCGCATCTTCAGGACCTCCGGGCCGCCGGGCTGTTCGATGACATAGGCTTTCATGCTCGATCTCGTTTAGGTGGCAGTTTGCGCATGGGGTGAGCGTGGCCGCAGCGCGTGTGGAGTTCATCATTTGCTTTCTGTCTGCAGGCAGGGTTGCTCGCCGGGTTTGAGCAATGCGGCGTCCTTTGCTCGCAGGATGTAGCCCAGGCCGCGCAAGGTCAGGATCTGTGCGCTCGAGTTGGCGAGATGCTTGCGCAAGCGGTGGATGTAAATATCGATTGCATCCCGGCTTGGTTCTTCGTCGAGGCCGAACAGGCTTTCCATGAGCGTGCGCTTCGAGACGGTCCTGCCCTGACGGAGCATGAGCGCCTCGAGAATGCAATGTTCGCGGCGACGCAGCGTCAGCGGCGTGTCGTTGTGGCAGAAGGCGCGCGTGTCCGTGCGATAGTGCAGGTCGCCGCAGCTCAGGCGCGCTGCCTTGTCGCTCGCCTGGCGGCGTATCAGCGCCTTGATGCGCGCGAGCAACTCGCGGGTGTCGAAGGGCTTGACGAGGTAGTCGTCGGCGCCGGCGCTGAAGCACGCCACCTTGTCGTCGATCGAGCCGTTCGTTGCCATCATCAGAACGGGGAGGTTGTCGCGGCGGCGCCGCAAACGCACAAGTACGCTCATACCGCTCAAGCGCGGCAAGTCCATTTCGAGCAGTGCGAGGTCATAATGTTGTGACTTCAACACGAGATCCGCGCTTTCGCCGTCGCCCACACAATCGACGGTGAAATTCTCGCTGCGCAACAAACTGACGAGCCACTGGGAAAGCCCCGAATTATTTTCGACGAGCAGCAACTTCATCTTGTTGTTCCTTACCTGCGCCCTATGATTTGCTTGATTTATATAGGAATACTATTCGAACGAATACCGAAGCAGGTGGTGGCGCAATGCTTGAAAGAAATGCTGCGTGAGCAGTCTTTGCAACGGCAGATCACCTTTCTCAAAGCTGCCTGCTACGTTGATGTCTGCATTCTAGTCAAGGCAACCCTTCCCGGCGCTTTCATGGAGCGCAATATTTAATCGGGGATTTCCATAGGGCATGTACGAAAATAGTAGGGCGAAGGTCAGGAATTCTTTAGTACGACAGTGATACGCGCTGTTTTGCTTACTGTTTTTATTTTTCGCATTGAAATGAAAGCATCGCGCGCTGCGATAGTGCGGGGAGAATTACGAAAGATTTATGTCAGTGGATGTTGAGAAGATGTTTGGTCAAGGCTTGATCTATTTAATATATTCGCATTCCTATGTATAGCGTGATAATCAGGAGATTAATGACGCGGTCACGCACTCAGCCGTTGCGCCGTGATTGGCCTCTTGTTCGCGTCCATGGGGAATGATGCAGTTGAAATAGCGAACGAAGACGCCTCGCCAATCGCATTGCCCACGAGAATGATGGCCGGGCTGCCAAGGTTCTCCGCGCGCGCGTGCGCCGCGATCGTGCCGAGCGTGCCCGTTACGCGGCGCTCGTCAGCGCTGCCCGCCCACTGCACGACGGCTGCAGGCGTGGCCGCCGGGAGTGTGTTGGCAAGGGTTGCGCACAGCGACTCGATCCGGCTCATACCCATATAGATGGCGAGTGTCATGCCTGTCGCGGCGAGTGCCTGCCAGTCGGGTTCGCTGTGGTCGCGCAAATGCGCCGTCACGAAGATCACACCCTGACTATGATCGCGGTGCGTGAGCGAGACGCCAAGCCCGGCGGCCGCCGCGAACGCCGAAGACACGCCGTTCACGATCTCGACCGCCACGCCCGCGTTGCGCAATGCCGCGAGTTCTTCCCCTGCGCGGCCAAACAGCAAGGCGTCGCCGCCTTTCACGCGCACGACGTGCAGCCCCCGGCGCGCGTATCGCTGCATCAGGCGCTCGATGAAGGCTTGCGGCGTGGAGCGGCAGCCGCCTCGCTTGCCAACGCGGATCACGCGGGCCTGCGGCGCGAGCGTAGCGATCTCCGCGTTCGCGAGATCGTCGAGCAGCACGACGTCGGCGCTCGCAAGCGCCTTGGCCGCCTTCAGCGTGAGGAGGTCGAGATCGCCCGGACCCGCGCTCACCAGCGTGACCTTGCCTTCGTTGCCCGTCGTCATCGTTGTGTTCCTTTCCTGTTTCGCGTACCCACGTTGGGAACGCCCAAAAACAAATGGCGTCCGCTCGCCGCTTGCGACGAGGGGACGCCATTGTCCGGTTAGCTCGAATCACGCCGCGCACGTCGCGCGGCCCATAGTTGCATCGCCCGGCGACGCTGCCGGACGCTCGGGCTCACGCAAGTTCCAGACCAGCGCGCGCGCATTCGCCCCGCCCGCACACTGGCAGGGCGCCCCCCAATTGACGACGCCGCAACCCGCAAGCGGGAGGCGCACAGCGAATGTGCTGCACGGCACCAATCTTGTGCCCGCTTGCATCACGATGCGTGCGCCGCATCAGTGCCGGACGCCCTGCGCGCATACCGCCGAAGTCCGCCAGACGGGGCGTTGTGCGGAATGCGCGCGAATTGGCACAGTGCTTGCGTATTGCTTCACAGCAAGTGCCATAGCGAATCAATGGGGATTCGGCTGCAAGCAGCAAGCGCGGCGCACAAGGGTTTCGTATTCAGGGCAACGGCGTCCCCCGAATCTGGCTTCTTTAGAAGCTGGAATCGCGGGACGCCTTTTTTATTGGCAGAGGCTCATGGTGCAAGCAACGAACGAAGTGAACAGTTCGGCCGCGATGGAGATCGTCGTCGTCGGCCACGGCATGGTGGGCCACAAATTTCTCGAATGCATCCTTGCGGACGGCACACCCAACGCGCGCGTGACCGTGCTCTGCGAAGAGCCGCGTCCCGCTTACGACCGCGTGCACCTCTCCGAATTCTTCGCGGGCAAGTCGGCTGACGACCTCTCGCTCGTGGCGCCCGGCTTCTTCGAGCGCGAGAACGTGCGCCTCGTGCTCAATGCCAAGGCGGTGTCGATCGATCGCGAGGCGCGCACCATTACGGTGTCCAACGGCGAGACGCTTGCGTACGACAAGCTCGTGCTGGCCACCGGTTCCTCGGCGTTCGTGCCGCCCATCGCGGGCAACGATCGCGCCGATTGCTTCGTCTACCGAACCATTGCCGACCTGGAAGCAATGCAGGCGCGCGGCGCGCACGCGAAATCGGGCGTGGTGGTGGGCGGCGGCCTGCTCGGCCTCGAATGCGCGAAAGCCCTGCGCGATCTGGGCCTCGACACGCATGTGGTGGAATTCGCGCCGCGCCTCATGGCGGTGCAGGTGGACGACGACGGTGGCCGCATGCTGCGCGGCAAGATCGAAGAACTCGGCGTGAGCGTACACACGCAGAAGAACACCTTGGCGATCGTCGACGGTGAAACGGCCGCCAACCGCATGCAGTTCGCCGACGGCACGCACCTCGAAGCCGACATGATCGTGTTCTCGGCCGGTATTCGTCCACGCGACGAAATCGCCCGCGCCTGCGGCCTCGATATCGGCGCGCGCGGTGGCATCGTGATCGACGACCAGTGCCGCACGAGCGACACGAACATCTACGCCATCGGCGAATGCGCGCTGTGGCAAGGCCAGATCTTTGGCCTCGTCGCCCCCGGCTACGACATGGCGCGCATCGCCGCGAAGGCGCTGGCGGGCGTTGCGGCGGACTTCGCGGGCGCCGATATGAGCACCAAGCTCAAGCTGATGGGCGTGGACGTGGCGAGCATCGGCGACGCGCACGGCAAGACGCCCGGCAGCCGTTCGTACCGCTACGCCGACGAGCGTCGCCAGGTCTACAAGAAGATCGTGGTGTCCGATTGCGGCACGAAGCTGCTCGGCGCGGTCATGGTGGGCGACGCAAGCGAATACGGCACGCTGCTGCAGATGATGCTCAACGGCATCGAGCTACCCGAGTCGCCCGAATTCATGATCCTCCCGCAGGCCGACGGCAAGGTGAAGCCTGCCCTCGGCGTGGAAGCGCTGCCCGACGCCGCGCAGATCTGCTCGTGCAACAACGTTTCGAAGGCCGAAATATGCGCGGCCGTGCGCGACGGCGCGACGACCAT
Source organism: Paraburkholderia sp. J7 (assembly GCF_905220155.1). Lineage (NCBI taxonomy): Bacteria > Pseudomonadati > Pseudomonadota > Betaproteobacteria > Burkholderiales > Burkholderiaceae > Paraburkholderia > Paraburkholderia sp. J7. The sequence goes on along the minus strand of NZ_CAJMYZ010000003.1, from coordinate 320,274 downwards.
CGCCGCCGTGAAGGGCGCATGCAACGCTGGCACGTCGTGCGGTGGCTGCGTGCCGCTCGTCACGCAGGTCATGAAGTCGGAAATGAAACGCCAGGGTCTTGCCGTGAACAATCACCTGTGCGAGCACTTCCGCTATTCGCGCCAGGAGCTGTATCACATCGTGCGCGTGGAAGGCATCAAGACGTTCGCCGAACTGCTCGCGAGACATGGCAAGGGGCTCGGTTGCGATATCTGCAAGCCGGCCGTGGGCGGCATTCTCGCCTCTTGCTGGAACGAATTCGTGCTGAAGAAAGAGCACGCGAGCCTGCAGGACTCGAACGACTACTACCTCGCCAACATTCAGCGCGACGGCACGTATTCGGTGGTGCCGCGCATGCCGGGCGGCGAGGTCACGCCCGAGGGCCTCATAGCCGTGGGGCAGGTGGCGAAGAAGTACGGCCTCTACACGAAGATCACGGGCGGCCAGCGCGTGGACCTCTTCGGGGCGCGTGTCGAGCAGTTGCCCTTCGTGTGGGAAGAGCTGATCGCAGCGGGTTTTGAATCGGGGCACGCCTACGGCAAGGCCTTGCGCACGGTGAAGTCATGCGTGGGCTCGACGTGGTGCCGCTACGGCGTGGGCGACTCGGTGGGCTTCGCGATCGAACTCGAGAACCGCTATAAGGGCCTGCGTGCGCCGCACAAGATCAAGTTCGGCGTGTCTGGCTGCACGCGCGAATGCGCGGAGGCGCAAGGCAAAGACGTCGGCATCATCGCGACCGAGAAGGGCTGGAACCTCTACGTGTGCGGCAACGGCGGCATGAAGCCGCGCCATGCGGAGCTGCTCGCTGCCGATCTCGATCAGGCGACGCTCGTGCGCTACGTCGACCGCTTCCTCATGTTCTACGTGCGCACGGCTGACCGTTTGCAGCGCACGAGCGTGTGGCGCGACAACCTCGAAGGCGGCCTCGACTATCTGATTGACGTGATCGTGCACGACAAGCTGGGCCTTGGCGCCGAACTCGAAGCAGAAATGCAGCTCGTGGTGGACACCTACGAATGCGAATGGAAGAAGGCCGTGACCGATCCTGAAACGCGCCGCCGCTTCCGCCACTTCGTCAATAGCGATGCAGGCGACCAGCACGTCGCCTTCATTGAAGAGCGTGGCCAGATCCGGCCGGCCACGCCCGAGGAGCGCACGCAGGTGTCGCAAGCGGCGCCGCATTTCACGCGACATGAAGCGCTGAGCGCGATTCCGGTAGTCGTCGAAACCGTCTGATTCCCTTTTATCGAACCGAGGAGTACGAAATGAGCAACGAACTTAGGCAAGGCGACTGGGTTCCCGTCTGCACGCTCGACGATATCGTGCCGAACACCGGCGTGTGTGCGCTCGTGAAGGGCGAGCAGGTCGCTGTGTTCCATGTCGACGACGGCGGCGCGCGCGTGTACGCCATCGGCAACTACGACCCAAACTCGCATGCCGCGGTGCTTTCGCGCGGACTCGTCGGCAGTTTTGGTGAGCGTGTCGTAGTCGCTTCGCCGATCTACAAGCATCACTTCGATCTGGCCACTGGCGAATGTATCGAAGCGCCCCAGCATTCGGTCAACGCGTTTGCCGCACGCGTGGAAAACGGTCAGGTCTGGGTTGCCGCCTGACATGACGAAGGCGCGGCGCGCACGTAGCGCCGCGCACCCTGAATCTGTTTCAAGCTGATATCGATCGACCGCATGAGCAGCGAGAGCGTAAAAAGCGTTTGCCCGTACTGCGGCGTAGGCTGCGGGATGATCCTGCACGTCGAGGACGGTCAGGTCGCGAAGATCTCCGGCGACGCCGAGCATCCGACCAACTTCGGCCGCCTCTGCACGAAGGGTTCCTCGGCGCACGTGGCGCTGCGCAAGTCGGGGCGTCTCGAGCGTGCATTCGTGCGCCATGCGCGCGACGAGGACCCGGTGCCGCTGCCGCTCGCGCAGGCGATCGCCGATACCGCGCGCCGCCTGCGCGCGACGCTCGACGCGCACGGTCCCGACGCACTGTCGTTCTACGTATCGGGGCAAATGTCGATCGAGGCGCAGTATCTCGTGAACAAGCTCGCCAAGGGCTTTGTGCGCACCAACAATATCGAATCGAACTCACGTCTGTGCATGGCGAGCGCAGGCAGCGGCTACAAGCTTTCGCTGGGCGCGGACGGCCCCCCGGGCTCGTATCAGGACTTCGATAAGGCAGACCTGTTCTTCGTGATCGGCGCGAATATGGCGGACTGCCATCCCATCCTGTTCCTGCGCATGATGGACCGCGTGAAAGCCGGGGCGAAGCTCATAGTGGTGGACCCGCGCCGCACGGCGACCGCAGACAAGGCTTCGCTCTTTCTGCAGATCGCGCCGGGCACCGACCTCGCGCTGCTCAATGGCTTGCTGCACCTGTTGCACAAGAACGGTCACACCGACGCAGACTTCATTGCACAGTACACCGAAGGATGGGACGCGCTGCCCGCGTTCCTCGACGACTACACGCCGCAGAAGGTCGCTGAAATCACGGGCCTGGCCGTTGACGACATTCTCCGCGCGGCGCAGATGATAGGCGAAGCGCCCGAGTGGATGAGCTGCTGGACCATGGGCCTGAACCAGAGCACGCATGGCACGTGGAGCACGAACGCGATCTGCAACCTGCATCTGGCGACGGGCAAGATTTGCCGCCCCGGCAGCGGCCCGTTCTCGCTCACGGGGCAGCCGAACGCCATGGGCGGGCGTGAAATGGGCTATATGGGGCCGGGCCTGCCCGGGCAGCGCACGGTGCTCGCGCAAGACGACCGCGCATTCGTGGAAGCGGCGTGGGGTGTGGCGCCCGGCACGCTGCCCGTGAAAGTGGGCGGCGGCACCATCGACATGTTCTCGCGCATGGCGGCAGGCGAGATCAAGGCGTGCTGGATCATCTGCACGAATCCCGTTGCGAGCGTCGCAAACCGGCAGACGGTGGTGGCTGGCCTGAAAGCCGCCGAACTGGTGATCGCCCAGGACGCTTTTCTGGACACCGAAACGAATCAGTACGCCGACGTGCTGCTGCCCGGCGCGCTTTGGGCCGAGGCCGAGGGCGTGATGATCAACTCCGAGCGCAACATGACGCTCATGCAGCAAGCCGTCGAAGCGCCGGGCGAAGCGCTGCCCGACTGGCAGATCATCGCGCGCGTGGCCTGTGAGATGGGTTTTGCGCACGCGTTCAGCTACGAGAGCGCCGCCGAGATATTCGACGAAATCGCGCGGTTCTCGAACCCGAAGACGGGCTACGACCTGCGCGGCGCGAGTCACGCGAAGCTGCGCGAAACGCCGCTGCAATGGCCCATCGCACCGGATGCCATGAGCGATCGCAATCCGCTGCGCTATGTGAACGACGGCGTGAGCCAGACGCTGAAGGAAGACGCAGACGGCACGCGCCCTCGCATCGCTTTCGCGACGCCCCACGGCAAGGGTGTGTTCTTCGCGCGCCCGCATGTCGCGCCCGCCGAACTGCCGGATGGCACGTATCCGGTCGTGTTCAACACGGGCCGGTTACAGCATCAGTGGCACACCATGACGAAGACCGGCAAGGTGCCGATGCTCAACAAGCTCAACCCGGGCCCCTTCGTCGAGATTCACCCGGAAGACGCCGCTGCGCTCGGCATTGCCGCGAAGGATCGCGTGGAAGTGCGTTCGCGTCGTGGGCGGGTGGTGTTACCCGCCGTCGTGACGGAGCGCGTGCGTCCCGGCAACTGTTTCGCGCCGATGCACTGGAACGACGTGTATGGCGAGGAACTCTGCGTGAACGCGCTCACGAGCGATGCGGTCGACCCCATTTCCCAGCAGCCCGAATTGAAATTCTGCGCGGTGGCGCTCTCGCGCGTCGGTCCGCAATCTGCGCCGCGCGAGAGCGAGCGCACGCCGGATGCCGCCGATGCCTTTGCCGACGCGGCCACGCTCGACGCGAGCCCGCCGCAAGCCGTCAACCCGTTTCAGGAACTCGACATGTCCCGTATCGATGCCTTTTCTCAGCTACTCGGTCTCGACGACATCGCCGCGCCACAACTGAGCGACGCAGAGCGCCAGTACCTCTCGGGCTTTGTCGGCGGCCTGCGCTCGTTGAGGGCAGCCGAGCCCGTTGGCGTGCCCGTGCTGCCCGCGCACGCCCCCTTCCCGGCAGGCACGCGCGTATGGCTGGACGGGCTGCTGGCGGGCTTGTTCAGCCGCGGCGAGCCTGGCGCGCGTACGGCTTCGCTCGCCGTGCCGGCCGCTCCGGAAGAAAAGCCGCATGGTGTGCGCATTGCGCACACGCGCCCGAAGGTCGTGCTGCTGTGGGCCTCGCAAACAGGCAATGTCGAATCGCTCGTCGAGCAGTACGCCACGCAGCTCATGGAATCGGGCTTCGAGATCCGTACGGCCTGCATGGCCGATTACTCGCTCGCCAGCCTCGAAAAGGCACAGTACGCACTCCTGATGACGAGCACGTTCGGCGACGGCGATGCGCCGGACAATGGCGAGGCGTTCTGGAGCGCGCTCGCGGCAGAGAATGCGCCGCGTCTTGCATCGCTGCGCTTCTCGGTGCTCGCCTTGGGCGACCGCAATTACGACGCGTTTTGCGGTCACGGCCGCAAGCTCGACGCGCGCCTCGAAGCGCTGGGCGCCACGCGCCTCATGGAGCGGGTGGATTGCGACAGCGAGTACCAGAGCGCCGCAGACGCATGGCTCGATCGGATCGTCGTGCGTATCAAGCAGGAAGATGCGGCGCTGCACGCCGTGCCCGCCGACGGTTCGATTCCCGAGGTGCTGCCAGGATGCGCGGCGACCAAAGCGCGCCCGGCCGCCTCGAAGCTCCTGAGCAACGTGCGCCTGAACATGAAGGGCGCGACGAAGGACACGCGCTACTTCTCGCTTGCAACGGGCGAGGCGGGCCTCGACTATGAAGCGGGCGATGCGCTCGGCGTGTGGCCGACCAATTGCCCCGCGCTCGTGGACGAATTGCTGGGCCTCACGCGCCTCGCCGCCGACACCGCGGTCGCCGTGAGCGGCCAGGGCGAGATGCGCCTTGGCGAGGCGCTGAGCAAGCACTACGAGATCGCGCGCCCGAGCCCCGATGCGCTTGCGTTCATCGCGTCGCGCACGCGCTCGCGCGGCCTTGCCGAGATGCTGGACGAGGCGCGCAAGGGCGATCTGCGCAACTGGCTCTGGGGCCAGCAGCTCGCCGACGTGCTGCACGAATACCCCGTCGACATGACCGCGCCCGAACTGCTCGGCATGCTCAAACGCCTGCAGCCGCGGCTCTATTCGATTTCGTCGAGCCCGAAGGCGCATGCGGGCGAGGTGCATCTGACCGTATCGGCCGTGCGCTATAACAACGGCCGCCGCGAGCGCAAGGGCGTGGCGTCGACCTTCCTCGCCGACCGCGCGCACGAGGGCAGCGTGCCCGTGTTCGTGCAGAAAAGCACGCATTTCCGGCCGCCGCGCAATGGCGACGCGCCGATGATCATGGTCGGCCCCGGCACCGGCGTCGCCCCGTTCCGCGCCTTCCTGCACGAGCGGCAGGCGCGTGGCGATACGGGCCGCAACTGGCTCTTCTTCGGCGAGCAGCACGCCGCCACCGACTTCTACTATCGCGACGAACTGGAGCAAATGCGCAAGGACGGCCACCTCGACCGCCTCGATCTCGCGTTCTCGCGCGACCAGACCGAGAAGGTGTACGTGCAGGATCGTATGCGCGAGCAGGGCGCGCAGCTATGGGCGTGGCTGCAGGAAGGGGCACACCTCTACGTGTGCGGCGATGCGAGCCGCATGGCTAAGGATGTGGATGCGGCGCTCCGGGACGTGGTGGCGGCCCATGGCGGCATGAGCGCCGAGGCCGCGCACGACTATGTCAGTGCGCTCGGGCGGGACAAACGCTACGTACGCGACGTCTATTGACGGGGCAACCCGCGACTACCGTCGTGCCCGGCGAACGGCGGCCGCCCGCGCGCCACGTTTTCAGCGCGCGAAAGCGCCGCGTGCGCGCCTGGCTCGCGCGCACGAAACTTTTATCTTCATTGCCAAGCCCGGCATAAAGGCCGCCCTCGGCGCCTTTGGCCACAACGGGTTCGGGCAGCAGGACGGCGATGAGAAACGTCAGGCACGAGCCTGCGAACACCGCCGCCACGCTCATCGAGATCGACTCGAACATCCGTTTGCTCCCCGGTAGAATGGTGTCCGGCAAGCGATGCAGCGCGCAGGGCGCACCGGATCGCCGCCATCGCAAACTATTTTGCGCAGGGCGCGCGCTCACGTCCAAGACGATATTTGGATCGTCGCGATAAGCGCACCTTATGAAAAGAATCCGGAGACATTCGGGAGGCAAGCCATCTTGATGCTTCGCTCGATACGCTACGTGCTCACCGTGGCGGAGTTGAAGAATTTCACGCGCGCAGCCGAAGTGCTGCACGTTTCGCAGCCGGCGCTCTCACAGCAGATCCGCCAACTGGAAAACGAGCTTGGCGGGGCGCTGTTCGACCGCAGCGGCCGGGCCATCAGCCTCACCGAATTCGGGCGCGTGTACATCGACCACGCGCGCCAGGCGCTCGCGCATCTCGATGCGGGCAAGCGTGCGCTGCACGACGTGCGCGACCTCACGCGCGGCCTGCTGCGGCTCGCCTATACCCCCACTTTCGCGGAATATCTGATCGGCCCCGCGCTGCGCAGTTTTCGTGAAGCGCATCCGGCTATCGCGCTCGACGTGAGCGAGCGGCCACTGGAGGACATCGAAGGGGGGCTCGAGCGTGACGAAATCGATCTCGGCATTGGCTTCACGGACGTGCGCTCCGATGAAATCGAAGTGCGTCCGCTCTTTGCCGAGCACATGGCGCTGCTTGTGGCCACGCGCCATCCGCTCGCGCGCCGCCGCGCCGAAGTGACGGCTGACCAGCTTGCGGCGATGCCGCTTGCACTGCTGAGCCCGGACTTCGTGGTGCGGCGTTTCGCCGATGCGTATTTCCGAGCGCACCAGTTGATTCCGCGCGTCATGCTGCAGGCCAACTCGGTGGGCACGGTGCTCAAGCTCGTGAAGGACGGCACGCTCGCCACCCTGCTGCCATCGGCGGTGCTGCGCGAGCATCGCGGGCTCGTCACGCTGCCCGTCATGCCGGCGTTGCCGCAGCGCACGGTTGCGCTGCTCAAGCGGCGGCACGCATCGAGCACGCTCGCCGCCAACGCGTTTTCGGACGTGCTGTTCGGGTTGATTGCGCAGGAGGGGCTGGGCGAAGCCTGAGGCATGCGTCGCATGCCCCTTTCGGTTCGTTGATCCGCTCAGGAGTGCCCGGACGAAAGCAGGTTGTGGAAGAAGTCCACCGCGTGCTGGCGAGTGCTCATCGCGCCGAGCGTGGCCGCCGGGTCGAGCCCGGTGCGCCGTGCCGTGCCGCTTACGAGGCTCTTTTGCAGGTCGTTCAGCGGGCGGGCGAGGTTGGTCGCAATAAAGCCGGAGGCAGGCGGCGCGGCGATGGCTGGCAAGTCCGTGCGCGGCGTGTCCAGTGTGAGCAACGGAGCCAGCGTGGGCGCGGCCGCCACGCGCTTGCTCGCAAGCATGTCGGCGGGGGCGATGTCGAGCCAGTCGCGCAGCGTGGCGAGAATCGACGTGTGGTCGTAAGGCGTGGCGCTGGGCGAGCGAAATACGGTGCCCGGTGCGATATAGGGCGAAACCACGACCGCTGGCACGCGCACGCCAAAGCTGTCGAAGGCGAAGTTCTGGTCTCCGGGGTTGCTTGCGGTATCGGGCGCCACGGCGTTGGCGGGCGGAAGGACGTGATCGTAAGTGCCGCCGTGCTCGTCGTAAGTGATCACGAGCAGCGTTTCGGGCCATGCGGGCGAGGTGCTCAACGCATGCCAGATGTCGTAGAGAAAGCTTTCGCCCGCATAGACGTCGTGTGGCGGGTGCTGGTCGTTGGGATCGAGCAGAAAGCGCGGCTCGATGAACGAATACTGCGGCAGCGTGTTGTTCTCGCAGTCCGAGACGAAGTTGCCGAAGCGCTGAAAATTCGCTTTATATTTTGGATCCCATAATGTTGGGAACATGGTGAGCGTGAGCGACGGCGCGACGAGCGCGGCGCTGTACACGGCCCAGCTCATGTCCACGTCACTCAACACGTTGAAGATGGTGCGCACCTGCCAGTCGAACGGATCGGGCGGCGAGCCGTTGTCGACATGCCCGTTCGACGTGCCCGCCTGGGCAAACGCGCGGTTCGGCCAGGTCTGGCTCGGCACGCTCGCGAACCAGGCATCCGAAACGGCGTATTCGCGCGCGAGCGTTGCGAGCACCTTCAACTGGTCGGGGCTGTGGCACTGCATGACCTGGCTTGCATCTGTCGTCGCGGTCGTTTCGTAGTCCTGGACGAAGCCGGACATGGGCTCGGCCCCAGCGGCGTTGCCGAACAACTGGATGTGCACGTTTGCGAACGTTTCCTGCGGATCGGGGTCGGGCAGCGTGGCCGTGGAGGCCGGTGTGGTCGCGGCGATAGTGCCGCCTGCCCGGGTCGGGTTACTCAGGCCCGCCTTGAGGCCGTCGAACGGCCGGTCCGCGCTGGCGGCGGGGAGGAAATGCGTGGGGCTGCTGCCGTTCGTGTACAAGCCGCCAAGCATCGTGTCAAACGAACGGTTTTCGAACATCACGACAACGACGTGCTTGATGTTCTGCATGGGCATGGGTCTCTCCGTCGCGGGGACTGACGCAGAGTATTGGTGCAGCCGCACGCTTTGTGCAAGGTGCGGGAACCCTGAGTGCGTCGGGGGAAATTGATTGAATCGGGCAGAGTTGGCTAAGTCAGGCGTTTTGAAAGCGAAGGGCGGGCGAAACGTGGGGCACCTGAGCCATTAACTTGGCGCTAGACGATTTGCCGTTACTTTTGTTGATCGTAAAGCCCCGCCGATGCGGGGGTAGCAAGCGGAAGGGCTAGTTTTTTGCACAACCTGGAATTAGCGTGACTTCTGCTCTTGTGCCAGTGGGCTCATATTTGTCTCTCGGCAGAGTGGGCTTATAAATGTGGGCTATGACGCCCGTCGTCGCAGATCGGACGCCTAACACGTCTAGTACGTGCTTGACGTTGTTGGCCCGGTCTTCCGCCATGCGTTGTGGATTCCGCTCGCGCGCGTCAGCAAGTCCAATTATAGAAACACCCTCGAGAGTGGAGAACGTCCCGCGTGAGTCCAAGATCCAATTTGCAAGCGAAAGAATTTCTGCATTGGTGATTATGCTTGAATTGAAATTGAAATTAATATCTCTGGTTGAACCGGGTTGGCTCGATGAATCCGAGCAAGCAAACGCCTTTGACAGGCTAAGGAAGAAGAGGCTCAGAAAAATGAATCGCTTCAATTCAGTCTCCTTCAACAATATATCCGGCTACGCTGTCCGCGTTATTGAGTGCGAGATCGGAATGTTCTTGCGCCCAATCTCGTAGCGTATACGCTATCGTGTACTTGTGATCCTTCGTAGCCATAGTGTCGATGAAATGTGTAACTTCATGAATGACTGTCGAAACACGTGAGTCTGCATCAGCCGACCAGTGACGCATTGAACAAAAGTTGGGGCTAATGCTGATCGTATGCGTTGCGGTATCTGGCGCACAAACATGAGCCGCTTCCTGACGGTTGCTCACCGGATTGGGGGTGCAACCTAGCGCTCTATCCCGATCTGGACTTGAACGAATAAAATTCGCGGGGCTCAGGCCACGAAGTACGGTGGCAATTCGTGGCAAGCCGTTTATGAGAATCGCGCGAGCCGATTCGTCAGCTCGACCGAACCACCGCTGGACGCGCGCGCGTTCACTCGGCGACCACATTCTTAACGCCGCGATGCGATTGTCAACCAACGGAATTGCGCGTTGAAGAATGCTTATGATGATTTCCCTAAAATCCCTGTTGGTCAGGTTTTCACAGATTGTCTTATTGTTTATGGTTACCTCAACCATCGACCCCGGAATAGTGTTGGTGACTGCGGTGGAATGTATTTCGAACCATTCTTCACCGTCGCTAATATCAAAATCGTATTTGTTTTTGCCGGTGAAGTCACGCATTCTCGCCGCCTTCGGTTGTGTAGAGTTTGAGTTTTTCCTTACCATCTGTCTCAATACGTTTCGTTTGCCCCACACCGTTTGTTGTTCCATTTATAACGCGCCCGCTGGCGGTAACGATTCGATATGGCATACCCGCAAGCGGACGCCCGTCACTGCCTTTTAGCGTGTATTGCTCGTCGTATATGCCGCGATGTGGTGCTGAACCGGCCGTGCCCACAGATGCGTACCGAGTGCCCGCCAGTTCGCATGCCTCGAACACGTGCCAGGCGCTATTCTGCGAGGCGATAAGTACAGGCGGCGGATCGCACCTGCAGAGGCAAAGATCGCCTTCCAGGGCCTGCTGCTTACCCCTCATCGTCGCCTTTCGGTGTGGGCCATTCCAGCCGATCACGCCTTCCGAATTGCACGCGGGGCACCAGATCTTCGCGCCGATAAACGTCAGCGGTGTTCCGTGATGCGTGCAGCCATCAACGCCTTCGAGTACGACACCGCCCGCCGTTGTTTTGTCTCCCAGTTTCAGAATGGCTCGCCTCATTTCGGAGCTCTCGTGGTGCGTTGCTGCTTTGCCGACATCTCCATACCTCCGGGAAGTAGATAAAAGCGACCGGCCCGGTGACGCGACCGGCGCAATTGGATGGACAAGCGACTGCCCATTTGGACGATGCTCGAGGCGTGCTGCGTGTCGCGAAATCAGACTGGTCTGAAATGGGGAAAGACGGGGGCGGCGGCGATTCGCCACGCATCGCGGTGTCCGCGCAATTGGGCATTGGACAAAATCTGTCCTGTATTGCGATTTATCCGGGTGCTTGAAATTTGTTCCGAATAAATGAAGGGCCGCGCCGGACGGCGAGGCGAAAGGGCGGAAATGCTTACACGCGGCGCGTTACTGCTTAGGTCGCGCCTGCTGTGCAGGGGCCTCGATGATGACGGCAAGGTTTGGGGCGCGATCATTGCAAAGTTGCTCGCGCGCATAAGTGCACCGCGAATGGGCCTCGCAGAGCGCCGTGGCGTAAAGTCCCCCAAACGCCCGCGTCTCGCGTCGGCGTCGTCGAGGTTTGATCGATACCTGCCGCCCCTACCGCATCCTCGCGCGCCAGATTTCATGTCCGGCGCAGATCGCCGTGAAAACGCCGAGCAGGATCGCGCCGACCGCAACCGACTGATCCGCTGCGCCGCCTGCCGGGGCGCGCAGCCAGAGGTGCACGCCCGCACCCGTTGCAACGAGCCCGAGTGCGAGGCCTGTGACGGCCCAGGTGGCGCGTCGCCGCGCGTGTTGCCAATGTTTCATATTGCCCCCGAGGTGCTTGAGTTTGCGCGTCTGCACGACGCTGTATGGCCACCATACGCCGCCAGAATTCATTCGACATCTGCCGCCAAAAATGTGGGGGCGTCCAGGCATGCAAAGCGCGAATGATGGAGCGAGAAAAACCGCCAAAACCGCTGCGGACAGCGCGGCGCCGAGGCCTGTGGGATAATTACGGGTTCTGCCCAGAGCACAGCTCAAGAGGTTGTTCGCAAGGGCGTGCGTGGGGCCTTTATTCCCGTGGCCCGCTTCCTTTCTGCGATTTTTCTCCTACAGCCACAATGCCCGCATACCGTTCCAAAACTTCCACCGCCGGCCGCAACATGGCAGGTGCGCGCTCCCTCTGGCGCGCCACCGGCATGAAAGACGAAGACTTCTCCAAGCCGATCATCGCGGTCGTCAACTCGTTCACCCAGTTCGTTCCCGGCCATGTGCACCTGAAAGACCTCGGCCAGCTCGTTGCGCGCGAAATCGAAGCCGCGGGCGGCGTAGCCAAGGAATTCAACACGATCGCCGTCGATGACGGCATCGCCATGGGCCACGACGGCATGCTGTATTCGCTGCCGAGCCGCGACATCATCGCGGACTCGGTGGAATACATGGTCAACGCGCACTGCGCCGACGCCATGGTCTGCATCTCGAACTGCGACAAGATCACCCCAGGCATGCTCATGGCCGCCATGCGCCTGAACATCCCCGTGATCTTCGTCTCGGGCGGCCCGATGGAAGCGGGCAAGACGCGCCTCGCGAACCCCGTCACCAAAGCGATCGAAGTCAAGAAGCTCGACCTGATCGACGCCATGGTGATCGCGGCGGATAGCAAGTACTCCGACGCCGAAGTGGCCGAAGTCGAGCGCTCCGCCTGCCCGACCTGCGGTTCGTGCTCGGGCATGTTCACGGCCAACTCCATGAACTGCCTGACCGAGGCGCTGGGTCTTTCGCTGCCGGGCAACGGCACCGTGGTCGCCACGCACGCGGACCGCGAACAGCTCTTCAAGCGCGCCGGCCGCCGCATCGTCGAACTCGCGCGCCAGTACTACGAGCAGGAAGACGAGCGCGTGCTGCCGCGCTCGGTGGGTTTCAAGGCGTTCGAAAATGCCATGACGCTCGACATCGCCATGGGCGGCTCGACCAACACGATCCTCCACTTGCTGGCCATTGCGCAGGAAGCGGGCATCGACTTCGGCATGACCGACATCGACCGCCTTTCGCGCGTCGTGCCGCAGCTGTGCAAGGTCGCGCCGAACACGAACAAGTACCACATCGAAGACGTGCACCGCGCGGGCGGCATCATGGCGATCCTCGGCGAGCTGGAGCGCGCGGGCAAGCTGCATACCGATGTGCCGACCGTGCACACGCCGACGCTCGGCGACGCGCTCGAGCAATGGGATATCAAGCGCACGCAGGACGAAGCGGTCAAGACGTTCTACATGGCAGGTCCCGCTGGCGTGCCGAGCCAGGTCGCGTTCAGCCAGAACACCCGCTGGCCGAGCCTCGACTCGGACCGCGCTGAAGGCTGCATTCGCTCGTATGAGCACGCGTTCTCGAAGGAAGGGGGCCTCGCCGTGCTGACGGGCAACATCGCGCTCGACGGCTGCGTCGTGAAGACGGCAGGCGTGGACGACAGCATTCTCGTGTTCGAAGGCACGGCTCACGTGACCGAGTCGCAGGACGAGGCGGTGGAAAACATCCTCGCTGACAAGGTCAAGGCCGGCGACGTCGTGATCGTGCGCTATGAAGGCCCGAAGGGCGGCCCCGGCATGCAGGAAATGCTCTACCCGACGAGCTACATCAAGTCGAAGGGCCTCGGCAAGGCGTGCGCGCTCCTGACCGACGGCCGCTTCTCGGGCGGCACCTCGGGCCTCTCGATTGGCCACTGCTCGCCGGAAGCGGCAGCGGGCGGCGCGATCGGCCTCGTGCGCGACGGCGACAAGATCCGCATCGATATTCCGAATCGCACGATCAACGTGCTGGTTTCGGACGAGGAACTCGCGCGCCGCCGCGAAGAGCAGAACGCCCGAGGCTGGAAGCCGGCGAAGGCGCGTCCGCGCAAGGTGTCGGCGGCTTTGAAGGCGTATGCGAAGCTCGTGATGTCGGCGGACAAGGGCGCCGTGCGCGACCTCTCGCTGCTGGACGACTAAGCCTGAACGCAGGGGCGGGCCGCAAGGCTCGCCTCAAGCAGAAAGGGCAAAAAAAATCGAGCCTCCCGATCACATCGGGAGGCTCGATTCATTTGGTGGTACGTCCCCCGCGAGAAGCGCAGGGGCGGGTTCCATCAATTACTTCGCAACGGCTGCGAGCGCGGCGTTGAACGTCGTGCTCGGGCGCATGACTTCAGCGAGCTTCACGAAGTCCGGCTTGTAGTAGCCGCCGATGTCGACCGGCTTGCCCTGAACCGCAGCCAGCTCGGCAACGATCGTCTGCTCGTTGTCGGCCAGTGCCTTCGCGAGCGGTGCGAATTGCGCTGCGAGTTCCGCGTCGTCCTTCTGCGCGGCCAGTTCCTGTGCCCAGTACATCGAGAGGTAGAACTGGCTGCCGCGGTTGTCCAGCTCGCCGGTCTTCGGCGACGGGCCCTTGTTGTTGTCGAGCAGCTTGCCGGTGGCGGCGTCGAGCGTCTTCGCGAGCAGCTTGGCGCGCGCGTTGTTCGTCTTGATGCCGAGGTCTTCGAGCGACACAGCCAGCGCGAGGAATTCGCCGAGCGAGTCCCAGCGCAGGTGGTCTTCCTGAACCAGCTGCTGCACGTGCTTCGGAGCCGAGCCGCCTGCACCCGTTTCGTACATGCCGCCACCCGCCATCAGCGGAACGATCGAGAGCATCTTCGCCGAGGTGCCCAGTTCCATGATCGGGAACAGGTCGGTCAGGTAGTCGCGCAGGATGTTGCCGGTGACCGAGATCGTGTCCAGACCGCGGATCACGCGCTCGAGCGTGTAACGCATTGCGCGGACTTGCGACATGATCTGGATGTCGAGGCCGTTCGTGTCGTAATCCTTCAGGTACGTTTCGACCTTCTTGATCACTTCGTTTTCGTGCGGACGGTACGGGTCGAGCCAGAACACGGCCGGCGTGTTCGAGTTCTTCGCGCGCGTGACGGCGAGCTTGACCCAGTCGCGGATCGGCGCGTCCTTCACGAGACACATACGCCAGATGTCGCCTTGCTCGACGGGCTGCGTGAGGGCTTCGAGGACTTCGCCCGTGGCGTTGTCGACGATGCGCGCCGTGCCGTCTTGCGGGATCTCGAACGTCTTGTCGTGCGAACCGTACTCTTCAGCCTTCTGCGCCATCAGGCCGACGTTCGGCACCGTGCCCATCGTGCGCGGGTCGAATGCGCCGTTGGTCTTGCAGAAGTTGATGATTTCCTGGTAGATGCGCGCGAACGTGCTTTCCGGAATCAGGCACTTCGTGTCGGCCGGACGGCCGTCGGCGCCCCACATCTTGCCGCCTGCGCGGATCATGGCCGGCATCGAAGCGTCGACGATCACGTCGTTCGGTGCGTGCAGGTTCGAGATGCCCTTGGCCGAGTCGACCATGGCGAGCGCCGGACGGTGCTCGTGGCAGGCGTGCATGTCGCGAATGACTTCTTCGCGCTGCGATTCCGGCAGCGTTTCGATCTTCGTGTAGAGATCGACGAGGCCGTTGTTGACGTTCACGCCGAGCTGTTCGAACAGCTTGGCGTGCTTCGCGAACGCGTCCTTGTAGAACGTGCGCACGGCGTGGCCGAACACGATGGGGTGCGAAACCTTCATCATGGTCGCCTTCACGTGCAGCGAGAGCATGACGCCGGTCTTGCGCGCGTCTTCCATCTGCTCTTCGTAGAAGGCCAGCAGGTGCTTCTTGCTCATGAACATGCTGTCGACGATCTCGCCGGCTTGCAGCTTGACCTTCGGCTTGAGCACGATGGTCTCGCCGCCCTTCGTCACGAGCTCCATGCGGACTTCACGGTCCTTGTCGTTCGTGATCGACTTTTCGCCGTGATAGAAGTCGCCGTGCTTCATGTGCGCGACGTGGGTGCGCGAAGCCATGCTCCACTCGCCCATGCTGTGCGGGTGCTTCTTCGCGTAGTTCTTGACTGCGAGCGGTGCGCGGCGGTCCGAGTTGCCTTCGCGCAGCACCGGGTTCACGGCCGAGCCGAGGCACTTCGAATAGCGCTTCTGGATGGACTTTTCTTCGTCGGTCTTCGGATCTTCAGGGAAATCGGGGACCTTGTAGCCCTTGCCCTGGAGTTCCTTGATCGCGGCGACGAGCTGCGGCACCGATGCGCTGATGTTCGGCAGCTTGATGATGTTCGTTTCCGGCAACTGCGTGAGACGGCCCAGTTCGGCCAGATTGTCCGGCACGCGCTGGTCTTCCGTGAGGAATTCCGGGAACTCGCCGAGGATACGGCCCGCAACGGAGATATCGCTGGTCTCGACGTTCACGCCGGCCGGCGCAGCGAAGGTGCGGATGATCGGCAGAAACGCGCTGGTGGCGAGCAGCGGCGCTTCATCGGTCAGGGTATAGATGATGGTGGGTTGCTGGGTACTCATCGGCTTCTTGGCGGGGTTCAAAAACGGGGTGATAACACCACCGGCTGCGCGCAGTCGGCGAAACACCTGGATTTTGCCTGAATTTGCAGCGGGCTGGGGGCCAACCATGCATGTATTTCATATCGTGGAATGTGCTTGCGCAATGTTAATTGACCAGAAAGTCGGCGCGTTTGCCTTGATTGGCCGGCCGCGCGCTGAAAACGTTTCCGCGCCGGAGCCCCGTTGCATAAGGCTTTGCAGCGTGATTCCGGGGATTCGCTCACCGCCCTGAGATTTTGTGGATCGTACCCTTGATAATGTGTCAAGTTGGTAAAGACCCTTGTGAAAAGAGAAGTGAATCGGGGAGTCTTATATAAGAATTTTGCTCCGTCAGCCTCGCTCAAGCGCGCAATAACGGTTGCCTTGCTAATCAATTCGTGGTCTCATTCGTTCCATGTTCGATCACTGCCTTTACTTCAATTCGTCGGCGCTCGCGCGGCTCGTCGAGCGCGAGTGGAGCGCCGCTTACGCGCCGTTCGGCCTCACGCCCGCGCAAGGCTTCGTGCTGCGCGTGGTGCTGGCCAAGCCTGGATGCCTGGCGAGCGATGTCGCGCAAACGCTCGGCATTGCGCGGCCCACGGCCACGCGCCTCGTGGACACCCTGTGCGAGAAGGACCTGCTCGAGCGCCGCCAGGGCGAGGCCGACGCCCGCGAATGGGGTCTCTTTCCCACGGCGAGCGGCGCGGCGCTCGACGGCCCGATCAACGGTGCGAGCGCCGAAGTCGCGCGCCGCCTGCGTGCGCAAGTGGGCTCGGACCTGTTCGAGTCGACGGTCACCGGCATGCGCAAAATTCGCAAGGGACTCGCGTGAGGCGTTCGCGCCTTTTTTAAAACCCTAATGATTGTCTTGCTAATCAATAAGGAGAAGAACGATGAGCGAAGCGGCGCTGAAAGGGACGGCGGAGGAGGTCTGGCGTTGGGCAATTGGCGTGGCGATCGCCGCGCTGGCGGTGGGAGCGGTCGTCGCGGTAATTCTTTACATGCCGCGTGCCGTGGAGGCGAACAACCGCGCGTGCATCGCGGCCTATGCCAACGATCTGCACGCGGATCTCGCGGCGTTCGCGCAAGATCCGGCGTGGCAGGCGCAATACGTCGAGGCGCTTACGGCGTGCGCGCGCTAAATGGGCACATCAAGCGGGCACGCCGCGTACCGCATTACTTGCGATTGAGGAACGCGAGCAGATCGGCGTTGACCTGATCGGCCAGCGTCGTGCACATGCCGTGCGGGGCGCCCGGGTAGATCTTGAGCGTCGCGTCCTTCACGATTTTCGCGGAGAGCTTGCCGGCGTCGTCGATCGGCACGATCTGGTCGTCGTCGCCGTGCAGGATCAGCGTGGGCACGTCGAACTTCTTGAGGTCTTCCGTGTAATCGACTTCGGAGAACTCGTGCACGCAGTCATGCAACGCGAGGATGCCGCCCCACATGCCCTGCTGCCAGAACGAGTCGATCACGCCCTGCGAGACTTTCGCGCCGCTGCGGTTGTAGCCGTAGAACGGCACGGCCAGGTCCTTGAAGAACTGCGAGCGGTCGTCGATCACGCCCTTGCGGATGCCGTCGAACACGTCTTTAGGCAGGCCGCCCGGATTCTTCTCGCTCTTGATCATGATGGGCGGCACCGCGCCGATCAGCACCGCGCCCGACACGCGCTTCGTGCCGTGGCGGCCGATATAGCGCGCGACTTCGCCGCCGCCCGTGGAATGGCCAACGAGCGTGGCGTCCTGCACGTCGAGCTTGTCGAGCAGGTCGGCGAGGTCGTCGGCCCAGGTGTCCATGTCGTTGCCCTTGGCGGGCTGATCGGAGCGGCCGTGGCCGCGGCGGTCGTGCGCGATCGTGCGAAAACCGTTTTGCACGAGAAAGAGCATTTGAGCGTCCCAGGCGTCGGCCGTAAGCGGCCAGCCGTGGGAGAAAACGACGGGCTTCCCGCTGCCCCAGTCCTTGTAATAGATCGACGTGCCATCGCGGGTGGTGAAGGTGCTCATTGGAAACTCTCCAGTTTCTAACTACGGCATCACGAAGCAGACAGACACCGGCGCGCATGCGCGCGCAGTCGCGTTTCGCGCGGCAGTACGTGACGGCGTCCAGGGATGGGCAATGCAGGTGGAACGTGCCCGAAGCTGAGCCTCAGGAAAGAGGCGCAAGGCACGCGAAAGAGTATAGAGAGAACGCCTGTTCGATGATGCGAGGGTGTGCGGCCCGGCGTGGCTAAGCCATTTCCGCGCCAACCGCATCGCGCAGATAGTCGCCGAGAAACTCGACGAAACTGCGCAGCTTCGCCGAAAGCTTGTTGCGCTCGAGATAGATCGCATGAATATCGGCGTTCGGCAGCGCCCATTCGGCAAGCAGCGGCACGAGTTCGCCACGCTCGATGTGCTCGCCGATTTCCCACTGCGAGCGCACGACAATGCCGCGTCCGTCGAGCGCCCAGCGCAGCACGGTGCTGCCGTCGTTGCTCGAGAGCGCGCCGTCGACCTTCACGGTTTCCGTGCGCTTGCCGCGCGAAAAGTGCCAGGTGCCGTATGCCGAGTCGTTTTCGCGCAGCACGATGCACGCGTGGCGTGTCAGATCGTGCGGTGCCGATGGATTGCCATGCCGTTTCAAATACGCCGGCGAAGCGCACACGATGCGCTGATTTTTCAGCAGCAAACGCGCGTTGATGCGCGCGTCGGGCACCTCGCCGAAGCGAATGCCGAGATCGAAGCCTTCTTCCTGCAGGCTGAGCGGGCGCTCGGTCAATTGCAGCTGGATTTTCATCGAGGGAAACCGCTCGACGTAAGCGGATACCGCGGGCGCGACGTGCGCGCGGCCAAAACCGAACGACGCGTTCACACGCAGCAGCCCGGCCGGTTCGCCGCGGCTGCGCGTGACGAGTTGCTCCAGCTCCGAGAGTTCGTCGAGGATGCGTGAGCCGTTCGCGAGATACAGCTCGCCTTCCGGCGTGAGCGAAAGACGCCGTGTCGTGCGGTTCACGAGCCGCACGCCCAGGCGCTGCTCCAGTTGAGCGAGACGCTTGCTCACAGCGGGCGGCGTGACGCCCAGTTCGCGGGCGGCCGCCGCCAGATTACGGTTGCGCGCCACGAGCGCAAAGAGATTCAGATCGGAAAACGCGTCCATCGAGCCGCTCCCGTTGCCGTGCGTGATTCGTTCCTGAAAGTTACGACCGGATTGCTTTTGCGGAAACCCAATCGCCCAAGGCATCAATTAGACTGCATGCAACCTCGGGAGACAAGCATGTTCGAAGGTTTCACCAACGTGTCGGCGGACATTGAAGGCGTCCGCATTCACGCAATCAAGGGCGGACGCGGCCCGGCGCTGCTGCTCCTGCACGGCCATCCGCAAACGCATGCCATCTGGCACAAGATTGCGCCCACGCTCGCGGAACACTTCACGGTCGTTGCCGCCGACCTGCGCGGCTACGGTGACAGCGGCAAACCGCAGGGCACGCCCGACCACGCCAACTATTCGAAGCGCCGCATGGCGCTCGATCAGGTTGGGCTCATGCGCGGCCTCGGCTTCGCTTCGTTTGCGGTGATGGGCCATGACCGGGGCGGCCGCGTCGCCGCGCGCATGGCGATCGATCATCCGGACGTGGTCACGCAGCTCGTTACGCTCGACGTCGCGCCAACTGTCGCGATGTACGAACAGACGTCGTTCGAGTTCGCGCGCGCTTACTGGCACTGGTTCTTTCTCGTGCGCCCGGCGCCGTTTCCGGAAACGCTGATCCGTGCCGACCCCGATCTGTATTTGAAGCAGACCATGGGCGCGCGTAGCGCGGGGCTCGCGCCTTTCGCGCCCGAGGCCTACGCGGAATATTGGCGCTGCCTTTCGGACCCCGCAACCGCACACGGAATCTGCGAGGACTATCGAGCGTCGATCACGATCGACCTCGAACACGACCGCGCGGATCTGGCGGCGGGCAAGCGCATCGAGTGCCCGTTCCTCGCGTTGTGGGGCGCGCAGGGCACGGTTGGCCAGTGCTTCGATCCGCTGGCGGAGTGGCGTAGCTGGAACGCGAACGTAAGCGGCGAAGCGCTGCCGTGCGGCCACTACATCGCGGAAGAAGCGCCCCAGTTGCTCCTCGAACGCGTGCTGCCGTTTCTGCAGCGCTGATTCGATCGTTCGTCATTTTTTAGTCGGGCTTCATCATGTCCTCACACACGCTTTACCGGAAACTGGTTGATTCGCACACCGTATCGATCATCGACGCCGAGCACGTTCTGCTCTACGCCGATCTGCACATCATGAACGAGTACACGAGCCCGCAAGCGTTCGCAGGCTTGCATGAGAAGGGCCTGCGCGTGCGCCGCCCGCGCCAGCAGATGGGCGTGGTCGATCACGTCATTCCCAGCAAGCCGGTGCCCGTGGCCGCGCGCACGATCGAGATCGTCGACGCCGCGAAGCAGGCTGCGAACTTCACGCGCAACTGCGTGGAGCAGGGCATTCATCTGTTCGATATCCACGACCCGATGCAGGGCATTGAGCATGTGGTCGCGCCCGAAATCGGTCTGATTCGTCCTGGCATGGTCGTGCTGTGCGGCGACAGCCACACGACGACTTACGGCGCACTGGGCGCGCTCGGGTTCGGCATCGGCACCTCGGAAGTCGAACACGTGTTGGCGACGCAGACGCTGGTGTACCGCGTCGCAAAGGACATGCGCATCGTCGTGGATGGCGCGCTGCCGCCGGGGACGACATCGAAGGATCTCGTGCTGCACATCATTGCGAAGATCGGCGCGCAGGGCGCACGCGGCTACGCCGTGGAATATGCGGGCGAAGCCATCGCCGGGCTCTCCGCCGAGGCGCGCATGACCCTGTGCAACATGACCGTGGAGGCGGGCGCGCGCGCCGCGCTGATCGCGCCCGACCGCACGACGCTCGACTACGTGGTCAGCAAGGTGCGCGACCTCGATGTAAAGACGCTCGACGCCGCATGCAACGCATGGTCGAAACTGCGCTCCGATGACGACGCGCATTTCGATATCGAGCATCGCTTCGACGCCGCGCGCGTTGCACCCTACGTGACATGGGGCACGAGCCCTGACCAGGCCGTGCCGGTGGACGGCCGCATTCCCGAAGCGGCCGAAGGCGCGGGTCTCGACGCCGCGACGCTGCACAAGGCGCTCGATTACATTGGCCTCGCCGCAGGCGCGCCGATCGAGGGCACGCCAATCGACCGCGTGTTCATCGGCTCCTGCACGAATGCGCGCATCGAGGACCTGCGCGCCGTCGCCCAGGTCGTGCGCGGCCGCAAGGTGGCCGCGACGGTGCGCGCGATGGTCGTGCCGGGTTCGGGCATGGTGCGCGATCAGGCCGAGCGCGAAGGCATTGCGCAGACGCTGATCGACGCGGGGTTCGAGTGGCGTCAGCCGGGCTGCTCGATGTGCCTCGCGATGAACGACGACGTGCTAGCGCCAGGCGAGCGCTGCGCCTCGACGACGAACCGCAATTTCGAAGGGCGCCAGGGGCGCGACAGCAAAACGCATTTGATGAGCCCCGCAATGGCCGCCGCCGCTGCGCTGGCGGGCCGCATCGTCGACATTCGCAAGGAGCTTGCACATGGCTAAGCCGTTCACGATCTCGGGCGTTGCCGCGCCACTGCCCGTCAACAACCTCGACACCGACCAGATCATGCCCAAGCAGTTTCTGCTCGGCATCGACAAATCGGGGCTCGCGCGCGGGCTGCTGTACGACTTGCGTTTCGATGCCGATGGCCGCGTGCGTGAGGATTTCGTGCTCAATCGTCCTGAGTATCGCGACGCGAAGGTGCTGATCGGGGGCTCGAACTTCGGCTGCGGATCGAGCCGCGAACATGCCGTGTGGGGCTTGCAGCAGGCGGGTTTCGAAGCCGTGATCGCGCCGAGCCATGGCGAGATTTTCTACTTCAATTCGACGAACAACCGCTTGCTGCTCGTTACGCTGCCGCCGGAACAAGTCGAGGCGCTGGTCGCGGAGATCGCGAGCGGCGACGACAAGCACGTATCGATCGATGTCGACAACGAAGTGGTGATCGCGCCTTCGGGGCAGCGCTATGCGTTCTCGCTGCCGGCACGGCAGAAGCAGATGCTCGTGGAAGGGCTCGACATGGTCGGTATGACGCTGCGCCAGCAGGAAGCGATCGACGCCTTCGAGGCGAAACATTGGGCGACGCAGCCGTGGTGCCGCATCGATTTGCCAGCGCAGCAGCAACGCGCTTAATCCCCTTGCTATAACCAGACCGTTCGTGCATCGCGCGCAACGGCACAGGGGCGCACTCACCGCCATGCGCGGCAAGTGCGCCCATACGGAGACAACCCATGAGCATTGCCGCAGTCCACCCGCAGGACGCCGCCGCGCTGGAGCCCAGCGTTGTGCGCAAGGTCTCACGGCGCATCACGCCGTTCATCATCGTCCTGTATTTCCTGAGTTTTTTGAACCGCGTGAACGTCGGCTTCGCTGGGCTCACGATGAATCACGACATCGGGCTCACGCAAGCCATGTTTGGCGTGGGCGCGGGGATTTTCTTCGTCGGCTATATTGCGGCGGGGATGCCGTCCAACCTTGCATTGCAGCGCGTTGGCGCGCGCAGATGGATCGCACTGCTGATGGTTGCATGGGGTCTGCTTTCCGCAGCCACGGCATTCGTTACAGGCCCGTACAGCTTCTATACGCTGCGCTTCGTGCTCGGTCTCGCTGAAGCGGGCTTCTTTCCCGGCATCATTCTCTATCTGAGCTTCTGGTTTCCCGCGCGCCACCGTGCGTTCGTCACGGCGATGTTCATGACCGCCGCGCCGCTCTCGAACATGATCGGCTCGCCCATTTCCGGCGCGCTCATGAACCTGGAAGGCGTGGCGCACCTGCACGGATGGCAGTGGCTCTTCCTCATGGAAGGCGCGCCGACCGTGCTGCTCGGTATCATTTCGTACTTCTATTTGACTGACCGGCCCGAGGACGCACAGTGGCTCGCGCCCGCCGAGCGCCAGTGGCTTAGCGCCGAAATGCGGCGCGAACGCGAAGCGAAAGCGGCACAGAGCAAGTCGAGCGTGTGGGGCGCAGTGAAGGACCCGCGCGTGCTGCTGCTCGCGCTCGTCTATGCGGGCACTTCGACCGGACTATACGCCATTGGCATCTGGGCGCCGATGATCATCCACCGCTTCGGCTTCAGCTACTTCGAACTGGGTATCGTGAACGCGATTCCGAACCTGTTCGCGGTGGTGACGATGGTGCTCTGGGCGCGCAACTCGGACCGCACGAACGAGCGCCGCCTGCACGTTGCGATTGCGTGTCTCGCGGCCGGCATCGGCATGCTGATGTCCGGTCACGCCGCCAATGTCATTGTGCTGATCGTCGGGCTCTCGATCGCGAACTTCGGCATCAACGCGGCGAAGCCGCCGCTCTGGAGCATGCCCACGCAGTTTCTCTCGGGCTCTGCTGCCGCCGCGGGCATTGCGCTCATCAACGCGATGGGCAGCCTCATCGGCGGCACGATCGGCCCGATGGTGATTGGCCGGTTGCGCGACCTGAGCGGCGACTATTCACTGGGGCTGTATTTCGTCAGCGCCACGCTGCTTGTTTCGGCCGTGCTTGCTTATGCGTTCGGACTGCGTGCCCGGCGCGCGGCGGTTCGCGTAAGCCAGTAATCTGGGCCGGCCCTCGCTGCTTGCGGCGAGGGCCAGAAGAGGCACTGTACGGTTCGGAGAGCTTGAAACGCGCGATACGCGATAATTGCCCTTTATCGATTCCCGCATCTCTCGTATGTCGACGCCTGAACCGGTCTCTTCCGGGCACTCGTGGTGGGGCGTGCTCGTCCTGGCGCTTTCGGCCTTTATTTTCAACACGACCGAGTTCGTGCCCGTTGCGCTGCTGAGTGCCATTGGCGACAGCCTTAACATGCAGCCGACCGACGTCGGCCTCATGCTGACGATCTACGCGTGGACGGTGGCCGTGGCGTCGCTGCCCTTGATGCTGCTCACACGCAACGTCGAACGCCGCAAGCTGCTGACCTGGATATTCGGGCTCTTCATCGTCAGCCATATCGTGACCGGCGTGGCGTGGAATTTCACGGTGCTGATGGTGGGCCGCGTCGGTATTGCATTTGCGCACGCGATATTCTGGTCGATCTCCGTTTCGCTGGTGGTGAGGCTCGCGCCGCCCGGCAACAAGAGCCGTGCGCTCGCCATGCTCGGCATGGGCACATCGATCGCGATGGTGGCGGGCATTCCGCTTGGGCGCGTGATTGGCGAGACGCTGGGCTGGCGGCAGACTTTCTTCGTCATCGCGGGCGCGGCGGCGGTTGCGCTGCTGATGTTGCGCATGTGGCTGCCCGCCTTGCCGAGCCAGCAAACGGGCTCGTTCAGCAGCGTACCCGTGCTGTTCAGAAAGCCGATGCTGGCCTCGCTTTATCTGCTGACGATACTCGTCGTGACCGCGCACTTCACGTCGTATACGTATATCGAGCCGTTCATTCACACCGTGGGTCACGAAAGCAGTCAGCGCATCACCTATATCCTGATCCTGTTCGGCGGTGCCGGCATTCCAGCGGCCATTTGCTTCAATCGCCTTTACCCGCGCGATCCCGCGCAATTCCTGCAAGCGGCTGTGATTGCCGTGTGCGTATGCCTGCTCGTCCTGTTTCCCGCTGCGTTGAGCATCGTCACGTTGTCGGTTCATACGCTGGTCTGGGGCGGCGCGATCGTTTCTTTTGGCCTTGCGATGCAGGCATGGGTGCTCAAACTCGCGCCGGAAGCCACGGACCTCGCGGTCTCGATCTATTCCGGGCTCTATAACGTGGGGATCGGCGCGGGCGCGCTACTGGGCAACCATATCGCCAACGGCTTTGGCGTGTCGTGGGTCGGCTCGTTCGGCGGCGTGGTGGGCGGCCTTGGGGCAGCGGTGTGCTGGCTCGCATTGCGCATGTATGCGCGGGCGCATCCTTCGGACCATTGAAGCGCGGTTTTGCAAGTTGCGGATCGATGGCCGTTTACCCAGACCGGACATTTCGGCGTGGAGGCGGCGCGAAGTCGGACTACTATTGCACTGCTGGCCGCGTAAAGGCCGCTTGACTTAGCCAGGCGCCGGGCTGGAATCTTCCGATTGAGTAAGGGATACCCATGTTTACTCTCGCAGTGTGCGCGGAGATGGTCTTTCGTGACTTGCCGGTGATCGAGCGCGTTAGGCGTATCAGCGAACTGGGCTTCGAGGTCGAGATCTGGGACTGGACCCGGCACGATATCGGCGCGCTGGCGCATAGCGGCGCGAAGTTTTCGTCGATGACGGGCTATATAGAAGGCGACCTGATTACCGAGCGTGGCGCCGATGCGCTTGTGCGCACGGCCGGGCAATCGATCGAAGTGGCGAAGCGCCTTGCGTGCCCACGCCTGAACCTGCACGGCACCGGGCTCGATAGCAACGGTTTGCCCGTTATACCGGTACCGGTCGTGAGCGGCGAAATGTGGCTGGCCGCGCAGAAAACGCTTGCCCGCGTTGCCGAACTGGGCGCGCGGCACGACGTGGTGTTTTGCCTGGAAAACCTCAACACTGAAGTCGATCATCCGGGCGTGCCGTTCGCGCAAGCCGCCGACACGCTGGCGCTCATCAAGGCCGTCGACAATCCGCATCTGCGGTTGAATCTCGATCTCTATCACGCGCAGATCGGCGAGGGCAATCTGATCGAACTCGTGCGTCGTGCCGCGTCTTATATCGGCGAGATCCAGGTGGCCGACGTGCCTGGGCGCAAGGAGCCCGGCACCGGCGAGATTCACTATCCTGCGATCGCACGTGCGCTTGCCGCGCTCGACTATCGCGGCACGATCGGCCTCGAAGCCTGGGCGAGCGGCGACACCGAACTCGCGCTCCAGCGCTTTCGTGAGGCGTTCACATTGGCGTAGCGGGAGGCGCTTCGTCTTCTGCGCGCGGAAACGTCAGCACCACGGCGAACCCACCCGCGGAGGGAAACGCAAAGTTCACGCGGCCGCCGTGCGCCTTCATCACCGCTTGTACGATGGCGAGCCCAAGGCCGGAGCCCGTCGTGCGCTCCGCGCCTTCCTGGCCGATGCGCTCGAACGGACGCAACGCGGCGTCCCAGTGTTCGCGCGCAATGCCGCTGCCGTTGTCGGTCACGGTCAGCGTGACAGCCTCCAGCGAAGCGTTCACGGTCACGACGATATCGTCGGCCTTGCCGTGCAGCAGCGCGTTGTGCAGCACGTTCGACAGCGCTTCCTGCAGGCTCACGGCGTCGCCCGCGATCCACACTTGCGGCGCGCTGCTTTCGAACGCCACCTTCACGTCGCGTTCGTCGGCGAGCGGGATCGTGCGGCCCAACACTTCTCTCGCGAGCTTCGCCAGGTCCACGCGCTGCAACGGCACCACTTCCGTGCGATGAATCACCATGGCGTGATTGAGCAACTGGCCGGTGAGCCGGCCCACGTCCGAGCAGGTGGCGCGCAACGCTTCGAGCCGTGCAGCGTGGCGCGCGGGGTCGGACTCGGTGCTGAGCAATTCGATTTGCGCGTCGAGCCGCGCGATCGGTGTGCGCATCTGATGCGCGGCGTCGGCGATAAAGCGCTGCATGGCCGTCATGCGTTCCGCGAGGCGCCCGATCAGTCCGTTGATCGCGCCGATCAGCGCGTTGATCTCGCTCGGCGTGTCATGCGAAACGGGCCGCAGGTCGGCGGGGTCGCGCGCGGCGATGATTTGCTCGATTTGCGCGAGCGGGCGCAGACCGCGCCGGATCGCGAGGCCGCTCGCGCCAATGGCGAGCACGCTCATCAGCAGAATCAGCGTCCAGACCTTGAAGCTCATGTCGTTCGTGAGCTGCTGGCGCGCATGCGTGGTTTGCGCGACCGTAACGAGGGCCCAGCCGGGCGGCCGCGCGTCGGGCATGTAGCGCCCGATGGTGGCCGTGCGCACGCGCTCACCCTGGTAACGCCCATTCGCGAATGTCGGACCCTGACGCGCACTCATCGTGTTGGCCGGACCGGGAAGGTCGCCATAACCCGCTACCACGAGGCCGCGCGCATCGATCACCTTGTAGTAGACGATGTCGTAGCGCGAGAGCGTGGAGAGCGCGGCCACGGGCGGATTGAGCGCGAGCACGCCGCCCTGCACATAGAGATTCTCGGCGACCTGGATGGTTGCGCCCGCAAGCAGTTGATCGTAGGCGCGCTCGGAAGCGACGCCCGCGTAATAGCGCGCGATGCCCGCGAGCGCCGCCGCGCCCGACGCCACCACGAGTGCGATGAAGAGCAGCGTGCGGCCGAGCAGCGTTTTGGGGAACCAGTCAAAGCGCGGCAATTTGATATCCCATGCCGCGCGCGGTGCGAATTTCGACCGAGCTGCCTTGTAGTTTTTTGCGCAAGCGCGTGACGTACTGCTCGACCGCGTTCGCGGTCGGCTCGTTGCCATAGCTGAACAACTGGTTCAGCAGTTCCTCTTTCGGGAAGATGCGTTGCGGACGGCTCGCGAGGATTTCGAGCAATGCGAATTCCTGACGCGAGAGCGAAAGCGGTTTGCCATCGAGTTCGGCGAGCCGGCTGCTGCGGTCGATCGCAAGACCGCCGAGCCTCACGACATCGTTCGCGTGCCCGCTGTTGCGGCGCAGGAGCGCCTGCACGCGTGCTTCGAGTTCGCGATAGTCGAACGGCTTGACGAGGTAGTCGTCGGCGCCGAGTCCCAGCCCGCTCACGCGATCGTCGATGGCCGAGCGCGCGGTGAGAAGCAGCACCGGCGTGGTGGAGCCCGCCGCGCGCAGGTTGCGCAGGATCGCGAAGCCGTCCATGGCGGGAAGCATCACGTCGAGCACGACCAGGTCGAAGCGCTCGACGCCTAGCAGGCTGTTCGCCGTGGCGCCGTTCGCTTCGAGGTCCACCGCGTGACCGAGGCGTGTGAGGCGGCTGCGGACCGCCGCGCCGATTTCCGCGTCGTCCTCTACCACCAGAATGCGCATGATGCCGTTCCTGCCGAAATCTTCATGGGTGCGATTGCGGGTTTTCCCGAGGTCTGCCAGCTGTGTTTTCTCAGCATTTTCTCAGACTCGCCCGGTAATCTCGCGAACCATGGAAGATGCAGCGACGTGATTACGACACGAACCACCGGAGACGGCAAGATGCGCATGCAGTCGCCGAGGCGGCGCGCACTCGTTGCGGCCGGGCTTGGCGCGGCGGCGTTCGCCGCAGGGCTCGCGCCTGCCTGGGTGCGGGCCACGCCGCGCACGGTGCGCATTTCGAAGGGCTACGGCCTGCTGTATCTGCCGCTGCTCGTGATGGAGAAGATGCGGCTCTTCGAGCGCCACGCCGCCCGTCAGGGGCTTGCGGACGTCAGCGTGGAGTGGCTGAGGCTCGACGGCGGCAATTCCGTCGACGACGCCATGATGGCCGGCACGCTCGACTTCGCCGCCGTGGGCGCGCCCGGTTTCATCGAACTGTGGGCGCGGGCGCGCGGCATACCGAACGTCGAGGTGATCGGCATTAGCGGCCTTTCGGCCACGGCGCTCTCGCTGAACACGAACCGGCCGCGGATCGCGACGCTGCGCGACTTCACGCCCGCTGACCGCATTGCGGTGCCGGGCATTCGCACCTCGCTTTCCGCCGTCGTGCTGCAAATGGTGGCGAGCAAGCTGCTTGGCGCGCAGCACTTCGCGCAGCTCGATTCGATCACCGTGGGTTTGCCACATCCGCAGGCCATGCAGTCGCTGATGCGGCGCGAGGGCGGCATTACCGCCCATTTCGCATCGCCGCCATTTTCAACACTCGAATTGCAGCAGCCGGGCATCCACCGCGTGGTCAATTCCGTTGACGTGCTCGGGCCGCTTACGCTCGACGTGGTATTCGCGCCCAAGCGCCTCGTCGATACGGAACCGGCGCTCGTACGCGCGTTCCTTCATGCGCTGGACGAGGCGAACCGGATGATCGCGCAGGACAAAGCGGCCGCGGCACAGATCTATGTCGATTCGTCGGGCTTCGGGGCATCGCGCGAGCACGTGGTGCAGACGCTCGCCGCGCCGGAGTCGCGCTTTTCGGTCTGGCCCGAGCAGCTGATGGAGTACGTGGACTTTCTGTCCATGGTGGGCACGATCAAGGCGAAACCGCGCACATGGAACGACATGTTCGTGCCGATGCTCGGGGACTTCCGTCCGTCTTAGGCAGTCGCACAGGCAACATACAAATAAACGTAGGAGAACAGAGTGAATCCAGATAAAACCGTCGATCAACAGTCCGCCGAAGAGCGGGATGTCATGTCGAAGATCGCGCGCCGCCTGATGCCGATCCTCGTGGTGATGTTCCTGATCTCCTTCATCGACCGGCAGAACGTCGGCTTCGCAAAGCTGCAGATGGTGCACAGCCTCAACATGACCGAAACGGCATTCGGTCTGGCGTCGTCGCTTTTCTTCATCGGCTATCTGCTATTCGAAGTGCCCAGCACGCTCGCGCTGCATCGCTACGGCGCGCGCGTGTGGCTCGCGCGCATCATGCTCACTTGGGGCTTGATTACGGTGCTGATGGGCTTCACCACCTCGATGAAGGTGTTCTGCGGCCTGCGCCTTGCGCTGGGCGTGGCCGAAGCCGGCTTCTATCCGGGCGTGATTTATTACCTCACGCTGTGGTTTCCGCAGAGCTACCGCGCGCGCGTGCTCGGCATCTTCACGCTGGGCAGCGCGCTCGCGAACATGCTGGGCTCGCTCGTGGGCGGCTGGCTGCTGAGCCTCAACGGCGTATGGGGCTTGGCCGGCTGGCAGTGGGTGTTCATCGCCACGGGCCTGCCCGCCGTGCTGGTCGGCATTGCCGTGTTCAGGCTGCTGCCGGCGTCGTACCAGGAAGCGCGCTTCCTCAATGAGCGCGAAAAACAGATCGTGGCGGCCGCGCACGAGCGCGAGAAGCCCGAGCATGCCGAACACGCACAGCCCTGGAAGGCGCTGCTCGATCCGCGCGTGATGCTGTTCGCGGCGACCTACATGCTGATGTCGACGTCGCTGTATGGCGTGACTTACTGGCTGCCCACGCTCGTGAAGTCGTTTGGCGTGTCGAGCAGCGTGAACGGGCTGTTGAGCATGCTGCCGTGGGCACTGGCGGTCTTGCTGCTGCTGTGGCTGCCTTCGAAGCTGCGCCGCGCAAAAAGCATTCTTCGAACGATGGCGATCGTCGCTGCGCTGGGGACGCTCAGCTTCCTGTTGAGTCTGCTGCTGCCTTCCACGCCGCTGCGTTTTATCGCGCTCGTACTCGGCGGCGCGTGCATTCCGCTGCTGTACCCGTGCTTCTGGTCGATGCCGCCGCGCTACTTCACCGGCGCGCGGGCGGCGGCGAGCGTGGCGGCCATCAACTCGATCGGCAATCTCGGCGGCTTCTTTGGCCAGAACCTCATGCCGCTCGCAGGCAAGCTCACGGGCACTGCATTCGGACCGATGATCGTGCCGATCGTGTGCCTCGCGGTGCTCGGTCTCGGCGTCGTGGTGGCGTGGGGACGTTCCGGGCGTGCGATGGAGGGGGTGCCCGCGTGAGCCTGGCTTGACCCTTATTTGATGGCGGTGGCGGCATGCGTGCGCGGATAGACGTGTGCCGCGCGCGCGAAACACGTCGACTAGTCTTCCTGCCGCTTCGTGCCGATCACTCCCACGTTCACGAGATCTCGACCCCATTTATTTCATGATTGGCGTAATTCGGCGGCAATCATCGACCTTTTCGTTTGAAGGCGCGTGCGATTGTTAATGCAGCCGCAACACTGAATTCGTTCTATTGGCATGGACTTTCGATAGAACGATCCTAAACTGCTACCTCATGTCACGGCGGCCCTGACGGCCGCGGTGCAGGCAAAGCGAAGCTTCTGAAGCTGGCGGACGTGGACAATCCGGCGCGCGATCGCGCCCGATCCTGCCCCTGCGACGCACAGGCGTTTCGCCCAGTTTCGACGCTCGAACATGAGGTGGTGTGATGTTCCAAATTCTCGAAGGTGCCTCGGTCATTGCGGCCGTCATCCTGTATCTGATTCCTTCCATCGAAGCCGACGCGCGCGGGCACAAGGACGCGTTTGCGATCACGATGGTCAACATCCTGCTCGGCTGGACGGTCGTTGGCTGGTTCGCGGCGCGCGCCTGGGCGCATAGCCGCAACGAACAGCGGCGGTTGCCGCGCGCGGCGAAGCGGGTGCTTCACACAGCCGGGCGCGTGACGACGCAGAACCTCATGCAGCATGCGAAGTTGCGTATGGCGCTGGAGTCCCGCAAGGCGGTGGCCAAGCGCAGCGCGGAGGTGGTGTATTCATGAGCGCGTCGGAACAGTTTGGCGGCGGCGCGAAGTGGCCGTCGCGTATCACGCAGTCGTTGCCCAAAGTATTGGTTTCACTTGCCGCCGCTTGCACGGTGCTCGCCGGATGCGCATCGGCGAGCAATGTCACTACGGCGGATCGGCAGGACACGTTCGTCGTTTCTGCCTCGGCGTCCGGCGGGCGCCTGGCCTGGGCACGCGCCCACAAACGCGCCGTGACCGCGGCGTCCGACTATTGCGAGACTCGCGGCATGCAGGCGAGCCTCGGCATCGAACAAATGGACGGCTTCGAGGCGCTGCAGCAGCAGGCTTCCACGATCCGTTTCGAGTGCCATCCGAAGCTTTGAGGCGCTCGCTACCTTAGCGAATCACAATAGTCTCCGTGCGCGGCCCATACCATTTCGTGACTTCGGAATGGGCGGTCAATCTGGACGACTTCAGAATCGGGCTCGTGACGCGATACAGCCGGTCCGGGTCGGGGCCGTACATGTACAGATACCCGTCGTTGCCATCGACGTGAATTTCGGTTTCGCCGAGTTCGCCGGCGTCCGCGCGCTTGATCGCGCCTGCCAGCCGCTGTTCGAGCGCGTGGATCTGCGCGCGGTCTTTCGGGTAGTAGTCGAAGTGGACCATCATGGCCGGTCCGGGCGGCTTTTGTGCGGGTTCGGCCGCGACAGTGCCTGCGCAAAACGCGATGCATAAAAGCGCAGCGTGCGTTGTTCTTGTCGACATGGATGGTTTTCGTCAGCGAGATATGACGCGATTATCGACGAAGTGGGGCGTCGCCTGACGACTCCCGATAATCGAATCTTCTAAATCTTCCCTATTGCCTCAAGCCTGGCGATTTTCAGATTTGCGTCTGAGTCGTTTGGCGGGGCTAGCATGCGCTGCGCCTCACACATCTAAACGATGCTACTCATACCGCTCGAGATGAGGTGCGCAGCGGTGACACCTTCACGCCGCGGTCGCATTTAGGCGATGCGACAAGGCGAGTTCCGTCGCGATACTCCATGATGGCGAGGCCGCCTTCGCCGCCGCCTTGGCCAGCGCCTACGATCGTATGCAACTCGTCGATGAACAAAATGAGTTCATCTTGCTTGGCCGTCACCTCGTCGATCAATTGCTTTGCGCTCTTCGAATTCACCGCGGTATTTCGCGCCGGCGACCATCGAGTTGATATTGACTTCCACGAGGCGTTTCCTCAGGTACGTCACCGTTGACCACGCGCTGCGCGAGTCCTTCGATAATCGCGGTCTTGCCCACGGCCGGTTCGCCGATGAGCACAGGATTGTTCTTCTTGCGGCGCCCGAGCACCTCAATCGTGCTTTCGATTTCCTGAGCGCGGCCGAGCACCGGGTCGAGCTTGCCCTGGCGCGCGAGCGCAGTGAGGTATCGACAGAGACTTGCGCTCGCCGTTCTCGGTCACAACGACTCGCGCGACAGCGGGGCGAGCGTGGCAGATATCGCAGAGTGTAGGCGTGATCGAAGCACCTTTATCCGTTTGAAGTTGTCCTGAAGAAGTCAGCGTGTGCCGGCCCTGCCTCTGAATAGGCAAGCGGAACCGACGCTTCGCTTGTCAGCATCCAGAAAGTGAATGCTTTGCGCAGGTACAGTCTGATCGTCGTGTCCGGTTGATCGAGTCAGCCGATGGAATGGTCTTCGCTGCGATGGAGTTCATAGTCGCCCGCAAGCAGCGCCGATATCAGACGAGAGCGCGAGGGAAGCCAAAAAGGGACAATTTGACGATTGAATTTTATTGTTGGATTCGGCGGATGTGAACCTCTGCCCATCCGATACGTTATATCGGGGAGATTCGGGTCGATCTTATTGTGCGTGCGATATCAGGTATCGGATTGACAAGAAGAAACCGATCTTTTCGTTTTGCAGTTTGGATGTACGATTTCCCAAACCTGGAGACAGATACGTCGTATCAGGTAAAGCCGGTGCCACGAAGAACCGGGCTTTTCAACGCCAAACCGGGCGGCGCCTTTTTTTTTGCAATCCAGGGCGTGACGATTACAGCGAGCTAACGGAGGCGTTATGAACGGCGTGATTGGCGGATGCATCGGTGGCGCGGGGCGAAGCAAGCGCCGCTCGATCCCGTCTTCGGTCCGGACCTGATCACGATCGAACGGTTGATTGAATGCTTCAGCGAAGAAGATGGTCTCGTTGTACTGCGCGTCGTTCCCGTATCGACTCGCGGCCCTTACGAACTATCGCTCTATTCGGAGCATGGAATGTTCGTATTAATGCTCAGCACGATGTTGGGAGACGATAGTGCGATCGTCGATATACTCTCGATGCATGGTCTTGATCTTGACGTCGTCAGCGTGCCGGGCGACGCATTTCCACGCCGCGCTGTGACACACGATTTTGCAGTGGTGCGAAGGGCCTTCCGTACGATTTCCGAGCTTGGCACACAGATCACGCACGGGAATCACGGCCGATAAATACGGTGGGGCACGTTGCCGGGTCCGACGCTGATCCAACCGCTCTTTCGGGGGTTCAATGATGAAAGTTGATAACGAAGCGAGTGCGCGTGTTGAAGAACGAAAAAAGACCGGCCCGCATCTGACCACGCATGAGCATGTGGGGCTGAACGGCAGGATTGCCGTCGCTATCACTAATGTTGTCGGAACGATGTGGTGCGCCTACGTTTTTGCAGCGATTGCGCTTGTGAGCTTGCCGTCGGCTATCCAGGGTGGCGTTTCGACTCTGGTCGCGTGGGTCGCACAGACATTTTTGCAGCTCGTACTGTTATCGGTAATCATGGTCGGCCAGAAGGTGGCGGCTGCGGCATCGGATAAGCAGGCCTTGCAGACCTACAAGGACGCCGAGGCACTTCTGAAGCTGCAGGACGAGATGCGTAAGCTCATTGAAGTCAACAATACGCTAACCGAAGCCATTCATCGCGCGGTACTGGAAATGCGAACCTCGACGACGGGACAGCCGTCCGCGTTGGGGGATACACGGCCATCAACGTGAATGGCAATGGAGGCAGCGCATGGTTCCGACCGAAAGTATGACGTGCTACGGCTTTCAGATAACGGCGCAATCCCGCGAGAACGAGCGGGGTGGCTGGATCGCGCACGTGGAGATTCGTCACGCTGGCCGTTTGTTTGCTACGTGTAGCCCGGACACCGTGCAACCGGAATGGTTGACGCAGGCAGAGGCCAATCGTGACGGCATGGAGCGCGCCTGCAAATTCATCGGCCGCATAAAAAATGACCTTCAGGATCGGTCGTGGGTAGCCGTTCGCGAGCATGCTGAACGCTGGTTCTTCAGGCTTGAATGCACTCAGGAAGCGGAGCAGATCGTTCGCGAACTGAATGCACTTTGATGTAACTAACGACTGTTCAAGATAGCCAACAGAGGATCGGCGTTTCGATTTCACTATTGGGCCAGTGCCTCCGAGAGGTAGCTCCTGAGTGTGTCGACGATTCTGCGAACCCGTACCGAAATTGGACGCTGCGGCTGGATAAGCAGGTTCAGTGCCAGTGCAGGCACTTCATACTTCGGCAGCACCCGCACCAGCTCGCCTGTCTCGAGGGCGTGCTTGACGGCCGGTGCTTCGAGCACGCCGAGCCCGAGTCCTGACAAAACCATTTCATACATCGGGCGCCAATGCGTGGTCTTGATCATTGTCTGAATCGGAACGCTGTCGATGGGCGCACCATCTCGCGAGAGTGGTAGCAGGTCCGCGTCGAAAGAGCCCTTCACGCGAATCAGGTTGTGTCCTGTGAGATCCGCCAGATCGTCGATCGCGTCGTGCCGCTTCAGATAGTCCGGCGAAGCGACTAGCACGCGCTCGATCTCACCAATCGGCCAGGCGATGTACGCACCGTCGCCTGGCTGTCCGAGACGAAACGAGATGTCGACGCCCTCGGTGACAAGGTCGGTGATCTTGTCGTTGAGCACGAGTTCGATGTCGATGCGCGGATAGTTTTCACGGATTCGCTTCACGCCCTCGGGCAGAAGCGTTTCGCCGAAGCAGTGTGGCGCTGCAATACGAATCGCGCCCTTCACTGCCTGCTCGTCGTTCGACACTTCGGCCACGGCTTGCTCCACGGCGCCTAGCACGGCTTTGCTGCGTTCATGAAAGATGATCCCCTCAGGCGTGCACTTGAAAGCGCGTGCGTTGCGTTGCAGCAGGCGACATCCGAGGTACTTTTCGAGCCGCTCGATGCGCTCACTCACGGCCGGCTGGCCGATGTCCAGGTCCCTTGCTGCGCCCGAGATGCTCCCTCTTTCGACCACTCTCACGTAAATTCGCATGGCCTCCAGCAGGTTCACCATGCGTTCCTTGCCGTGGCCAGCCGTATTCGCGGTGCGTCCTTCAGTAAATGGCGTTGACATACGATTCCTCTCATTGCTTTAACTCCGATTCTTGCGTCGCGCCTTGCAGAGGCGACGTGGCGATGGGGTAAGAGTAAGAGGAGTCATTCATGCGCGGAGCGCACAAATCGCGCTCGCTGAGTAGAGTACAGTTTTGATGCGGCGCGTACGGCGTGAACACATAGATAACAGTTGACGTTCCGGCGAGAGTCGAACTGTTATGGAAGCCTGTGGAGTGATTCGATCCTGGAAGCAAACCAAAGAGAGGGGCGTCATTCCGGATACGCTTTCCTGTGAACACTGCCGCCATAACCGCTTACGACATTGTCCACAACAAAGGGGGAGGGTTCCTCCGCTTCGAGTATGACCGCAGCGGAGCCGGGCGTCAGCTTCGCCGAAATCGCGTTCACCAGTTCGCTGTCAAGCAACTCACGCAGCGCATGCCCGGTCAATCCTGCGCTTGCACCGACGACAAAGCCAAGAATCGAGCCGGCCGGGCCGCCCAGCAAACCGATGAGCGCGCCTGTCGCCGCGCCGATTGTCGTGCCCCAGAAGGACCGCGATTGCCGCTCGAGAACGGACAACTTTCCATTGGTACTCTTTTCTACCACGACGCCGCTGTGGATCATGAACCCTTGTCCTTTTTCTGCGTAGTCCTTGAAGTCCTGACACGCTTTTTCGGCGATAGCGGAATCATTGAAAACAGCGACGATTAAATTGTTGGCCATGGCACATTAACTCGGGTTCGGTTTCTATTCAGAGTAGGCGGTAGTCGAACGAAAATCTAGTGAGATTAAATTCCAATACATCGTATCGGAATGACGATGAATTTATCCCCGCTAACCGCAAGTAGAAATCGGAGAGAAAGGTAATGCTACGATTTCCTGCGAGAAATCTGGCTTCTCGCTACTGCTTATTCAAGTAAGCTGATAAGGGCGAACAGGTGCAACCGGATCGGGAACAGGGCATCCACACAGCTCGAGAACGGAGCGTTCAATATTGCGCGACATGGCGTCGAGTGCGAGCGCGTTGGGCGCCACGCTAAACGGATCGGCGACTTCACTCGCAATGGCTTCGAGCGCAATCAGCGTATACGCAATGAAAACGCACAGTAGCGGCGTAAAAAACTCCGTGGAATCCACCAGCCCAAAAGGCAGCAAAACGCAATAGGCGTAGACGGTACGATGCAGCAGCACGCTATATGCGAACGGAATTGGCGTCGAGGCGATACGCTCGCAGCCACCCAATGCCTTGCCCAATTCGTCGAGTTGTGCATCGAGCATCCATAACTTCGTATCGGGCGTATGAACGCGATGCTGAGGGATCGAGAGCTCGCGCCGCATTTCGTTGAGAATGGCCACCGGTCTATAGATCTGGCTGCACACCGTCTCAGCGTGCTCGCGGCCAAGAAGACGCTGAAGGTCCGTCGTGGGATCGGTGCCCCGCAATTCATGCTTGATCGCGTAAACGAATGCGACTATCTGCTGCGCGATGCGCAAGGTGTCAGCGCGTTCCGGAATGTAGCAAAGCATTTGCGAAGTCAGCGTGCGCGAAGCGATCAGCAAGTTGCCCCAAAGATGCCGCGCTTCGTTGAAGCGCTCGTAGCTGGCGTTATTTCGAAACGCCAGGAAGATAGCCAGTGCGACGCCGAACAGTGTGAAGGGCGCAGTGTTGAGCGGAATCTTTTCTCCAAACACTCGCCCGTGCGTGAAGACCGCAAGCGTACTCACGACTGCCATGAAGCACAGTTGGGGAATGATTGATGACAGAACCGATCCGTTCCAGACGAACAGCAGCCGGAACCAGTTTTCCCGTGGCCGGACGATCATGATGGTCTTTTATTATCTGGAGTATTGAAGCACGGTTGCCTGCTCATAGGGCACGCGCGATCACTTAGCGCTCTTCGCTGGCGCATGCGTAAGTCCTTCCGGTCTTGCCTGCGTCAGCGATTTCCATGCCCTTCAGTGATAGCCGTGGTCTCCTTCGCGAACCTTGCCCCGGAACACGCGATATTGCATGGCGTTGTAGACAATAATGATCGGCAGCACGATGACCGTGCCTACGAGGGCGAACAGCTGGCTCGAATGGCTGGACGACGCGTCCCAGATCGTGAGCGAGGGGGGCACGATGTACGGCCAGATGCTGATGATCAGTCCGGTATAGCCGAGAAAGCAGATCGCCAGCGAAAGCAGGAAGGGCATCGCTTCGTGGCTCCGGTTCAGCGAGCGGTAGATGCCCAACGTGCACAGCACCACGAGAATCGGCACCGGCAGGAACCAGCCGAGATTGCCGCTGAAGAACCAGCGCTGTCGCACGGCGGGCAGTCCGAGCACGGTCCAGAGGCTGACGATGGCAATCGCCAGGAGCAGCACGGCAAGGAGCGGACGCATCACCTGGCGCATCTTGCGTTGCAGCTCGCCGTCGGTCTTCAGGATCAGCCAGCCGCAACCAAGCGTCGCATACGTGAGCAATACGCCGAAACCGCAGAACACGCTAAACGGTGAGAACCAGTCGAACGGATCGCCCGCGAACTTGTCATCGACTATCTTGATGCCCTGCAAGAGCGATCCAAGCGTGACGCCCTGGCACATTGCGGCGAGCGCGGAACCACCGATAAACGCGAGATCCCACGCATGTTGCGTACGCGTGGCTTTCGCGCGCAACTCGAAGGCCGCGCCGCGAAAAATCAGGCCGACCACCATGAGAATGAGCGGCATGTAGTTGGCGGGCAGCAACGTCGAGTAGACCACGGGAAAGGCGCCATAAAGACCGGCGCCGCCCAGCACGAGGAAGGTTTCGTTTCCGTCCCACACCGGCGCGACGGTATTGAGCATCACCTCGCGTTCAACCTTGCCTTCGAAGAACGGAAACAGCAGGCCGATGCCCAGATCGAAGCCGTCGAGCATCACGTAGATGAAAACGCCGAGACCGATGATGGCGGCCCAGATCACAGGAAGATCGATTTGCATGGCCTCAGTCCCCCACTACAGCGTCGAGTGCACGATTGTGCAATCCCGGATACTTGAGCGATTCGACACTTTCGACCCCGGTAGCGGGTCCCTTTTTCATCATCTTGAGCATGTAATAGACGCCGGTTCCGAAGACGAGGAAATAGACGATCACGAAGATCAGCAGCGAAACGCCGGCTTGCTGCGCGCCGATGGGCGACACCGAATCGATTGTGCGCACGATGCCGTATACGGTCCATGGCTGCCTGCCCACTTCGGTCGTGATCCAGCCGGCCAGTAGCGCGAGGATTCCGGACGGTCCCATGCAGAATACGAACCACTGAAACCAACGCGCTTCATAAAGTCGCCCGCCGCGACGCAGAAAGAGTCCCACCACGGCGGTCAGCAGCATGAGCATGCCGAGCCCCGCCATGATGCGGAACGTCCAGAAAATGATTGGCGAGAACGGACGATCCTCGGGTGGAAACTCCTTGAGGCCGCGAATTTCGCCGTTCCAGCTATGTGTGAGAATCAGGCTGCCGAGATGCGGCACTCTGATCGCGAAACGTGTCACTTCCGCATTCATGTCCGGAAAGCCGACCAGATTGAGCGCGGTGCCGCCGTGCTCCGTTTCCCAGAGTCCTTCAATCGCGGCGATCTTCGCTGGTTGATACTCGCGTGTATTGAGACCGTGCGCGTCGCCGACCACAATCTGAATGGGTGCGAGAAACAGCAATATCCACAGCGCCATAGAGAAACTGCGCTTTACCGGCACGTCGCGCCGCCCCTGGAGCAAATGCCATGCGCCGCAGGCGGCCACGATGAAAGCGGCGACGATAAAGGCCGCAATGGTCATATGCGCGAGACGGAACGGGAACGAAGGATTGAAAATCACTTTCCACCAGTCCACAGGCACGATGCGGCCATTCAGGATCGCGTAGCCTTGGGGCGTTTGCATGAAGCTGTTCGACGAGAGAATCCAGAATGTCGAAATGAGCGTGCCGATCGCGACCATGAGCGTGGCGAAGAAATGCGCCTTCGGGCTCACACGACTCCAGCCGAACAGCATCACACCGAGAAAACCCGCCTCCAGGAAGAACGCAGTCAAGACTTCATAGGTCAGCAGCGGACCCGTGATATTGCCCGCAATCGTCGAGAATCCGCTCCAGTTCGTGCCGAACTCGTAAGCCATCACGACGCCGGAGACCACACCCATGCCGAATCCCACTGCGAATATTTTTGACCAGAAGCGGTACATGTCCTTATAGGCTGCATCGCCCGTGAGCAATAGGCGCCATTCGAGCACGGCGAGAAAGCTCGCCATGCCTATGCTGATCGCCGGGAACACAATATGAAACGAAACGGTAAATGCGAACTGCAGCCTGGCGAGATGAAATGCGTCGAAGATGTCCATGATTCTTTTGCGCTCCTGGTGACGATTGCATCTGCATGCCAGAGACATTCCGGCCGGGAAGGCGAGGCGCCCGCCCGGACTACCGGAACTGAACAAGACTAGGTTCCCGCCGCGCGCACCACACGCACGGGCACAGACTTATAGGAGGGTGTTCCACTCTCCTTGTCGATATAGTCAAGCGGAACAAGCACGTTGGCTTCCGGGTAATAAGCCGCTACGGAACCGCGCGCGATGCTATACACGATGGCGGTGATGTTCTTCAGCCGTAGTGTGCGGCCCGACGTGACCGTTTCGATATCGACAAGATCGCCGTGCTCGATGCCGTACGCGGCCATGTCGTCGCCGTTCATGAAGAGCACGTCGCGCCGCCCGAACACGCCGCGGTAGCGGTCATCCATTGCGTAAATTGTCGTGTTGTACTGATCATGGCTGCGGATCGTGATCAGCCGCAGCACGTTCTGGGCCCCCAGCACGTCGGCATCTTCCTTCACGCCTCCATAGACGGAGAATTCGGCCTTGCCCGATGGCGTGTGCCACCGGCGTTCGGTTGGCGGAAGCGGCAAGCGGAATCCGCCCGGAACGCGAATGCGTCGGTTGAAGTCCTCGAAGCCGGGCACGGTCTGCTCGATCAGATCGCGGATCTTGTCGTAGTCGGCGATAAGCTCCATCCACGCCACTTTCGAATTGGGCATCGTGGCGCGCGCCATGCCTGCAACGATAGCGGGTTCGGAGCGAAGCTGGTCGGAAGCAGGGGTGAGCTTGCCGGCCGAAGCGTGCACCATGGACATCGAATCTTCCACCGTGATGGACTGGCGTCCGCTGCTCTGCATATCGAGTTCCGTGCGACCGAGGCACGGAAACACATACGTCTCTTTCGAAACGAGCAGGTGCGTACGATTGAGCTTTGTGCCGATGTGGACGCCCAGGTCGAGCGCGGCCATTGCGGGGAACGACTGCTCGGAGTCGGGCAGCGCAACCGCGAAATTGCC
The DNA here is from genome assembly GCF_905220155.1 of Paraburkholderia sp. J7. NCBI lineage: Bacteria > Pseudomonadati > Pseudomonadota > Betaproteobacteria > Burkholderiales > Burkholderiaceae > Paraburkholderia > Paraburkholderia sp. J7. Next base: position 279,467 of record NZ_CAJMYZ010000003.1, on the reverse strand, counting down.
TCCCAGGCACAGGAGCGCCTTGGCCTTGCCATCGATCATCGCTTGCATGGCTTGCACCGCGTCGTGACCGTGTCCGTCGGGCGGTGTGAATCCGCAGGCATTTTCGATGAGCTTGAGGAACGCTTTCGACGGCTTCTCGGTGATCCCAACGGTGCGATTGCCTTGCACATTCGAATGCCCGCGCAGCGGACAAATGCCGGCGCCGGGTTTGCCGAAATTGCCGCGCAACAATAGCAGATCCGCAATCAGGCGCACGTTGGCCGTGCCTTTATTGTGCTGGGTGACGCCCATGCCGTACGTGACGATCGTCGCGTTCGATTTCGCATAGGCGATCGCCACATGCTCGAGGTCGGGGCGTATGAGACCGCTGGCCTTCTCGATGTCTTCCCATGAGGTTGCTTCGAGATCCGCGGCGAAAGCGTCGAAGCCTTCGGTATGCTGCGCGATGAACGCCTTGTCGAGTACGCCGCCTTGCTCCGCCTCCATTTGCAGCAAGACTTTCATGACGCCCTTGAGCGCGGCCGCATCGCCGCCGGCGTCCAGCTGGAAGTAGGTGGACGCGATGCGGGTCGAACCGAACGTCGCCATTTCAATCATGCTTTGCGGATCGGCAAAACGCTCGAGTGCTCGCTCGCGTAATGGATTGAAGACGATGATCGGCACGTTGCGTCGCGAGGCTTCGTGCAAGGTGCCCATCATGCGCGGATGGTTCGTGCCCGGGTTGTGGCCGATGGAAATGATCAGCTCGGTCGAATCGAAATCTTCGAGCGAGACCGTTCCTTTTCCGATTCCGATCGATTGCGGCAGGCCAACGCTGGTCGGCTCGTGACACATGTTCGAGCAATCGGGGAAATTGTTCGTTCCGTACTCGCGCGCGAAAAGCTGATACAAAAACGCAGCCTCGTTGGACGCGCGCCCGGACGTATAGAACTCAACCTGATCCGGTGAGAGCGAGCGCAGGATTTCGCCGATGCGCGCGAAGGCGTCTTCCCAATCGACGGCGCGAAACGTGTCGCTTGCGCGGTCATAGACGAGCGGATGGGTGAGCCGTCCCATGTCTTCGAGCTCATAGTCCGTTTTCTGCAGCAGCGAGGTGACGGTGTTCGCAGCGAAGAATTCCGGTGTCACCCGTTTCGTCGTGGCTTCCCAGGTCACAGCCTTCGCACCGTTCTCGCAGAACTGGAAGGTGGAACGGTGCTCCTTGTCGGGCCATGCGCAGCCGGGGCAGTCGAAGCCATCGGGTTGATTGGTCCGCATCAGCGTGATGGGCGCCTCGATGCTTTCCATTTGATCGTGAATCGCCTGCGCGGTTGCTTTGAGTGCGCCCCATCCACCAGCCGGGCCAGTGTAGGGATGAACGCCGGGCACATCACGTAGTTTCGTCATGGGAAACTCCATTGGGTTTTCTACGCATGCAGCGCAAGGCCGGAGCAACGCCGCACCAGGACCGCACGGGTCTGAGGATTGTTGTCTGGTGTGTCACGGTTGATTTTAGGCAATCCCGAATTCGGAACAAGAATTAAATCTTCAAGTTCGAATTTTTATTTTCCCGTTATGTATATTTGAATATCTCGATCTTCGATCTTCAGCACGCACATTCGCGTGAGGGCTGTTGAAGCGAAGAGCGAATTGGCGTGCAAATTCTCTACTTCATTCTAGGGACGCAGCGTGTTGCCGTGAACTGTCGGCGAGCCGATATTAGCTATCGGATATGCAACCCTTAATGTTTGAGTAAGCCGGGCAGCATGAACGTAAGGTAGGGGCTGTTCGGGGCAGCGGCGAACAGATGAAATACACCTTGCTGCTGCTCATGTCTTTCCTGCCGGTGTTGCCGCGCATCATCAGCAGGTTGTGAAGCAGTTGTACGGTCTGCACCGCATGCGTGTGCTGTGTGATGTCCATGCACCAGGTCGCAACAACGCGTTTGCCGTGTGCGTAGATACGCGCGAAGCCTTCGATGTCCTCGCGCGCCATGCCCGACTCCGCTTCAAGAAGCAGCCAGTTTTCCTCGCGGAGGTCCTCTGCGAAGTCGCTGAAGCCGAGCGTATGCTGTTTGATGAAGTCGATATCGATCACGCGCTCGGTGCCGTTCGCGAGCGCGTCGTCGTCGAGTTCAATGAGCCGTTTGGCGACTGCTTTGACGAGCGCGAAATCGCCGCCGGGTTTCGTCTGGATCAACATCGACGCGATTCGGGTGCTGCCGAAGGCCATTGTTTTGACACTATGCTGCGGGCTTGCGGAGTGTTCGAGGTCGCGCTCATGCAGCGCATTCACCGAAACGATGACCGCGCCGCGTCGCGACGCCTCGCGCAACGCGCCGAGCATGCGCGGATGAGTGGCTGCGGGATTGTGCACAAAGATGATGAGGGTGTCGGCGACCTCGAAGTCGACCGGCGCGAATGCATCGTCCCGGGCAATCGGCTTATTGCGGCCAGTGAGCGCGTCCCAGCCGGCGGAGGGGGCGTGATACGCCTCGATATTTCCGTTTGGCCTCGCCTTGTCCATTGCGCTTCGCTCCATGGGTATCACGCGTTTCCCCAGGGCGTGCCCACAAGGGGTGTGTGCTGTAGCTCGTCGTGCTCGAGGTTAAGAGCTAAGGAACGCCTCCATAACGTACAGAATCTGCATGCAACTTAGAGTACAGTTTCGCGCGCCGCAGTACACTGCATCAGCTGTGCTGTGAGCGGCTACCGGGGAGAGACAGTGAAGCTCTATGAAAAGCTCGCGGACGACATCGAGACACTGATTCGCAAGGGCGTCTACCGGCCGGGGGACCGCGTGCCGTCGGTGCGCCAGGCCAGCCAGCAGCACCGCATCAGCATTACTACCGTCATTCGCGCGTATTTACTGCTGGAAAGCCGCGGTGTGCTGGAGAGCCGCCCGCAGTCCGGCTATTTCGTGAGCGTGCGCGCGGGCGCTGGCAGCGTGCGCTCGGATGAATTGCGCACGAGCCGGCCGATTGCCGTGTCGGCAACGGTGGACGTGAGCCGCCTCGTGCTGTCTACCTTGCGCTCCATTGGCACCGACGACGCCGTGCCGCTCGGTTCGCCGTATCCCGACCCCCAGCTGTTTCCTTACGAAAAGCTCAACCGCTACGCGGCGGCCGCGGGACGCAGGAAGTCGCTGTGGGGCGTGACCAACGCGCTGCCGCCGGGCACGCCGGAACTGGTCCGCCAGATCGCCCGGCGCTACCTCGAGAATGGCATGGCCGTAGACCCCAACGAGATCATCGTGACGGTGGGCGCGACGGAGGCGATCAATCTGTGTTTGCAGGCAGTCGCCAAACCGGGGGACGTGATCGCCGTGGAGTCGCCCACGTTCTACGCCATGCTGCACGCTATCGAGCGCTCGGGTATGAAGGCGATCGAAGTCGCGACGCACCCCGAGTACGGCATCGAAGTCGAAGCGCTTGCGAAGATCGTCGAATCAGGGCCGATTGCCGCTTGCATGGTGATGCCGAATTTTCAGAATCCACTCGGGTTCCAGATGCCCGATGGGCGCAAGCGCGAACTTGTCGACCTGCTCGAGAAGGCTGAGATTCCGGTAATTGAAAACGGCGTTTATAACGAACTGTATTTCGGCGACTCGCATCCCACCACACTCAAATCGTACGACAAGAAGGGCATGGTGCTGCACTGCGGTTCATTCTCGAAGAGTCTGACCGCGGCGTATCGCATCGGCTGGGCGTTGCCGGGACGTTATCGCGACGAGGTCGAAAAGCTGAAGTTTCTGAATACGCTGACGACTTCGGTCATTCCACAACTGGCGATTGCCGAATACCTGGAGCGCGATGGCTACGAGCATCATCTGAGACGCATCCGCAAGAATTACGCGCAGCAGTGCAATTTGATGAAGTCAACGGTCACGCGCTTCTTTCCAGCAGGCACGCGCACGTCGACGCCGATGGGTGGGTATGTGCTGTGGATCGAGTTGCCGGCGAAGGTGGATTCGATGACGCTCTACCAGCTTGCACTGGCGCGCGGCATCACGATTGGACCCGGTTATATGTTTTCCGTGTCGGACAGCTATCGCAACTTCATCCGGCTCAATTACAGCACGCCGTGGTCGCCCGAAATCGAACAGGCGGTCATCACAGTCGGCAGACTCGCGGCGTCGTGCGCGCGGTAGGCGAAAGGGGGCTAGCCGGATGTTCGCGTGCCGCTACTTCCTCATCATGGCCATAACGAGAAAGTGAAACGGCAGCGTGAGTAGAACGGTCGCACCGAAGCCGACGCACCAAAGAATGGCAATCCACTTGAGGTCGTGCAGAAATCGATGTCGTCGGTCGCTGGACTTGCGCGTCACGATTGACTCCCGTTGGTCGTCCGAAGATTCATTATGGCACCGGCACGCAGGCGATCAATCCGCATTGAACCCAGCATGCATTGGATTGTCAACGCCAAACGAGCGATGCAAAGTATCGGAAAATGCAGCGGGCGATTTTATCTCTGACGTGGCATAAACTGTGCGTGCCGTGAACGTCGCGGACATGGCGGCCAGGAATTCAAGCGTCTGCTGTACTCGTGAATTGGGACGCGTTGAGAATCGTAGGGCGGATGACGATCACGAGGTGACCTCATGGCCATCGACTTCGCGTTTTCAATGAAGGTCTTTTCGGCACTCTTTGCGATCATGAATCCGATCGCGAACATCCCGGTGTTCATTTCGCTGACTGAGGGACTGTCCGATGGAAAGCAGCGGGCGGTTGCAGCCACAACCTTTATCGGCGTGACGATTGGCTGTGTTATTTCCGTCACGCTCGGCGAGACGATTCTCAAGGTGTTCGGGGTCAGCATCGACGATTTCCGTCTCGCGGGAGGGTTGCTCGTATTGCTGATCGCGCTGGACATGGTACACGGGTCGTCGAGCGCGCAGCACACGCCGCGGCAAGGCGAGCTAGGCGAAAGCGGCTATGATCAGGACGTGGCGGTGTTCCCGCTGACCACGCCGCTTCTTGTGGGCCCTGGCACGATCGCCACGTTAGTGGTGTTCGGTCACACCGCTGACGCCAACGGGAAGATTGCGAGCCTCGCCACGGGGCTGGTCGTGTTTCTCGCCTTGCTGGCCGCCGCGTTGTTTTCCGCGCCATACCTCGGGCGGTTTCTGTCCGCCAAGGTGACAGCGATCACCAAGCGTTTGATGGGTATGATCCTTGCAGCCATCGCGGTCGAAATGATGGCCGTAAGTTTGACGGCGATATTCAAAGGTCTGCTCCACTAGCTCGCAGTGTCGTCGATGGGTCTTTGGGAGAATCAACATGACTGATCAGATATTGAGCGAAGCGTTCATCGAAAGTCAGCGTCAGCGTTTGCTGGCGCTGCAGCGCGAGGTGCTAGGCGGCGAAGAAGGCACGATTGCGGCGGAGCGCGATCAGGAAGAGGCGTCTGGCGAGGAAGCAAGGGAAGCCGAGGACGATGCCCAGCGAATCGAACAGGACGTCGCCAATCAGGCCTTGCGCAACGTGAACGACCGCAGGATCGCCGACATTCAGCGTGCGCTTGAAAAGATCGCAGAAGGCACCTATGGGTATTCCGACGAAAGCGGCGATCCTATTCCCATTGAACGTCTGAAGATATTGCCCGAGGCAATCTTTACGGTGCAGGAGCAAAGCGAGCGCGATGCTAGCCGGTGACTGTGCTCGTTTTTGATCGGGACCAGAACATAAGGCCTAGCGAATTGGCGCGTTGGAATCGCCAGCGAGTAGCGATTGCGGGAGCTGCGAAAACGACCAGCCTTCCCCTGCGCGATCGAATATCCAGACCATGTCGAAACGCTCGTCCGGCCACGTTGCCGGGACCGTGGGCACGCGAGGTATGTGTCCAATGAGCGAGGGCAGCACTTTGTGCTCCCACGCTATCAACACGACGCCCGGTCGAGAGAGTACGTCTGTCATGAGCGCTCGGCCGTCGTCTTTCAGGTAGGTGTTGACGTAATCCACCTGCGAAGTTTCTCGGAGCAGCGAGACAAGGGGCGCCACAGTCTGCATCGAGCGTTTGCTCTTGCTGGAAGGACCGGCCCCCGCTGCGAATACGGTAGCTGGCTTGAGTTGCGTTGCATGCGTTGTCTCGATTGGGCAGAAGAATCGCGCCAAAGCGCCGGCTCGCTGCCAGCCGCGCACGCAGAGACTTTCCGCGTCGGGTTTGCCATCCGCCTCGATCCCGATGCCTTCATCGGATGCGGGCTTCTCGGCGTGCCGGATAAACATGATTCTATTGGGTCGCATGTTGCCTCCGGGGGGGCGGTTGAAACACGGCATACGATGTTATTACGGATTCAATATCGACCCTCTCACGTCACGAAAGCACGAAAGCAAGCGACGCGACGTGGTTGCGCCTGCCTGGCAGACCGCGGCAGTGCGCGCGCCCTGTTCGCGGCTGCGTGCTCACAACATCGGCAGCGTGAGCCGGATGTGCTCCGCAAACGCCGCCGTGAGCAGCGAGGGCCGCTTGCGAGCGAACTTTATCGTGATCCCGACGGCCGGCAAGGGCGGCAGCGCGGGGTCGCCATTGAGAATGGCCAGATCTGGCGGAACGGCGGTTTGCGTCATGACGGCGAAGGCCTGGCCCGAACGCACGAGCGCGGTAAGCCCGGCGAGGCTGCTGCTCGCATACGCGACGCGGTAGGCTCTGCCCGCGCGCTCCAATGCCTCGCAGGCCGCGATGTGGTCGAGCGTATCGGGATCGGAGAGCGCGAGCGGCAGCGGGTCGAAGTGGGCGGCGTCGAGTTCGGGCGAACCGATCCAGACCAGTTGCTCGCGGCGAATGATCTCGTCGTCCGTGCCGCTGGCGCCCAAAGGCAGCGACACCATCGCGAGGTCGACCGCTCGCTTGTCGAGCTGTTCGAGCAGGCGCGGCGTGGGCACGCAGACGACTTCCACGAGCGCATGGGGATGCTGGCTCGAAAACTGTCGCAGCAAAGAGGGGAGGAACACGGCCGCATAGTCGTCCGGGCAACCGAAGCGGATGCTCCCCGACAGGCCCGTGCCGCACAGGTCGGCCATCGCCTCGTCGTGCAGGCGCAGGATGCGCTGGGCGTGGACCAGCAGCCGCTCGCCGGGGCTCGTCAGCGCGACGCCGCGGCCGGTGCGCTGAAACAGCGGCTGATCGACGATCTCCTCGAGCCGCTTGATCTGCTGGCTCAGCGCCGACTGCGTGCGGCCCACGCGTTCGGCCGCGCGGCTTAGCGAACGCACCTCGGCAATGACCGCGAACGAGCGCAGCAAATCGATTTCGAGCGGGCGGCTCACGATATTAGCCTCTCTTCTAGCTTGCATAAGAACTATTCGATTCTATAAAACCAGAGCGCCGACTAGACTGCAAGAAAAACCTGCCACCCGAAAAGGAGAAGCCTGTGTCCAGGAACGACGACGAACAGTTTTGGCGCAACGCGCGGCAGCATCTGATCCGCTATGGCGGCACGTTCGAGCCGATGATCATCGAGCGCGCCCAGGGCAGCTTCGTCTACGACGCGGACGACCGCCCGATTCTCGATTTCACCTCGGGGCAGATGAGCGCCGTGCTGGGCCACAGCCACCCCGAGATCGTTTCGGTCATCAACGAATATGCGGGCAAGCTGGACCACCTGTTCAGCGGCATGCTCTCGCGGCCCGTGGTCGAGCTGGCGACGCGCTTAGCCGATGTCACGCCCGCCGGGCTCGACCGGGCGCTGCTGCTGAGCACCGGCGCGGAGTCGAACGAGGCCGCCATTCGCATGGCGAAACTCGTCACGGGCAAGTTCGAAATCGTGGGCTTTGCGCAGTCGTGGCACGGCATGACCGGCGGCGCGGCTTCGGCCACCTATAGCGCAGGCCGCAAGGGCGTAGGTCCCGCAGCGGTGGGCTCGTACGCGATTCCCGCGCCGTTCATGTACCGGCCGCGCTTCGAGCGCAACGGGCAATACGACTACCTCGCGGAACTCGACTACGCGTTCGATCTCATCGACCGCCAGTCGAGTGGCAATCTCGCGGCCTTCATTGCGGAGCCGATCCTGAGTTCGGGCGGCATCATCGAATTGCCGCCGGGCTATATGGCGGCGCTCAAGCGCAAGTGCGAAGAGCGCGGCATGCTGCTGATCCTGGACGAGGCGCAAACAGGCGTTGGCCGCACCGGCACGATGTTCGCGTGCGAGCACGACGGTGTGACGCCCGACATTCTCACGCTCTCCAAGACGCTGGGCGCGGGCTTGCCGCTGGCGGCGGTGGTGACGTCCGCGCAGATCGAAGAAGCGGCGCACGAACGCGGCTTTCTGTTCTACACGACCCATGTGTCCGATCCGCTTCCCGCCGCGGTCGGCCTGCGGGTGCTGGACGTGGTGGAGCGAGAAGGACTCGTTGCGCGCGCAAACATCATGGGCGACCGGCTCAGACGCGGACTACTGGACCTGATGGAGCGCTTCGAATGCATTGGCGACATTCGCGGGCGCGGCCTGCTGCTGGGTCTCGAGATCGTCAAGGACCGCCGCACGAAGGAGCCCGCCGACGGTCTTGGCGCGAAGATCACGCGCGAATGCATGAAGCTTGGCCTCAGCATGAATATCGTGCAGTTGCCCGGCATGGGCGGCGTGTTCCGCATTGCGCCGCCGCTGACCGTGAGCGAGCAGGAGATCGATCTCGGCGTGGAACTGCTGGGCCAAGCAATCGCGCGTTCGCTTTGAGCCCCGGGGTCGTCGCGGCTAGGCCTTGCCGCGCGACCCGTTTTGAGGCGGCGTGAGCGCACGCGCGGCGAGCGGCGTGGACATGACGATGGACGTGCGCGTCTCGCCGTAAAGGTTGATCCGCTGGATCAGGCGCTCCAGATCAGCCACGCTCGTTGCCACGAGGCGAATGACGTAGGAGTCCGCACCCGTGACGTGATGGCATTCGAGCACCTCGGCAATCGTGCCGAGCAGCTTGAGAAACTTCGCTTTCGCGGACTGCGGCACCGTAATGCCGATCAGGGCGCAGAGGGGATAGCCAGCGGCGGCCGGATTCACGCGCGCCGTATAGCCTTCGATCACGCCGGCATCTTCGAGACGTCGCACGCGTTCCGTGACCGCCGGCACCGAGAGATGCACGCGGCGAGCCAGCTCCGTATAGGTCATGCGCCCGCTCTCCTGCAGCAGCGCCAGTATTTTCCAGTCCAGATCGTCCATCTTGGCGAAATGTTTAAGGTGAAATGCCCATTTTCCCTTAAATCCCCGCTTCTGCGGATAATCTTCGCGGTCTACGATAGTCCCCCATAGAACATGAATTGCGGAGAGAGGGACATGTTGTTCGTTAAAGCGGTGGCGTTGGGGTTTTGCATCGCCGCACCGGTCGGGGCCATCGGCATGCTGTGCATCCAGCGCAGCCTGAGCCGGGGTTTCCGCTCCGGCTTTGCCACTGGCATGGGTGCTGCGTGCGCGGACGCCTGTTATGGCTTGCTCGGCGCGCTCGGCGTGGCGGGTATCGTCGCGGCGCTGCCGATGCTGACCGTGGGTTTGAAGGCGGCTGGCGGGGCGTTTCTGGTATGGATGGCGTGGACGATCGCGCGCGAGGCGCCTCGTGCGCCGGCCGCCGTCCAGGAGGGCTTGCGCACGCCTGTTACGCGTGACTTCTTCACGACGTTTGCGCTCACGCTCTCGAATCCCCTGACCATTTTTTCGTTCATTGCCGCTTTTGCGGCGCTCGGACCGTTGCCGGCCATGCCGGGCGAACATGGCGTGCCGGGATGGCTTTCGGTGGCGCCCATGGTGACGGGTGTGTTCGCGGGCTCGGCCGTGTGGTGGCTGTTCCTGAGCGGCGTGACCTCCGCGTTGCGAACGAAGCTGCCGCTCGCATTCACGCGGGGCATCTCCATTTTTTCCGCAGTCGCGATCGCCGCGTTCGGCGTCGTTCAGTTGGTCACGGGACTCGCGCGGCTCGCCTAGCGTAGTCAGGGCGTCAATTCGATCCGTTCGAGCGCCTGGGCCACCTCCTCGACGTAGGCGTCGCTCATCGCACAATCGGCGAGCGCTTGCCTGAGCTGGAACACATATTCCGCGTTGGTGCCGAGCGGGCCCTGCGCCTGGGCTATCAGGCGCGAAACCGTCGCGGGGCTCGAATCGGCCTCGTATTGCTGCGGGCAGTGACTTGCCACAAAGGCGAGGGCATGGCGCGTTTCGCCCGTGGAGAGTGTCACGGTGGTCCAGGCCGGCGTGTAGGCGCCCGTGAGCATCTCGCGGGTCCAGAGAATATGCAGCTCTTCGTCGAGCGTCGCGGCATCGAGCCGCAGCACGACGCCTTGCGTGGCGCCCCCTGGCTCCAGCGCGAGCATGCGGCCCGGTTGCTGCGGCGTGCCGCGGCCGCCGAAAAGGCGAATACAAAAGCTGCGGCGCCAGCCGTGCAGCGTTGCGCTCGCGCGCCGGTCGAAGCGCGAGAGCGGATTCCACATGAGCGAACCGTAGCCGAATACCCAGATCTCTTTGCCAGCGGGGCGCTTCGTCATCGTTTCGGCGAGCGACTGGTCGATTTGGGTCTGCGTCCAGAGAATTTCAGGCGGAAGATGGCTGAAACTCTCGAGAAACGCACCGGAGCGGATGGCGTCTCTGTTTAGCATGGCGTCGGCATGATCGTGAAATCTATGAGACGCAGTATGCGGGCGCCGTTAGTCTCGATAAAGTGGTTCGAACGCGATGCTGTGTTCATCGGGAGGCGACAATCGCTGTGGCAATTGGGCGCGTCCTGGCGCGGCGAGATCGGCTATTCCTGCCGATAGAAGTTGAACGGATTCTCCGGCGTAACGAAGCGCAGATTGATTTTCTTGCTTGTCGGCTTGAATCGCCCGCGCTCGAATGCAAAGTATGAGATTTGCAAACCTGTTCGTGCATCCTGCGTCGCATTCCACACATAACTATTCTGCGGGAAGACCACCTGGCCGTTGTGCGTTGTCAGCACGGCCCGGCAGGACGAAAGAAGGCCAGGCAAATGCAGAAACACTGGCTGACGGCCAAACGGGTTCATCAGAACGAATATTTGTTGACGGCGATTGGCTTCGCCGGACCCGCTACCGTGCCCCTCCAGACACAGAAGCGGCGAACGATTGTCCGGACTTTTCGCAATGAAAACTTCGGCGGTGCCGGGGTAGATGTCGCCCGTGTGTTCGTTTGGAAATGTTATGGCCTGGGCAAACCTGTACGTTTTCTTATTGATTGATATGTGCCCCGAAGCAACCTGAATTCTCGCGGGTCTCCCGTTGATGGTTGCCCGTATCTCCGCATAGATGCCATTTTCGCCGAAGTTGGAATATACATTCCTCCTGTCTTGCTTGAGCGGGGTTTTGAAAATGGCGCCTGGTTGGTCGGCATAAAAAGCGTCATAGTCGTCGTAAATTTTCTCTGCATATGCGTATGTCGATATGCAAGAGGAGACGGCCAGGAGGATTGTGAAGCGCTTCATCGATACGATTTTCCACCCGTTGCCTGCAGGTAGTCGGGATTGTGAATCCAGAAAATCGTGCTTCCATGGGCTGCCGTCGGAATCCATACTGAGTCGTATCGGCCACGCTCGGCGCCATCGACGATCTGGCCAGTCTTTCTGTTTCGCACTCGCCAATGCGCAATGACAGACCGGCGTTTTTCCGGCACGTCGAATAGGTTGTGGGACGGATCTGTCCATTTGAATCCGTCGCGGACTTTGGGGTAAATGGCCCGCATCGCAAGGCAACGATAGTGAGCGGCGATATGGCTGGTGCGCAATGACGGGATAAAATTATCGTGTTGGAGATATCGTCAGGTAGACCGGCTGGCGGTGGTATCGGATATGTCCGAAAAAGGGGCGGCAACCGACATGCAGCGCAGCACGACAGACGCACTGTGTGCATCACGCTCCGTATTTCCCCCAGGATCCGATCGCGAATGATAACGCTACCATCTGCAACACCTCACCAGCGGCCCTATCGAACCCGCCCGCCCTCGGCGGCTTTTTTATCGGCCGAAATGGTAGCGTTATCATGGAGAACACCTTGTCCCCAGTCCGCAAGAAGCCCGAAGACCTGCGCAGCTACCGCTGGTACGGCGTCAACGACCTCCGCTCGTTCGGCCACCGCTCGCGCACCGCGCAGATGGGCTATCACTCGTCCGATTACATGGGCAAGCCCGTGATCGCCGTCGTGAACACGTGGAGCGAGATCAACTCGTGCCATACCCACTTCAAGCAACGCGTGGAGGAAGTGAAGCGCGGCATCTGGCAGGCGGGCGGCTTTCCGGTCGAGATGCCCGTGATGACGTTGGCGGAGCCGTTCCAGAAGCCCACCACCATGCTTTACCGCAACTTCCTCGCCATGGAGACGGAGGAACTGCTCAAGTCGTACCCGTTCGATGGCTGCGTGCTGATGGGCGGCTGCGACAAGACCACGCCGGGTCTCCTGATGGGCGCGATCAGCATGGATCTGCCCGCGATCTATCTGCCCGCCGGGCCGATGCTGAGCGGCAACTGGAATGGCCGCACGCTCGGCAGCGGCTCGGACACATGGAAGTACTGGGCGGAGTTGCGCGCGGGCAAGATCACCGAAGACGAGTGGAAGGGCATCGAGAGCGGCATCGCTCGCTCGCCGGGCCACTGCATGACGATGGGCACGGCCTCGACGATGACGAGCGCCACCGAAGCGCTCGGCCTCACGCTGCCTGGTTTTTCGTCGATTCCCGCGGCGGACTCGCGTCACGCGCAGTACGCGTCGCTCACGGGGCAGCGCATTGTCGAGATGGTGTGGGCCGACCAGAAGCCCTCGGACATCCTCACCGCGAAGGCGTTCGACAATGCCGTGACCACCGTGCTCGCGATGTCGGGCTCGACCAACGCGATCGTGCACCTCGTGGCCGTGGCCCGCCGCGCGGGCATCGATCTGACCACGGCGCGCTTCGACGAACTCGCGCGCGTGACGCCCGTGCTCGGCAATATCCGCCCGGCCGGCCAGTATCTGATGGAGGACTTCTATTACGCAGGCGGCCTGCGTGCGCTGCTCGTGGAACTCGGCGACCTGATCGACGGCACGCAGATGACCGTGAGCGGCAAAACGCTCGGCGAAAACATCGCGGGCGCGGAAATCTTCAACGACGACGTGATCCGCACGCGCCGCAACCCGCTCGTCGCGCGCGACGGCCTTGCCGTGCTCACGGGCAATCTCGCGCCGGACGGCGCGGTCATCAAGCCCGCGGCGATGGAGGCGCATCTGCTCAGGCATCGCGGCCCCGCCGTCGTGTTTCGCGACTACAACGACATGGCGGCACGTATCGACAGCGACGACCTCGACGTCACCGCCGACTCCGTGATCGTGCTGCAGCACGCGGGCCCCGTGGGTGCGCCCGGCATGCCCGAATGGGGCCAACTGCCGATTCCGCAAAAGCTGCTCAAACAAGGCGTGCGCGACATGCTGCGCATTTCCGACGCGCGCATGAGCGGCACGAGCTACGGCGCGTGCGTGCTGCACGTGGCGCCCGAATCGTTCGTGGGTGGGCCGCTCGCGCTCGTCAAAGACGGCGACATCATCGAGCTCGACGTCGAGGCGCGCCGCCTGCATCTGCATGTGAGCGACGCGGAACTGGCCGCGCGCAAAGCGGCGTGGACGGCGCCGAAGCGTCCGTTCGAGCGCGGCTTCGGCGTGATGCATCAGCTGCACGTGACGCAGGCGAACAAGGGCTGCGATTTCGATTTCCTCGAAACGCCAGCCGCCACGCCGTGCGAAGCCCACGGCACCGAGCCTGAAATTCACTAATCTCCACCATCGAAGACATCACCGATCATGACCGCACCGAACTCTGCAACGAACCCGCCAGTCAGCGAAGCCGCGCTCGAACAACTGCGTCACGTGAGCACCGCCACGCTCACGACCCAACTCTTCAAGCGAGGCCTGCGCAATGTGTTTTTGCAGGGCGTGGCGCCGCTCGTGAAGTCCGAACCGGGCACGCCGAATCTCGTCGGTCCTGCATTCACGCTGCGCAATATTCCGGCGCGCGAGGACCTCGACCACGTGGGCGTGTTTCAGAACCCGGATCATCCGCAGCGCAAGGCCGTGGAAACGGCGCCCGCGGGTAGTGTGCTCGTGCAGGACTGCCGTGGAGACCGCACCGTGGCGTCGGTGGGCTCGATTCTCGCGTTGCGCCTCGCGAAGCGCGGCGTGGCGGGCATGGTCTCGGACGGCCCTGTGCGCGACAGCGGCACGATCGCGGCGCTCGGTTTGCCTCTGTGGTGCGCGGGGGCGAGCGCACCGCTCAATCTCGCGAAACATCATGCCGTGGACATGAACGTGCCGATCGCGTGCGGCGGCGTGGCGGTTTATCCGGGCGATATCGTCGTGGCCGATGCCGATGGCGTCGTGATCGTGCCGCACGAAATGGCCGAGGACGTGGCCCGCGACGCCACCGAGCAGGAACGGCTCGAAGCGTTCATCACGGAGCGCATCGAGTCGGGTCTCGCACTGCGCGGCACCTATCCGCCGAACGAGGAAACGCTGGCGGCATATCGCGCATGGTGCGAGCAGCAGGCAAAATAGGCCGCCTGCGGTAAGCAGAACGACACCAATAGACAGAGGCCCGTGCGCAAAGCGGGCTCAGGAGACAACGTGAACGATGCCATCGCAGCGGTTGACGAGCCGCGTCTGATCAACCGCATGGGCTGGCGGCTGATGCCGTTGCTCGGCGTGCTCTACCTGGTCGCGTATATCGACCGCTCCAACATCGCCTTCGCGAAGCTGCAGATGCTCGACAGTCTCGGGCTTTCCGAGGTCGCATACGGGCTTGGCGCGTCGCTGTTCTTCATCGGCTATCTGCTGTTCGAGGTGCCGAGCAATATTTTGCTCCACAAGTACGGCGCGCCGCGCTGGATGGCGCGCATCATGTTCACGTGGGGCGTGGTGACGATTTTGCTCGCCTTCACGCGCAACGCCACGATGTTCTACGTCCTGCGCTTTTTGCTGGGCGCCTCCGAAGCCGGGCTCTATCCCGGCGTGATCTATTACCTCACCCTGTGGTTCCCGCAGCGCCACCGCGTGCGCATGCTCGGTTACTTCACGGTGGGCAGCAGCCTCGGCAACATGGTCGGCGCGCCGATTTGCGGCTGGCTGCTCGACAAAGGCGGACTGTTCGGACTGCAGGGCTGGCAGCTCGTGTTCGTGGTCACCGGCATTCCATCGGTACTGCTGACGATCGTCGTGCTGTACCTGTTGCCGAAGGCGCCGCAGCAAGCGGCGTTCCTCTCCGAAGGGGAGAAGCGCTGGCTCGTGCACACGCTCTCGACCGAGAGCGCGGCTGCGCGGGGCCGGGAGCGCCACGGCTCCGTGCTCAGCGTGCTGACGGAGCCGCGCGTGCTCGGCATGGCGTTCTACTACATGATGCTGTCGATTTCCGTGTACGGCGTGAGCTACTGGCTGCCTACGCTCGTCAAGGGATTCGGCGTGAGCAACACCACGAACGGGCTGCTCAACATCATTCCCTGGCTGCTGGCGACGATCGTGCTCGCGACGCTCCCTTCGCGGCTGCGCGCGAGCAATCATGCGACGGTCGCGATGCTCGTGGCGTCGCTGCTCGGCATGGTTTTCTTCGTTTCGTCGGTATTTCTGCCGGGCCACGCGCTGCGCTTCGCCGCGCTGTGTCTTGGCGCGCCGTGCATGTATCTGCTGATTCCGTGCTTCTGGACGCTGCCGCCCAAGTTCCTTTACGGCGCGCGCGCTGCGGCAGGCATTGCGGCGATCAATTCGCTCGGCAATATTGGCGGTTTCATTGCACAGAATCTCGTGCCCTTCGTGAAGCAGGCAACGGGTAGCACGCGCATGCCCATGCTCGTGCCCGCCGCGTGCATGGTGATCTTCGCGATCGTCACCGCCATGATCCTGCGCCGTGGCAATCGTACGCCGCAAGCCGCCGACGGCGCGCCCCTGCCGAACAACGCACGCTAGGCTGCGAGGCGCATTCGCTACAATAGCCGCGCACCGCCCACACCCGTTCACGTTCATGTCGACCATCAAACCCGCTCCGAGCATCGAACACGCGGACGCCACCGTGCGCACGAAGCGCACGCGCGGCGGCCCGAAGGGCCTGCGCATCACCGACGTCGCCGCGCAGGCGGGCGTCTCGCCCATCACGGTTTCGCGCGTGTTCAACAACCCGGAGTCGGTCGCGCCGGAGACGCTGGAGCGCGTGCGTCAGGTCGTGCAGAAACTGGGCTATGTGCCCAACCGGCTCGCGGGCGGGTTGTCGTCGGCGCGCTCGCGGCTCGTTGCGGCCATCGTGCCGACCGTTTCGCACTCGCTGTTTGCGGAAACCATTCAGGTGTTCAGCGAGACGATGTCGCGCGCGGGCTACGAAGTGCTGCTCGCGTTGAGCGGCTATAGCGCGTCGAACGAGGAGAGCCTGCTCGATACGGTTTTGAGCCGCCGCCCTGAAGGCGTGCTGCTCACGGGCGTGGCGCATACCGAATCGTTGCGCGAACGCCTCAAGAACGTTGGCATTCCCGTGGTCGAAACGTGGGACATGACCGATACGCCCATCGACATGCTGGTGGGCTTTTCGCACTACCGGATCGGCGCGGCGGTGGCCGGGCACTTTATCGCGCGTGGCGCGCGCCGTCCTGCGCTCATCTCCGCCAACGACGCGCGCGCGCTCGCGCGGCGCGCGGGCTTTCGCGAACGGCTCGCGCAGGCAGGCATCGAGGACGTGCCCGAGGAACAGGTCGCGCCACCGAGTTCCGTCGCGCACGGCAAGCGCGCGCTGCCGCAACTGCTCGCGCGCGCCCAGGATATCGACGCCGTGTTCTGCGGCTCGGACTTGCTCGCCATCGGCGCGCTCGGTGCCGCGCGCCAGATGGGCGTGCACGTCCCCTCGCAACTGGCGATTTGCGGCTTCGGCGATCTGGAATTCGCCACCGAAACCACGCCCCAGCTCACGACGGTGCGCGTGGAGGGCACGCGCATTGGCGTGAACGCCGCGCGCTTTCTGCTGGACCGCCTGAGCGGCGAAACCAGCGTGACCGAACCTCGCGCGCTCGACGTGGGGTTCACGATCGTGGCGCGCGAATCGGCCTGAGTCTTGCCCAGGAGCGGTCAGGCTGCTGCTGCGGTCTTCACGACTTCCGGCGTTTGCTCAGGTGCGCTGCGCGGGCTGGCAATGCCAAAATGGCTCGCCAGCATATCGACCACGTTATCGGCCATGCCCGTGCGCGTTTCTTCCGTTGCCGAACCAATATGCGGAGTCAGCACGACGCGCGGATTGTCGATCAGCGCTTGCGGCACATGGGGTTCGTGCTCGAACACGTCGAGCGCCGCGCCTGCGATACGTTTTTCATCGAGCGCCGCGATCAGCGCGCTTTCATCGACCACCGGACCGCGCGCAATGTTGATGAGGAAGCCTTGCGGGCCGAGCGCGTCGATCACGGCCGCATTCACCAGATGATGCGTTTGCGGCGTGAGCGGACAGGTGAGGATCAGCATGTCGCTATCGGCCGCAAGACGCGTTACGTCGTCGTAGTACGGCAGATCGACACTCTTGCGGTTCGGCCCGTAGTACGCGACTTGCGAGCCGAACGCCTTCAACCGCTTCGCGATGGCCGCGCCGATCATGCCGAGCCCGACAATGCCGACCTTCATGCGCGAAATCGAGCGGCCGAGCGGCAGTGCGCCATGCACGGGCCATTGTCCGGAGCGCACGTAGGCGTCTGCCTGCACGATGTCGCGCGTGAGCGCGAGCGCCAGGCCAATAGCGGTATTCGCGACATCTTCGGCCAGCACGTGCGACGCGTTTTCGATGCGGATGCCGCGCGCCTGCGCGCTTTTCACGTCGAGGTTGTCGAGGCCGGCGCTATAGCTCGCAATGATCTCCAGCGCGGGCAGGGCGTCGAGAAATGCCGCGTCGATCTTCGTCTTGCGCAGCGCGATGCCGCGAATGGACGCGCCGTGCTGCGCGAGAAACGCAGCCGCTTCTTCCGGCGCCTTCGGCAGATCGAGCATCGTGAAGAGCGAGGCGAGTTCCGCCTGGGTGCGTTCCGGCAATTCGGCTGCGTTGAGAATGATGGGTTTTGCCATAGAGAATCGATGAATCCTTGCTTCGGTTGATGCGTGGGCACGCGCTCAGTTGACGTTCACGCGCTCGATGCGGCCCATGAACACGAGATAAACCAGCGCCGCGACCACACAGTGTGCCGCGACAAAATAAAGACCGGCCGTGTAGCCGCCCGTTGCCTGCACGATATAGCCGAACACGATAGGCGTGACGATACCGCCAATATTGCCGATACAGTTGAAAATCGCGCCGGCGAGACCCACGGCTTCGCGCGGCGCGGTATCGCAGACGATGGCCCAGGTGCCCGCGCCGGCCGCTGCGCCCTTGCCGAGGAAAGCGAGCGTCATGAGCAGGACGATCACGGTGTTGTTCTCGGTGAACGCCGAGAATACGATGCAGCAGCCCACCGCCATGCCGACGATATAGGGCGTCTTGCGCGCCCACGAAACGCTCCAGCCATGCCGGATCAGCGCGTCCGAAATCACGCCGCCCGCAATGCCGCCGAGAAAGCCCGCAATAGCCGGCAGCATCGTCGCGAGGCCGGCCTGCATGACGTTCATGCCGCGCGCCTGCACGAGGTAGATGGGAAACCACGTGATGAAGAAATAACTCAGCGCGATCACGCAATATTGGCCGATATACGAGCACCAAAGCATGCGGTTGCCGAGCAGCATGCGCAGCGCCTTGCCGGACACCGCGGGGCGCGACAGACGCTCGAGCTTCGAGTCGATGTCGATCATCGCGCCGCCCGCGACGAGACGGTCAAGTTCGGCAGGAGACACGCGCGGGTGCTTGCGCGGCTCGTGCATCACGCGCGCCCAGATGCCGGCGCAGGCAATGCCGATCACGCCGAGTGCGAAGAACGGCGCGGGCCAGCCGAACTTGCCGGTGAGCCAGCCTGCGAACGGCGAAAAGATCGCCACCGCGAAATACGATGCGGACGCAAACAACGACGTGGCGAAGCCGCGCTCCTCCTTTGGGAACCACATGACCGTCACGCGGCTGTTGGCGGGGAAGCTCGGCGCCTCGATGAGCCCGAGCGCGAAGCGCAGCGCGAACAGCAGGCCCAGCGCCATCGATACATCGGAAGTGACCTTGCCGACGAAGCCGACGAGTATCGTTGCGAGCGACCACAGGATCAGCGTGGCGCCGTACATGACTTTCGTGCCGACGCGGTCGAGCAGCAGGCCGCCCGGGATCTGCCCGACCACATAGGCCCAGCTGAACGCCGAGAGCACGTAGCCGAGCTGGATGGGGTTGAGCCCGAATTCCTTTGCAATGCCGGGTCCGGCAATCGAGAGGATCGCGCGGTCTGCGTAGGCGACCGTCGCGAGCAGCAGGATGGCGGCCAGAATCGTGTATCGCGTGCGGGTGGCGCGCGCGGCGCTTGTGACTTCAGTGGCGGCGTAGCTGACGGACCTCTGCGTGGACATCGGTGTCTCCAGTGTCGGGCTCTAAGGCGCGGTTATCATTGTCGATCCGTACCCGTAAGCTGCGTTGCTGTGCGCGGGTCGGATTGACTGTATTTGACTCACCCCGCCAGAACGCGTCAATCTTGATTAAGTGAATCAACCAGCCCAACCCAAGGAAAGCGAGTGGAAAACTGGATGACGCAGGAGGAGGCCTGTCACGCGCTGGGCGTGCGCAAGCAGACGTTGTACGCGTATGTGAGCCGCGGGCGTATCGAGGTGCGTTGGGACCCGGAGCACGCAAGCCGCAAGCTGTACAGCGGCTCGGATGTCGCGGCGCTCAGGAAGAAACGCGATCTGGGCCGCGCGCACAAGAACATCGCGGCGAGCACGATGGCGTGGGGCGAACCCATCATCAACACGCGTATTTCCACGATTGCGCGGGGCAGGCTCTACTACCGCGGGCACGATGCGGTCGAACTCGCGAGCCGGGCGACACTTGAAGCGGTGGCCCAATGTCTATGGGAAACCGGCGCTGCACCGGTTTTCCCCACCTGCCACGACGACGTGAGCGTGCCCGTTGGCGCGCCGCCGCGTGCGCGAGTGTATGCGTCGGTCGCCCTCGCCGCGGCGCAGCCGCCTTCGAGCGGCGCGCTCGTTGCCGCACGGTTGAACGAGGAAGCGGCGCGCCTCGTGGGCCGCTTTGCGAGCGCCTTCGTCGGGCCTCGCAACATCGGCGCCTTCGGTGAGAGCGGCGCGCTGCATGAGCGGCTCGCGCGTGCGTGGCAGTGCGAAGCGCAGGCGGACTTGCTGCGGCGTGCGCTCGCGTTGCTGGCGGACCAGGAGCTGACGACCTCGGCGTTTGCCGCACGCGTGGCCGCATCGACGGGCGCGTCGCTTGGCTCATGCATGCTGGCGGGTCTCGCCGCGTTCGCCGGGCCCTTGCATGGCGACGCCGCATTGCGCGTGCAGGCGCTGCTCGGCAAGGTGCGCGAGATGGGTGTCGCGGCGGCGGCCGAGTGGTGGCTCGAGTCGAACGGCCCGTTGCCGGGTTTCGGTCACGCGCTTTATCCGCAAGGCGACCCGCGCGCGGCGGATCTGCTCGCGGCGTTCGAGGCACCGGACGACGTGCGCGCGCTGATCGACTACGTTCACGCGTCGCGCGGTCTCGCGCCCACGATCGACATCGCGCTCACCGCGTTGGCCGCCTGGTGCCGCTTGCCGGAAGATGCCGTGTTCGCGATATTCGCCATTGGTCGCAGCGTGGGCTGGATGGCGCACGCCATCGAGCAGATGACGAGCGGCACGCTGCTGCGGCCGCGGGCCAACTATATCGGACCCGTTGGCGCTGGAAATCATCAGGAGTATTGACGGAAGGAAATCGCCCTCATTCTCCAGATGTGACAGACGTATGCAGTCGATGTTCGAAGGCTGCGCTAGAGCGTGGGCGTCACGCGAGGAAACGTTTCATGCACGATGGCGTCGTCGTGTGCTTTGCCGTTGACCGCGGGCGGTGCGGGATCGTCTGCAGCGGCCTGTTCGCGCGGCGACGACACGAGGATTTCGAGCCACCGTGCGCGTTTCGCGCGGACCGTACCGTTCGCTATTCGATGCAGGATGTCGCTGTGGCTGACGATGCGGACAACCTTTCCCGTTGCGTCGATGACCGGCAGGCCGCCGATATCGTTGTCGACGAACAAGGTCGCCACGTCGCGGATCGTCATCTCCGGCATGGCGGTGACGACGGACTCGGTCGTGATGTCGAGTGCGCGCATGGTCGCTCCTTCAGCGTGACGCGACGAATCTTCATTCGTCGCACGATTCTGGCAGACACACCGGCGGGGGCACACGGTGCCAAGGCGCCAGAATCGGGGTTCGCAACGAACGACTGCTCGCACTGCCTACGATGCGCATCTATGGCAGGCGATGGTCTCCTCGCTGCATAGCGCGGTCACGTCCGAGCGGGTTGCGAAATGCGTCACGCACTGAGTGTAGGTCACATTGCTGGTAAGTGTGTGCTGGCTACGCGCCGCGGCCGCGTGAATCCAGCACTCAATGACCCAGCCCGCTCGCCGCGATCTGCTGCTCGACGTACTGCGCGAAGAGCGTATGCGTGTGCGTGGTCGGGTGCAGGTCGTCGGCGAACATATAGGTCTGGTCGGCATTGGCCGCGACATAGGTGGCCGGCGAGCAGAGCAACGAGGTGTCGTCCGGCGTTTTCGAAGCGTCGCAAGCCTGGGCCGTGTTGGACGCGCTAAATCCGCTCGCCTGGAAGTTCGCCACGAGCTGCGTGATCCAGGTGTACGAATCGACTTCGATGACCTTGCCCTGCAAACCCTCGGCCTGCAATGCGCCGTTCAATGTCGAGTTGAAGAGCTGCGATAGCTGGGTCAGATTCGCGCCGCCGTCGGCAGCGGCAAGGCCCTTGGGCGAGAGCCCGATGTTCGGCACGTTGATCACCACGACATGCGTGGCGCCGGCCTGCACGATCTGTCCGACGATTTGCGCGAGCGTCGTGGCGGCGGTTTGCACGACGGTATTGGCGGACGGCGGATTGCCCGCGCGCAGCACGTCGTTCGCGCCCGCCCAGACCAGCACGAGCTGGCCGGAGTTGAAGCTGCCGTGCGCGGACAGATAGTTCGAAACCTGTTGATTGACCGGCATTTCGATGTTGCCGATCACGCTCGAGAGGAAGTCGTACTGGTCGGCCGGCGTGGCGACCGTCGAGCCGCCCTCCGCGTAGCCGAAGCCACCTTGCGCGCTCAGCTTGTGATCAATGCTGACGGTGTAGGCGGCGCTCAGGGTGTCCCCGTAATATTGCGCGACGTCCTGGGACCAGACCTGGCCGGGGTTGGTTGTGAACCGCCCGCCGCCTACGGCGCCCGCAATCGGCGCGTAGGTTCCGACATCGGAAAGACTGTCGCCGAACGAGACGACCTGCAGCTTGACGCCGCCCGCCGGCGTGTTCGCGCCGGTGCTCGAGCCTCCGCTTGCGCTGCTGCCACCGCCGCCGCCGCCCCCGCCGCCGCAAGCCGCGAGCAGGACAATGAGTCCGGCAGAAATTGCCATCCGGATCCGGGAATCGATCGTTGCCATTGCGCCCCCTTACCGCTCAGTGCGGTTACGCCCGCGACCGGGATGAGGCGGGCTTAAGTGGCTCAGCAAAAAGGATGCGCGCAGCCTACAAATGGCTGACTTGGCGTGCGGTGCTAGAGAACCAGCATTTCGAGCCGGTTGCCGCCCAGCGACTTCGCGCTGTAGAGCGCGGCGTCGGCAGCGGCCAGCAGGTCGGAGAGCGTGGACGCCTCGTGACCATGCTGCGCGAGGCCGATGCTCACCGTGGCGCGTATGTCCACGCCTTCGATCTTGTGCGTCGCGGTTTGGGCGAAGCGCCGGGCGATCGCTTCGCCCACCGCTTTGGCGCGCAAGCGGTCGTGGCCTGGCAGCAGGGCGGCGAATTCTTCACCGCCTATGCGCGCGAGGATCGCGTCGGGCCCCATGGCGCTGCGGGCAATGTCGGCGAACGCCTTGAGGACTTCGTCGCCGGTCTTGTGGCCGTAGCGGTCGTTGATGGTCTTGAAGTGGTCGAGATCGAAGGCGAGGAGCGAGACCGGCTGGCGGGCCCCGGCCTCGCGCGCCCCGGCCTCGCTCATCACGCGCTCGCCTTCTTCGAAGAACCAGCGGCGGTTGCCAAGGCGGGTCAGGTAGTCCGTTTGGGATTCGCGCAAAAGCTGCCCGTGCGTTTCCTCGCGAATCAGCTTGAGCAGCGACATGGGCAGAACGATCGAATACAGCACGCCTTCATACATCGTGATCTTGCTGACCAGCGCGACGAAGCCGTCCCCATAGCGGCTCCCCAACAAGGGGAGCACAAACGTCCTGAACACGTAAAAAAGGGCATGAAAGCCGGTCACGAAGGTCGCGACGTGGCGTGATTGCACCCCTTTCATGCCGTCGCCGCGCAACAACTCGCGCGAAGTCATGCCGCTCGCCAGCGCAATGGGAAACGCGCTCGCGTAATACCACATCTCGGCCGGATGCCGTGCGCCCCATGTGGCCCACGTCAGCGCGATCAGCGCGAGCAGGGCGATCGAGCCTGCCCGGTATTGCCGCCCGTTCATCGTCGCGACGCCGTGCAACACCAGCAGATAGCCGGCCATGATGATGAGGTTGCTCAGCGCCGCGCCCCATACGCCCGGCAGGTCGGCGCGCACGAGTACCGCGGCGCACCCGGTTGCGAGGGTGGCGTACCCGGCGGCAAGAATCCGTAAGGCCTTGCTGCGCGCGGGATGCGTTCGATGCTCCCAGAGCGTGATCAAGGAACTGGCTAGCAGGGTCCCGATCAGGAGAAAGTAGATGGTAAGTAGATCGACGTGCATCGCTGGCGTGAGGCTTCTACGCCGGTACATCGCGGCGAACGGCGCATTTTACGCCGAAACTTAATACTGCGATGCACGTTCCCTGATTGTCCGGCGTGCGTCCGCGGGGTGTCCACGGAGGCTTTACGCGTCGCGCCACGCCTCTATGCGTTCGGTATCGAGCCCGAACTGGTCGAGCGCGCGGCTCACCGAATGATCGACCATCTCCTGCAGGCTCGCGGGCTTCGCGTAGAACGCGGGCACCGGCGGGAACACCACTGCGCCGGCCTCGGTCACCGTCGTCATGTTGCGCAGGTGAATGAGGTTCAGCGGCGTTTCCCGCACCATCAGCACGAGTGGCAGGCGCTCCTTGAGCACCACGTCGGCGGCGCGCGTGAGCAGCGTGCTCGTGACGCCCGATGCGATCTCGCCAACGGTGCGCATCGAGCACGGCACGACGAGCATGCCGAGCGTGCGGAACGACCCCGACGCAATGGAAGCGCCCACATCGGCGATCGGGTGGACATGGTCGGCGAGCGCATGCACGGCTTCGCGCGAGAGGTTCGACTCGTACTCGCGCGTCAGTTCGGCCGCGCGGGAGATCACGAGATGTGTCTCGACCTCCATTTCGCGCAGCAGGCGCAGTGTGCGTTCCGCATAGATAAAGCCCGTGGCGCCCGTCACGCCCACGATCAGCCGCTTGCGGCCATTCAACGCGCGCTTACTCATGATCGCCCCCGAAAAGCGTGGGGGCAAACGGGCGCGGGTCCACCTCCTTGAACTTCGCCCGCACGAATTCGTCGCGCAGATGGTACGGCGCCGTGCAGTCGAAGATGGTCTTGCAGGTCACGCCGCGCGCGGGCAGCGCGGGATTGAATTCGGGCGTTTGCGAGGGGTCGAGCACATGCCCGTTCACCTTGGGCACGAATACCGTCGAGACGTCGCCCTGGTAGCGCGTGGTCATGGCCCACATGACGTCGTCGGTGTCGAAGGGATCGACGTCGGCGTCCACGAGGATCACGTGCTTGAGTTCCGAGTACACGCCGAGCGCGATGATCGCCGCCTGCCGCGCGCGGCCGTCGTCGAAGGCCGACTGCTTGTTGACCTGCAGCACCGCGAGCAGCTTGCCGCCGCCGGCCGTGTGTGCGTACACCTGACTCACGAAGCCGGGCATGGCGGCTTCCACGGCGTTGTAGATGCTCGCCTCGGTGGGAATGCCCGCGAGATTCGTGTGCTCCTCGCCCGGGCCCACGAGCGTTTGCATGATCGCGCCGTGGCGCATCGTGATGGCCTTGACCTTGATGACGGGCAGCGCGGGATTGGCCGGGCCGTTGTAGCCCGGAAATTCAGGCATGGCGTGGCCGGTGTGCGTGTGCTGGTCTTCGGCCACGCGCACGTTCGGCAGGATCTCGCCTTCGATCACGATCTCGGCGCGCGCAATCGACTTCTGCTTCACGCTCACGCAGTCCACGAGTTCGACCGGCTTGCCGCGCAGCCCGCCCGCAATGGAAAGTTCGTCGAAGCCGAACGGCGTGGTGGGCGCTTCGAAGCAGGCGCCGATATGGATGGCCGGGTCGAGCCCCATGTTCACCGAGACGGGCAGCGCCTCGCCGCGCGCTTCGGCTTTCTGGCGGAAAGCGTCGATATGGCGGCCCGGCGCGAAGAAGATGGAAAGCTCGTCGCGGCCTTGCACGCACAGGCGGTGGATGGTGACGTCGGCGTGGCCGGTGTCAGGGTCGCTGCCCAGCACGAGGCCGAGGCACAGGAACGGGCCGGCGTCGCTCTCGGTGTTGGTCGGCGCGGGGATGAGCTTGCGCAGATCGAAGCCGGGGTCGCTCGCGAGATACACGGTTTCCTGGCACGGCGCGGCTTCGCGCGGCACGCTCACGGGGTCGATGGCGTTGCGCACGGCTTGCGCCATGTGCTGGGTGAGGCGGCGCGGTTCGGCGTCGAGCAGCAGGCCTACGCGCTTGCGGCTCGCCATGAGGCCGACCAGCACGCGGCTTTGCGGGTAGCCCTTCACGTGATTGAAGATCATCGCGGGGCCGAGGCGGGTGGGCCGCTCGACCGTGCCGCCCGCGCCGATGTGCCGGTAGACGCCGGCAAGTTGCGCATGCGGGTCGACCTCGTGGTCGGTTTCGAGCAGTTGCCCGGGCGACTGCTCGAGCCGTTTGAGGGCCGAGCGCAGGTCGTTGATAGGTTCGGTCTGGAGTTGAGCGGGTTCGATTCGTTGATTCATGGTCGTGCGGTGTGGGTGAAGCCAAAGGCTGGATAGCCCTATTGGACCGCTTTGTATCGATCGAATCAATAAATCGAAACCGGCGATTTTGATAAGATAATCTTATTTGTTAAATGTGCAGCTATGGACTTTCGTTACTTCCGAACGTTCGTGATCGCGGCCGAGGAACTGCATTTCGGCCGCACCGCCGAGCGCTTGGGCATTGCCCAGCCGGCTGTTACGCAGCAGATGAAAGCGCTCGAAACGCAGCTCGGCTTCAAGGTGTTCCAGCGCGTGAGGCGGGGCATCGAGCTGACTGGCGCGGGGGCGGTGTTTCTGGAGCACGCGCGCGCCGCGCTTACGCAGGCCGAAACGGCGGTGCTGGCCGGGCGCCGTGCGAGCCGTGGCGAACTGGGCAAGCTGTGTATTGCCTATGCGAGTTCCGTAGCGCTCGAGCCGGAACTGCCTGCGCTGCTCAAGCGTTTTGCGCAGGCGCGGCCCGAGGTCGAACTGGAACTGCGCGCGATCTCCGTGCAGGCGCAGATGAACGCGCTCGCCGATGAGCGCATCGACGTGGCGTTTTTGCGCTCGCCGCCGGGGCCCCAGCCGGCCTCGATTCGCATCACGCCGTTTTCGCGCACGCCGCTCGATGTCGTGCTCTCTGGCGAACATCGTTGCGCCGGCCGTCGTCGGACTACGCTGCGCGACGTGGCCGATGAGCGCTTGATCGTCGTGGACGATCCGCCCGGTGTCGGGCTCGGGCATCGCGTGACGGAGCTGTGTCTCGAGGCCGGGGTCGAGCCTGCCAGCGTATTGCGCACGACCGATTCCGTGGGCGTGATGAGCTTCGCGGCAGCGGGGCTTGGGGTTGGCATCGTGCCGCGCACGCTCGCTCGCTTTGGGCTGGAAGGGGCGGTGTTCAAGCCGCTTGCGATGGCGAATGGGTATAGCGAAGTGGTGATCGCTACGCGGGCGTATGACCGATCGTCGGGGACGCGGGCGTTGCTGGAGATGGCCGCTCAGGAGCGGTGAGGTGGGGGCTGGTGATTTGCAGTGCGATGGTTTTTGTGTTCCTGGGGCTTTGGCCTTTTCTTGTGTTCGTGTCGGTATGCTAGCGTTGCCCCTGTGCGGGGCGGCACCTACTTTTCTTTGCAGCGGCAAAGAAAGTAGGCAAAGAAAGCCGCTCAAACCGCCAGCGCCAGCCACAGTTCACATCGCGCCGCCTCAGTTGAATGGCTCCGGAGCGTCTGTCACCTCGCACCACCGAACTGAGTGACAAGGCGCTCATCCTTCCGGCGGCGCTGCGCGCCCCGAAGGGCATAACCTAAAACCAGTGGTGCGCTTGCATTGCGTTACCGCATGACAATGCCCTTGGTTTCCCTTGCAGGCCCGGCCGCTGCGCGCGTAGCGAGCAGCGGGAACGGATGAGCGCTTTGTCACTAACGGGAATGGTGCGGGGCGACAGACGCTCCGGAGCCATTCACCTGGGGTGGCGCGAGGTGAACTGTGGCAGGCGCTGGCGGTTTGAGCGGCTTTCTTTGCCTACTTTCTTTGCCGCTGCAAAGAAAGTAGGTGCCGCCCCGCACAGGGGCAACGCTGGCATACCGACACGAAAACAAGTAAAGCCCAAAGAGAAACACCAAACCGCCTGGCCACACGGCGACCTAAAACTAAGGATAATCCTGCATGGCAAGCCAATGCCGAATCATCCGCGCCTGATCCGCATCGAGCGACTTGAGCACCTGCTCGGCGGGCTCCCGCCGCAACGCCTCAACAACAGGCGCAAGCGCAGCGTCGCACAGATGCCAGATGCCAAGCGGCTGGTCCGGGCTCGCGACCACATCCGCTTCGGCAATCATGCCGCCATCGATCACAGGCGCGCGTCCCACGTTCAACTCGTTGAAATCGGCGCTCACACGAGCAGGCCGGTCGTCGGGCCACGCGCCACGCGTTTGCCAGAAGGGCTGCGTGGTCCAGCGCTGTTCGAGCGCATACACATCGCGCCCGGTGCGCGCGAAGCGCATGAATAACTGCTCGATGCGCTGCTGGTGAAAGCGCAGCGCGAGCGGCGCGCGCTCGGGCCGCGCGAGCAGCGTGTGAATCACGGCGGGCGCCTGCAACGCTGAGGTGAGCGACTGGAACACGCCATTGCCCGCGAGCGGATCGACGGCCATGGCGGCGTCGCCCACGCGCAGCCAGTTGTGGCCGCCGGTACGGCCGCACAGCGTGGCGGTGCTGCTGCGCGCATAGAGGCGCACGTCGTTCGCTGCGTCGCCTGCGAAGAAGTCGCTGGCAAGCGGCGAGTGCCGCATGCGCTCGCAGAACGCGAGCAGTTCATCGCGCTGCGGCAACTCGGGGTTCGTGACATCCAGCGTCAATTGCCAGTAGCAGCGGCCGTTGCCGAGGCGCGCCATCCACGCCCACCCGGCCGGCAAGCTTTCCACCGCAGTGGCCGCCGCGCCCGCGCTGCCCTTCCATACGTTCAGCAGGCTCACGGTTTGCGGGCCGCGCGTGGCGTCGCGCAAGAGCGGTGCGAGGCGGCCACGCGCTTCGACAAGAAAGTCCGCGCGCAACGTGAGCGGTCCGTCGGCGGTTTCGATCATGAGGTCGTGCCCCGCGGAAGTGGACTGCAGCGAGCGCACATTCGCCTCGATCACGTCCACGCCCGCGCCGCGCACGTCCTCGCGCAAGGCCGCATCGAACACACGCCGGTCGACGAGGAATTCCGCGTCGAGCGTTTGCAGCACGCCGTTCCAGAGTGTGGTGCGCACGCAGGGTCCCTCGCCGCAACTGGCTGCGCGATGCAGGCCAGCACGGCGCAGCGCTTCGATCGCGCGTGCCGATAGGGCTTCGGCAGCTTCGAAGCGACGCCAGTCGCTCACCACCTGCACGCGATAGCCGAGCCCCACAAGCGCGCGCGCAACGGCTGACCCTGCTGGCCCCGCGCCGAGCACGACGATGCTGGCGGCATTCATGACGCACTGGCTCGCGAATAGCCACACGTGGACACACTCGCGAACAGGATGGGCGTGGCGGCATGAAGGGGAGGGAAGTAACCGTGCATGCTGTCCCCCGTGAATCATGGCGCATCGCTTCGCGACCCCTGCGCTGCGCTCAAAATGAGTGAGACCTAATCTGGCATAGATGCCGCGATAAAGCTATCCGGTCAAAGGAGGATTTCAGTAGCGGAAATCCCGCATTCGCATGCGCCATGCGTATGAACGATCGTGCGCTGTAATTGCTTTGCGAATAGGCGATGCGTGCCGGATAACGCCATGCATCGATCATCTGTATTCCTCACAAGGATGCTACGCGGCAAAGCGGGGACAGGGCGTGGCGCCGTTAACGAGGCGCGGCTTGAGAAGGGCTTGGAGGAACGCCATTGCGCCATTCGCTCCAATGCGCGACGATGGTCTGCACGAGCGGATGGCCCGCGCGATAGAGGTTTTCCAACGCGGGTGCGAAGCCACCCTGGCTTGCATAGTTCAGTAGATTTGCCGCATTCGATTCACCCGCATACGGGCGATCGAAATCCGAGCCTGCGCGCAGCACGGCCACGCGATCGAGGTCCACGCGTTGCGCACGCGCTGCGCGCCTGAGTGCTTCGAACGTGGCGTTGTCCTCCTGCTGCGTCATGCAATACACGCCTTGTCCGCCGGTCAATTGATGCGTGAACTCGCTTGCCCTCGCGCCGAGCGCCTTGCCCGACCACCAGGTGTCGTCGGCGACCGAATCGCAGCGGATCACAGTGGGCGGCCGGTTCGCGGGTGCATAAGCATATTTCGCGCGCGCGGCCTGAGCCTGCGCGCTATCGGCGAGCGTCACGTCGTGCGAGATGGCCCAGGCGGCCTCAGTCAGCCGCGGGTTCAGGCGGAACACCTCGGTGCGGTAATCGAGCGCGGGCTTTTCGTCGGGACTTTTCGTATTGATGCCGAGATACCCGGTGCGCCAGTTGCGCGGGCGGCCGTCGCCGTCTATTTCCCACTGCAGGCCGAAATCGACGAGCCAGTCCGACCAGGCCGCCGAGCCGATCGTGCCGTGCTCGGGGTTCACGCCCGCAATGCCCGCGATGAGAAAGTAAGTCTTGCGCAGGTCGAACTGAGGCGCAAAGGCGAGGGCCATGGTCGAGGCGGCGGCGTTCGCGTGGCCCATGCCGGTTGTCATCACGCATACGTCGTCGGTATTGCATTGCACCTTGGGATAGTCGGGCGAGAGGCCCGCGATCGTCACGGACTCCCAGGGACCGAGGCGCTCCAGCCATGTCTTCGCTTCGGGCGCGAACATCGTCACGATCATGACTTTCACGGCACGGCCGTGCGCGGTGGCGCCGCCCTGCGCGAAAGCCGCGGTTGGCACAGAAAGCGTTCGTGCGTCCTGTTGCGTGGAAGGAGGCTGCAACGCGCAGGCCGCGAGCAACGGCGCGGCGCAGAGCAACGTGAGGCGGGTTCGCATTGTGCAAGTCCTTTGGGTTGTGTGCGTATCGGGTGGCACGCCCGACCGGGCGAATGGTCAGGAAAATAGGCTCGACTATGACAGTTCTGCGAACGCACGGCGCCACGCGTGGCGCATTTTTGCCCGAAATTCCTATACTTCGACTAGCGCGCCCAGCAGGGGCAGTCGCGCCAATACGAAGCGACAAACGAAGCGACAAACTAAGCCACAAACCAAGCGATAAGCGAGGCGACAAGGCCGCGCGGCCCCCCGGCCCGCATGCGGCCGCCACGAGGAGGGAGACATGGGACATTCCGCATCCGCGGCGCACGCGCACGAGCGCCTTGGCGACTCCGGCCCGCATCGCCCGGCGCTCCCCGCGCTCGCTCTCGCCGCGCTCGGCGTGGTCTATGGCGACATCGGCACGAGCCCGCTCTACACGCTCGCTACCGTGTTCGATCCCGCCAACGGCCTCGCGGTCAATGCTTTCAATATCGTAGGCATCGTGTCGCTGATCTTCTGGTCGCTCATGATCGTCGTGTCGCTCAAGTACGTCGCGCTCATCCTGCGCGCGAACAATCACGGCGAGGGCGGCATCATGGCGCTGCTCGCGCTCGCGGCTTCCTCGGTCGCCTCGCGGCCGCATCTGCGTAACACGCTGCTCGTGATCGGCGTGATGGGCGCGGCGCTCTTCTTCGGCGACAGCGTGATCACGCCGGCCATCTCGGTGCTGAGCGCCGTGGAAGGCCTCGAAGTGGCCGAGCCCGCGCTCAAGACCTATGTGATTCCGGTGACGCTTGTGGCGATCGTCGTGCTGTTCCTCACGCAAAAGCACGGCACGGGCGGCATCGGCGCCGTGTTCGGCCCGGTCATGGTGCTCTGGTTCGCCGTGATCGCCGTGGCGGGCGTGGCCAACATCACCTCAGCGCCGGCCGTGCTGTTCGCGCTCGATCCGCGCGAGGGCCTCGCGTTCTGTCTGCATCACCGCTGGCTCGCCTTTGTCGCGCTGGGCGCGGTCGTGCTCTCACTCACGGGCGCCGAGGCGCTCTACGCCGACATGGGCCACTTCGGCAAGCAGCCTATTCGCCTCACGTGGTTCGGCATCGTGTTTCCTGCGCTCGCGCTCAATTATCTCGGGCAGGGCGCGCTGCTGCTGGCGAACCCCGGCGCGGTGCAAAGCCCGTTCTACCGGCTCTTTCCGCAATGGTCCATCGTGCCGATGATCGTGCTCGCCACGGTTGCCACCGTCATTGCCTCGCAGGCCGTTATTTCGGGTACCTATTCCATGGCGATGCAGGCCATGCAACTCTCCTTCCTGCCGCGCATGAACATCGTGCACACGTCCGAGCGCGAGATCGGACAGATCTACGTGCCCGGTATCAACTGGATTCTGCTCGTGGCCGTAGTGGCGGCGGTGGTGGGGTTCCGTTCGTCCACGGCGCTCGGCTCCGCTTACGGCATTGCCGTGACCGGCACGATGCTCATCACGACGTTCCTCACTTTCTTCGTCGTGCGTTACGCGTGGCATTACAACTGGGCGCTGTGCCTGTTCGCCACGGCGTTCTTCTTCGTGATCGACGCCATGTTCTTCTCGGCCAACCTGCTCAAGATCGTGGACGGCGGCTGGTTCCCGCTCGTCATCGGCGCCCTGATGTTCACGATCATGGCGACCTGGGGAAAGGGCTGGGAAATGATGATGGCCGAGGCGCGCGTACGCGCCGGCAAGAAGCCCCTCAAGCCCTATCTTACGACGCTGCTGGAGAGCAACCCCGTGCGCGTGGGCGGCACGGCGATCTTTCTCACGCCGAATGCCAATGCCGTACCGCATGCGCTCGTCAACAATTTGCGGCACAACCGGGTACTGCACGAACGCGTAGTATTCCTGAGCGTCGTGACAAAAGACGTGCCATGGGTGGCAGAAAGCGAACGCGTGAAGGTCGAACTGCTTTGCCCGGGCTGCTATCACGTCGTCGTCAACTATGGGTTCAAGGACGAAGTGGACCTGCCATGCACGCTTGCCGCGTTCAAGTCCGCGGAGTTGACCTTCGATCTCGACGAAACGTCGTGGTTCCTGAGCCGCGCGGTGGTGGTGCCCAAGCGCGGCCATGGCATGTCGATCTGGCGTGAGCGTCTTTTCGCGGTGATGCTGCACAACGTCGGGAATATCGCGGCGTTCTTCAAGCTGCCGGCCAATCGCGTGATCGAGGTCGGCGCGCGCGTCGAGATCTAGGGCACGTTCGCAAGCTCGTTAGGCAGGTGAACGGGCCCTGGCGGCGTCCCGGCGCGTGCGCGGCGCTTACGGATTTTCGGCGCGCGACGGTTGCGGTCCTGCCTGCGCGGCCTTGCGAGCCTTCGCCACGTCGGCGGCCGACACGGCCGGCGCGTGATTGCCCCAGCTCGAACGCACGAAGCTCAGCACGTCGGCGATATCGCGGTCGGTGAGGCGCTGCGCGAAGCCGGGCATGGCGTAGTGCGTGGGCGCGGCGTTCGTCCACGGCATCTGGCCGCCCTTGAGCACGATGCGGATCAGCGAGGCCGGATTGTCGCTGTTGACCACCGAGCTTCTGGCGAGCCTCGGGAACGTTGCGTCGTAGCCGGCGCCGGTCGTGCGATGGCAGGCCGCGCAGTTGTCGACGAACGTGAGCGCGCCGTTGCTGCGGTCCGTGCCGGCGCGCAAGGCGGCCGCGGCGCTCGGGTCGGGTCTGAGCGCGTCGCCGTTCGGATCGACGGGAGAGAGCGTCTTGAGGTAGGCCGCGATCGCGCCGAGGTCGGCGTCGCTCATGTACTGCGTGCTGTGCTGGACGACATCGACCATGCCGCCGAACGCTGCCGCATCGTCGGATCGCCCTTGCTTCAGAAACGCCACGATGTCGCTTTCGCTCCACGTGCCGAGGCCGTTCCTCGCGTCACCGCGCAGGTTTTTCGCGAGATAGCCGTCCACCACGCCGCCTGAGAGATAGACGTTCTTGTTGTCGCTCAGCGCCTGCTCCTGGAGGCCAAAACCGCGCGGTGTGTGGCACGCACCGCAGTGTGCGAGTCCCTCGACCAGATAGCTTCCGCGCGGCACGGGGTCTGCGCTGGCCGGCGCGTTGGCGGTCACCGGCGTGGGGGCGAACATCATGCGCCAGAAGCGCAACGGCCAGCGCATCGAGAGAGGCCAGGGAATGCCCTCTGCGCGATTGGCCTGCTCGACGGGCGCGACCGCATGCGTGAAGTACGCGTAAAGCGCCTCGATGTCTTCGGGCGTCGTTTTGGCGTACGACACATAAGGCATGGCGGGGTAGAGCGTCGTGCCGTTCCTGGCAATGCCGCGGCGCACCGCGCGATCGAAGTCGCGCAGCGTGTACTCGCCGATGCCGGTGCGCTTGTCGGGCGTGATGTTGGTCGAGTAGATCGTGCCGATGGGCGAGGCAATGCCGACGCCGCCCGCGAACGGCTTGCCGCCCTTTGCCGTGTGGCAGGCCGTGCAGTCGGCCACGGTGGCGAGGTAGCGGCCCTTTTCGATCAGCGCCGGGAGCGCCGCGTTGGCGCTGGCTTGCTGCGTGGCGGTGCGATCGTCCGCCAGCGCGTGCGAGAACCAGCCGGACAGCGCCAGTGCGGCCCATGCCAGCACGGCACGCGAGTATTTCGTCATCCTCATCAGGGGAATTCCTCCTTACGCCTGAACGAGCGGCGCGGGCTGCTTCAGGTACTGCTCGCGGATCGCTTTCGCCGCGTGATACGCGAGCGCCGCCACGAGCCCGGTCGGGTTATAGCCCATGTTCTGGGGAAACGCCGAAGCGCCCATCACGAACACGTTGTGCACGTCCCAGCTCTGCAGATACTTGTTGACCACGCTCGTTTGCGGCGATTCGCCCATGACGGCGCCGCCGGTCGTGTGTGTCGACTGATAGAGGCGCGTGTCGTAGTGGTCGCCGGGCTTGCGGATCGCGCGGTAATACGCGTCGTGCTTCATGGCCTTCGCCACTTCCTCCACGCGCGTGCCCACGTAGTCGAGCATGCGGTATTCGTTGTCGTGCCAGTCGAACGTCATGCGCAGGAGCGGCAGTCCGTGGGCGTCGCGGTAGGTCGGGTCGAGGTCGAGGTACGCGTCGCGGTACGGCATGACCGAGCCGGAAATGCCGATGCTCAGGAAGCGCTGATACGCATCGACCACGCCGGCCTTCCATTGGCCGCCCCAGGCGGGGGTGCCGGGCACGATGGAGGCCTGGCCAATCGGCCGGCCGCCCGTGCGCGCGTGGCGCACGCTCGCGCCGCCGAGAAAGCCCAGATGACCGTGGTCGAACTGGTCGCCGTTGAGGTCGTCGAGCGCCACCGCGCCCGCGCCCGAGCCGATGAACGGATTGAGCAGGGTTTCTTTGGGCAGCAGCACGTTGACGGCGCCGTTCATCTGGTACGCGTAGTTGCGGCCCACCACGCCTTGACCCGTCGTCGGGTCGTACGGCTTGCCTATGCCCGAGAGCAGCAGCAGGCGCACGTTGTGCATCTGGAACGCTGCGACGATCACGAGGTCGGCCGGTTGTTCGACCTCGCGGCCCTGTGCGTCGACGTAACTCACGCCCACGGCGCGCTCGCGGCTGCTGTCGAGCAGCACCTTCGTGACATATGAATTCGTGCGCAACTCGAAGTTCGGCTTCTTGAGCAAAGCCGGAAGAATGGTGGTCTGCGGCGAGGCCTTCGAGTACATGAAGCAGCCGAAGTCCTCGCAGTAGCCGCAGAAGTTGCACGGGCCGAGCCGCACGCCGTAGGGATTCGTATAGGCCTGCGAAGCGTTTGCGGCAGGCGCCGGGTACGGATTGAAGCCCGCCTCGCGCGCCGCCAGTTCGAACAGTTGCGCGCCGAGCGTGTTCTTGAGCGGCGGCGTTGGGTACTCGCTGCTGCGCGGGCCTTCGAGCGGATTGCCGCCGAACCGGATCTGCCCCTGGAGATTGCCGGCTTTGCCCGAGGTGCCGAACACTTTCTCCGCGAAATCGAAATGCGGTTCGAGTTCGTCGTAGGTCACGCCGAAGTCCTGCACCTGCATGCCTTCCGGGATGAAGCGTTTGCCGTAGCGCGCTTCGTAGGTCGAGCGCAGCTGCAGCTCTTCGGGCAGGACGCGGTAGTGCATGCCGTTCCAGTGGAAGCCCGCGCCGCCCACGCCGTTGCCGAGCAGAAAGGAACCATGCTGGCGGTAGGGCACCGCGAGATCGTTCACGCCGTGGCGAATCGTGACCGTTTCGCGCGAAAGGTCCTGAAACAGCTTGCCGCGCACGGCGTATTTGAGTTCGTCGGCGACTTGCGGATATTTCGCGTCGGTGGGCGTGTCGCGCATCGCGCCGCGTTCGAGCGCCACGACCTTCAGGCCGGCTTGCGTGAGTTCCTGGGCGAGAATCGCACCGGTCCAGCCGAACCCGACGATCACGCAATCAACCTTGTTCATTTTGATGGTCATCGATCAGCCTCTGCTTCCGTCGATAGATACCGGGCCATACGGGTACTTCACGCCCGGTTGGTCGATCCAGTCGGCAAAATCGGCGCGGGCGCCGGGAAAGCCGATCGTTTTCCAGCCCGCCATTTTTTTGTTTCCGCCATAAATGGGGTCGGCGAAAAAGCCCTCTTTCGTGTTCGCGAGGAGAAAGCCCAAGAACGTGCTGGCTGGAACGGAGTCGAAGTGGGCTTTGCCGTGCTCCATGGTCTGGAGCACGGCCTCCTGTTCGGCGTTGCTCAGGGATACGAATGATTTGCCGCTGTAATGCTGGCGGCACCACGCGTCGCACGCCTTGATGCCATGCCGGTACACGTCGCGCGGCGCGAGATTCAACTGGTAGCCGAGTTCCGGCGCTTCGCTCACGTGAAATGGTCCCTGCATGTACCAGAGCTTGCCGTGGCCCCATGGCGTTTCCATCTGGCGGTCGATGAATTCCGGCACGCCCGCTTCGAGCGCGCCTGGCCCCAGGTGGTCGGAAGGAATCAGGCGCTCGACGGCGGCTTGCAGAAAGCGCCATTCGTCTGCCGTGAAATAGTCGGGCTGGTAGGGCGGCGGCGCGGCGGCCGACGGCGCGGACGCCGGCTTGCAGGCGGACTGCGAGAGCGCGGCTCCCGTTGCAAGGGATGCGGTCGGCACGACGGCGAGCATGCGCCGCAGGAATTGGCGGCGCGGATCCTGTTCGGTGGACATAGGCTGTTCCCCTCGATTTGAGGTGAGCGATGGTAGGAGGAACAGATACGTCTTGTTTTCAGGATCGCGTTATCGAGATAAGGCCCTTTCGTTGAGAAAATGCGCTGTTTTTGCGGGACTTTTTGCGTACGCAAGGTCGGTTGCCAACGCGGGCGGTTCAGACTTGCGCTGTGGATGCAAGCGATTCGATTGATGCGTGACAAGTTCCCGTGGCTCCGCGCTTGTCGGGAAGCGGATCTCCACGTGCAGACCTTCAGCGAAATGCAAAAGAATCAAAACGCAGAGAGCGGCGGCAAACCGAATGCAAATCGGCGTCAGACTGTCGCGCTGACAGAAACTCAGGCGTAGGATGATCGGAATCGCATCGTAGTCATGTGGCAGCGAGCGGGTCGCTAGCGTGTCGCTGCATGACCGAAGGAGGGCATCATGAGACGCCTCTATTTCCTCGCTCCCGACACGACCACGGCGCAGCAGATCGTCGACGATCTGCTGCGCGCGCGCATCACGTGGCGTCATATTCATGTGCTCGCCAATCACAGCGTGGGCCTCGAGCGCTTGCCCGAGGCTTCGCTGCTGCAGCGCAGCGACATCGTGCACGCACTGGAGCGCGGCGTGATGTTCGGCGCTGCGACCGGCGCCGTCGTTGGCCTCGTGGCGCTGATGTTTCCGTTCGAGAACTTCGATATCACGGGCGGCGTGGTCGTTGCGTTGACGATTGCCGGCGCGATATTCGGCGCGTGGGCGGCCGGCATGATTGGCGTGGACGAGCCGAACACGACGCTGACGCGCTTTAACCGTCCGATCGAGGACGGTCAGTTGCTGGTCATGGCCGACGTGCCCGGCTCGCGCGAAGCGGAGATCGAGGCGAGCATCGCCCAGCATGTGCCGCGCGCCGACGTGGAAGGCGCGGAAGCAACGACGCCGATCTTTCCCTGAATGCGCCGGACCGTAAGGCGTGATGCGGCTGCGGCGCGGGCCTGACCGCGTGCGCGCGCCATTAATCGCGCCCCACTTATCAGCGCCGACGCCCCATTTGAGGGCCGTAACGCTCAACCTTTGACAGCCGGGATTGCGCGGCACTGCCCGCGCGCGTCGCCCGCCATCAAAGCCCGGCGCGCCGCGCCGGGCACGCCATTCC
The DNA here is from genome assembly GCF_905220155.1 of Paraburkholderia sp. J7. NCBI lineage: Bacteria > Pseudomonadati > Pseudomonadota > Betaproteobacteria > Burkholderiales > Burkholderiaceae > Paraburkholderia > Paraburkholderia sp. J7. Next base: position 241,774 of record NZ_CAJMYZ010000003.1, on the reverse strand, counting down.
CCCGCCAAATCCCGCATTTTGACCGGCTTGCGCCCGCGACAAGGCAAAATACGGGTTTTGAGCCCGCGCCGGGCTCGAGTTTCCCCTGCCGGCCGCCTCCTTCCAGGCATCGATCGGGCCTCGTTGCGAGCCCGGCAGGTCGGCTCGCGTTGCCCGCGAGCCCTCAAGCGATATTGGAGTCGTCTACATGCCCGAATCGAATCTGTCTTTCTTCGGCCGCCTTTCGGTCGCGCTGGGATCGTTCTTCGCGATCCTCGGCGACGGCGAGCTTGCCGCCAATGTGCGCCGTCTGCGTGAAGGCGGGCTCGCACCCGCCGCGGCTGCCCCTGTGCCTGCCGCGGCTCCGGTCGCGAAGCCGGCGTCCGCGCCCGCACCCGCACCAGCACCCACGGTCATCAAGGAAGCGACGCCCGACGCCGCGTTGCAACTGCTCGGCCTGCTCCAGCGCAACGCGCGCTTCGTCGATTTCGTCGAGGAAGACATTGCCGGTTATGCCGATGCGGATATCGGCGCCGCCGCCCGCATCGTCCACGAAGGCTGCCGCGCCACGCTGCGCGACCACTTTGCGATCCGCCCGGTGCGCAGCGAGTCCGAAGGCTCGCGCGTGACGCTGCCGGCCGGCTTCGACGCCGCCGCCGTGCGCCTCACCGGCAACGTGGTCGGCGAGGCCCCGTTCAGCGGCAGCCTCACGCATCGCGGCTGGCGCGTCGAGGAAGTCAAGCTGCCGCAACTCGTCAAGACGCACGACGCGCGCATCATCGCGCCGGCGGAGGTGGAGCTGTGAGCGATCCGCGCTATTCAATTGGCGTCGACCTGGGCACGACGCATTGCGCGTTGTCCTACGTCGACCTCGCCGCCAGCGATGGCGAAAAGACCCAGCAGGGCGTGCTCAACGTGATGCAACTCACGGCGCCGGGCACGCTGGAATCGCCCGACCTGCTGCCTTCGTTTCTCTACTTGCCGCATGCGGGCGAGCTGACGCCGGGCGACCTCACGCTGCCGTGGACCACCACACGCGAGTACGCCGTGGGTGAGCTTGCGCGCAGCCGTGGCGCGGGCACGCCGATTCGCCTCGTCTCGAGCGCGAAGAGCTGGTTGTGCCACCCCGGCGTGGATCGCCGCGCGGCCATTCTGCCCAACGACGCGCCGCCTGAAGTCGCGCGTGTGTCGCCGCTCGAAAGCTCGGTGCGCTATCTCACGCACCTGCGCGAGGCATGGGACCACGCGCATCCCGAGGCGCCGTTCGGCGAGCAGGAGATCACCGTCACGATTCCGGCCTCGTTCGACCCCGCCGCGCGCGAACTGACGGCGGAAGCCGCGCAGGCGGCGGGCTACGCGAACATGACGCTGCTGGAGGAGCCGCAAGCCGCGCTCTATAGCTGGATCCAGAAGAGCGGCGGCGCGTGGCGCAAGGAAGTGAAGGTCGGCGACATCATCCTCGTGGTGGACGTGGGCGGCGGTACGACCGACCTTTCGCTGATCGCCGTGGTCGAGCGCGAAGGCAATCTCGAACTGCACCGCGTAGCCGTGGGCGAGCACATTCTGCTCGGCGGCGACAACATGGACCTCGCGCTCGCGCATGTGGTCGCGCGCAAGCTCGCGACCCAGGGCACGCAAGCGGACCCGTGGCAGCTGCGCGCGCTGACCTATGCGTGCCGCTCGGCGAAGGAAACGCTGCTCTCCGACGCCTCCGTCGATACGGTGCCGATCGTCGTGCCGAGCCGCGGCTCGAAGTTGATCGGCGGGTCGATCCGCACGGAACTCACGCGTGGCGAACTCACGCAGATCATCCTCGAAGGCTTTTTCCCGCAAGTGGACGCCGCCGCGCGCCCGGCAGTGCGTACGCGCGTGGGTCTCACGCAGCTTGGCCTGCCGTATGCGCAGGACGCGGGCGTCACGCGCCATCTCGCGGCCTTCCTCGGCCGCCAGGTGCAAGCGCTCGCGGAACTCGAAGGCTTCGGTGCGCCGCCCGCAGGCGCCACCTTCCTGCATCCCACGGCGGTGCTCTTCAACGGCGGCGTATTCAAGTCGCCGCTGCTCTCGCAACGCGTGCTCGATATCCTGGGCGGCTGGCTCGCGGCCGAGGGCGCGGAGCCCGCACGTCTGCTGGGCGGTGCGGATCTCGACCTCGCGGTGGCGCGCGGCGCAGCCTATTACGGCTATGTGAAGCGCGGCAAAGGCGTGCGCATTCGCGGCGGCACGGCGCGCGCGTACTACGTGGCGGTCGAATCGGCCATGCCGGCCGTGCCGGGGCTCGAGCCGCCGGTTTCGGCGCTCTGCGTCGCGCCCTTCGGCATGGAAGAGGGCACCGAGGCGGCGCTGCCGCCGCAGGAGTTCGGCCTCGTGGTGGGCGAGCCGGTGCACTTCCGTTTCTTCGGCTCTTCGGTGCGGCGTCATGATCAGGTCGGCACGATGCTCGACTACTGGTCGCCTGAAGAATTGCAGGAACTGGAGGAAATCCAGGCCACGCTGCCGACCGAAGGCCGCACGCCGGGCGAAGTCGTGCCCGTGAAGCTGCACGCGCGCGTGACGGAAGCGGGCACGCTGGAGCTCGAAGCGATGCCGAGCGGCACGAACGAGCGCTGGAAGGTCGAGTTCGACGTGCGTGGCGGAGCAGGCAGCTGAGCCCGATGAAGCCATACGTCGTCGGCATCGACCTGGGGACGAGCAATACCGTCGTGGCGTACGTGGAGGCCGGCGGCGACGCGATCCGCGTGTTCGACGTCGAGCAGCTCACCGGCCTCGGAGAAGTGGGCGCGGAAAAGATGTTGCCTTCCGCGCGTTATCACCCGGCGGCGGGCGAACTTGCGGCTGGCGACTTGCGTTTGCCGTGGAGCGCGCCTTCGCAAAGCGATGACGCGGTCATCGGCCGCCTCGCGCGCACGCTCGGCGCGCAGGTGCCGGGGCGGCTCGTGGCGAGCGCCAAGAGCTGGCTCTCGCACGCGGCGGTGGACCGTCTCGCACCGATCCTGCCTTGGGGCGCACCCGACGACGTCACCAAGGTTTCGCCGGTTGCCGCGAGCGCGAGTTATCTCGCGCACGTGCGCGCCGCGTGGAACCATCGTTTCCCGCATGCGCCGCTCGAAGATCAGGACGTCGTGCTGACCGTGCCGGCCTCGTTCGACGACGGCGCGCGCGCGCTCACGCTCGAAGCGGCGCGGCTCGCCAGGCTGCCTGCGCTGCGTCTGCTAGAAGAGCCGCAAGCCGCGTTTTACGACTGGCTGTATCACCATCGCGCGACGCTCGACGCGCAGTTGGGCGCGTCGCGCCTCGTGCTGGTGTGCGACGTGGGCGGCGGCACGACCGACCTCACGCTCATCAAGGTGCAGTTCGAGAACGGCGAGCCGCAGCTCACGCGCATTGGCGTGGGCAATCATCTGATGCTGGGCGGCGACAACATGGACCTCGCGCTCGCGCATCTGGCCGAGAGCCGCCTCGCCAACGCGCAAACGCGGTTGAGCGCGGCGAGCCTCTCGCAGCTCGTGGAGCGCTGCCGTGTCGCGAAAGAGCAGCTGCTCGACGCGAGCGCGCCCGAATCGGTGCCGATTACGCTGCTCGGCGCGGGCGCGCGTCTCGTGGGCGGCGCGCGCACCACGCAGCTTGGCCGCGAGGAAGTCGCGCAGATCGTGGTGGACGGCTTTTTCCCGATGGGCGCTGCCGGCGACCTGCCGCGCCGCTCGCGCGCGGCGATCGTCGAGTTCGGCTTGCCCTATGCCGCCGATCCGGCCATCACGCGCCATATCGCGGCATTTTTGCAGCGCTTCGCCGCGCAGTCGCGCGAGGCGCTGGGGGCCGCGTCAGGCGCAGCCAGCGCAGAAAACACTGCGCTGCCCATGCCCGACGCGCTGCTGCTCAACGGCGGCGTGTTCCGCGCTCGCGCGCTCGCGCAACGTCTGGCCGACACGCTCGGCGCCTGGCGCGGCGAGCCGCTGAACGTACTGCAGAACAACCAGCCCGACGTGGCCGTCGCGCGCGGCGCGGTCGCTTATGCGCTCGCGCGCGCGGGTCACGCGCCGCGCATTGGCGGCGGCTCGCCGCGCAGTTACTTCCTCGTGCTCGACCAAGGCGCGGGCGCCGATGCCGCACCGCGCGGCGTGTGCGTGCTCCCGCGCGGCACGGAAGAAGGCCACGAACTGCATCTGGACGACCGCACGTTCGCATTGCAGCTCGGCCAGCCGGTGCAGTTCCACCTCGCGTCGACCGTGGCCGACACCGCGTGGCAGCCCGGCGAGTTGGCCGATCTGGCTGCGGGCGACTTCGTGCGCCTGCCGCCGCTCGCAACGGTGGTGCCCGCAGGCGGCGATGCGAAGGCGGCGCGCGAGCGTCCCGTCAAGCTCACGACCTCGCTGACCGAAGTCGGCACGCTGGAGATGCACTGCATCGCCACCGACGACGCCTCGCAGCGCTGGCTGCTCGAATTCGCGCTGCGCCGCGCGGAGCACGAGAGTGGTGCGGGCACGGCGAACGGCGAGTCACGCCACGCGGGCCTCGACGACGCCATCGAAGCAATCGAACGCGTGTTCGGCGCGCGCTCCGTCAAGGTCGACGCGAAGGAAGTGAAGCGCCTGCGCGCGCATCTCGAAGAGCGGCTCGGCCCGCGCCAGAACTGGGACGGCCCGCTACTGCGCGAGCTGTTCGGCGCGCTCTGGGAACGTGCGGGCAAGCGCCGGCGCTCCGCCGATCACGAACGCCTGTGGCTGAACCTCGCCGGCTTCAGCCTGCGGCCGGGCTTCGGCTATCCGCTCGACGAATGGCGCGTCGAACAGCTCTGGACGCTCTTCGACGACGGCATCCAGTTTGTCAACGAAGGCCAGGTGTGGTCGGAGTGGTGGACGCTCTGGCGGCGCGCGGCGGGCGGCCTGAACGAGGCGCAGCAGCACGAGGTGCTGGAGGCGATGACGTACCTCGAAGAGGCGGCCGGCTCGAAGCGCCACAAGCTGCCCTTCGACCCCGCGAAGCTGGCCCATGCGGACATGATCCGGCTCTATGCATCGCTCGAGCAGATTGCGGCCGAGCGCAAGGTCGAGATCGGCGAGCGGCTGTTGCAGCGGCTGCAGAAGCCCTCGGAGAATCACCAGACGTGGTGGGCCGTGGGCCGGATCGGCGCGCGCCAGCCGTTCTACGGCAGCGCGCACGGCGTGGTGCCGCCGGAAACCGCCGCGCTTTGGCTCGATGCGATCCTGGCGCTCGACTGGAAAAAAATCGAACCGGCGATGTTTGCCGCTGCGCAGATCGCGCGCATGACGGGCGACCGCTCGCGCGATCTGCCGCCCGAACTGCGCGAGACGGTGGTGCGCCGCATGGAGTCGGCGAATGCCCCGCCCACGTGGGTGACGATGGTGCGCGAAGTCGTCGCGCTCGATACGGCGGACACGGGCCGGGTGTTCGGCGAGGCGCTGCCGGCGGGGCTGAAGCTGATCGCGGGCTGATTCCACACGCGCGACACCTGGCTTCTGCAAGAAGCGCCGCGCGCGTATGATCGAACGCCTGATTCCAACATGAACCACAGCGTGGTTGATCTGCCCATGAATTCTCCTGCCGATGCTTCCTCGCCGCGCACCTTGCGCGCGCTCTCGTCAATCGAGGCGCGTATCGTCGGCGTGCTGGTCGAAAAGCAGCACACGGTGCCCGACACCTATCCGCTTTCGCTCAACGCGCTCACGCTCGGCTGCAACCAGAAGACCGCGCGCACGCCGGTCATGAACGTGAGCGAAGCCGACGTGCTGGCCGCCATCGAAGACCTCAAGCTGCTGAGCCTCGTGTTCGAAGGCAGCAGCAGCCGCGTGCCGCGCTTCGAGCACAACCTGAACCGCGTGCTCGGCGTGCCGAGTCAGGCCGTGGCGCTCCTCACGGTCCTGCTGCTGCGCGGCGCGCAGACGGCGGCGGAATTGCGCCTGAACTCGTCGCGCCTGCACGGGTTCGCCGATGTGTCCTCGGTCGAAGGCTTCCTGGAAGAGCTGGCCGAGCGCGAGCCGCCGCTCGTGGTGAAGCTGCCGCGCGCGCCGGGCGAGCGCGAAAGCCGCTGGATGCATTTGCTGTGCGGCGAAGTGAATACGGCAAGTTTTGCCGTTGCGGGGGCCAGCGCGTCCGGGGCTCGCGAGGAAGGCGGCGAGAGCGTCTCGCTCGCGGACTTCGAGGCGGTGCGCGCCGAGCAGCAGCGTCTCGCCGACGAAGTCGCGCGCCTGCAAGCGCTCGTGGCACGCATGGCCGCCGAACTGGGGATGTCGCTCGACTGAGCGCCGTCTCACCGCCTCACCGCCGCTACATGGACGCCGCCGCATCCTCCGCCCAGCGCCTGCGCCAGGTGCGCGAGCTGCCGTGCCCGCGCGGCTTGCCGCTCATCGGCAACCTCCATCAGCTGAATGCGCCGAGGCTCCATCGCGTGCTCGAACACTGGGCGCAGGAACTCGGCACGCCGTATCGCTTCCAGATCTGCGGCATGCCCGTCACGGTATGGAGCGACGCGGAGCTGAGCCAGAGCGTGATGCGCGAGCGTCCACACCGCTACCGGCGTTACGCGTCGCTCGAACCCGTGCTTGCCGAAATCGGCTGCAACGGCGTGTTCTCGGCCGAGGGCGCGGCGTGGCAGCCACAGCGGCGGCTCGTGATGCAGGCGCTTTCCGTTCCGCACATTCGCGCCTTCTATCCCACGCTGCAAGCCATCACGGCGCGGTTGCACGACCGTTGGCGGCGCGCGGCCGAACGAGGCGACGTGGTCGAGATGACCGACGACCTCAAGCGCTACACGGTGGACGTGACGAGCGCGCTCGCGTTCGGCGAGGACCCGCGCACGCTCGAACAGGAGCGCGGCGTGATCCAGGAGCATCTCGCGCAGATCTTCCCGACGCTCATGCATCGCGTGAACGCGCCGTTTCCGTACTGGCGCTACGTGCGCTTGCCGCGCGACCGCCGCACGGACCGGGCGCTGGCCGAAGTGCATCGCACGATACGCGGCATGATGGCGCGCTCGCGCGAGCGCATGCGTGACGAGCCGTCCTCAATCGACCGTGCGCCGCGCCATCTGCTCGAAGCGATGCTTGCACTGCGCGATCAGCCAGATTCGGAGCCAGGCTCCGACGTGACCGACGACATCATTGCCGCCAACGTGCTCACGCTCTTGCTGGCGGGCGAGGACACCACGGCCAACGCGCTGGCATGGTCGCTCTACTATCTAGGCGCCGACGAACCGCTGCAGCAGCGCCTCGCCGGCGAGGCGCGCGCGGTGCTGGGCGCACACGATGTGTGTCCGGACTATGGCCTCGTGAAGGACCTCGACCTGTTCGAAGCCGTGTGCAGCGAAACGCTGCGCTTTCGCCCCGTGGCCGCGATCATGGCGTTCGAGCCCGTCGAGAACGTGGAGGTGGGCGGCGTCGCGCTGCCCGCCGGTTCGAAGATGTTCTTCCTCACCCGGCCGCCCATGCTCGACGCGCGCCACTACGCACAGCCCGGGCGCTTCGAACCCGACCGATGGCTGCGCGGCCATGCGGGTGCCGATGCCCGCGTGCACGATCCGCGCGCATGGGTGCAGTTCGGCGCGGGGCCGCGTGTGTGTCCGGGGCGGCATCTCGCCGCCATGGAAATGCGGCTCGTGCTCTCCATGCTGACCAACCACTTCAAGGTGAGGCTCGCCGTCGATCCCGCGACGATCGAGGAAATCACGGCGTTCGCGATGGTGCCGAACCGCATGCCGGTGCGGCTGGAATGGCGTACGGACGCTAAGGCAGGTTCTCGCGCAGCACGATGCTGAACTGAATCGGCTTCACCGCGTCGAGCGCGTCGCGTTTGGCGGCGACATTGCGAAAGATCTTCAGACAGTTGCCCACCATCGACTGCGGCGTTTGCGTGATGAGCGCGTCCATGGTGCCGTCGATCAGCAGTGCGCGCGTGTCGGGCGTGAGGCCGTGCCCGATGAACAGGATCTTTTGCTCGGACTTCGCCTCGACGATCGCGCGGCCCACGCCGTCCGAGCCGCCGCCGCTGTTGTAGATGCCCGCGAGATCGGGGTGCTGTTCGAGCAGCCGCCGCGTTTGCTCGTAGTTGCGCTCGCTGTCGTCCTGGCCTTCGCGCAGGCCGATCACGCTCACCTGGGGAAACATCGATTCGACGAGATGCAGAAAACCGATCTCCCGTTCCTCATGGCCGCGATAGTTGAGGCTGCCCGCGATCATCGCGATCTTGCCGCTCGGGCGCGGGCCCATGAAGCGGCCGAGCAGCAAACCCGCCGTGCGTCCCGCCGAACGATTGTCGATCCCCACGTAGGCCAGGCGGCGTGCGTTGGAAAGATCGGAAATGAGGGTGATGGCGGGCACGCCCTGGTCGGCAAGCGTGTTCACGGCGTCGCGCACCACGGGATGCTCCAGCGCCATGAATACCACGCCGTCCGAGCGCTGCCCGGCTTGCAGCAATCGCAGCGCAAGCTCGTTCGGGTTGAAGCTCTCGACATACTGCACGCGGCACTTCATGCCGAGCGCGCTCCATTGCTCGTGAGCGAATTCGATATAGTCGCCGAGCATGCGCAGGTAGCGGTTCGTGCCCGCGGGCAGCAGGAAGGCGATGCGCAGCGGCCGGGCGGACGGCGCTTCGGGCGCGTCCTGCGCGAGCACGTAGCCGAGTTGCGCGGCGGCCTGCAGCACGCGCTGCGCGGTTGCGGCGCGCACGCCCTCGCGGCCGTTGAGCACGCGGTCGACCGTGGCGGTCGAGACGCCCGCCGCCCGCGCCACGTCGGGTATGCGCGCACGTGCCGCGAGCGGCGAAATCGTTTCTGACATGACGTCGTTCCGATCGGAAATCAATCAAAAACCATCAGTTGCGCGGTTTGACAGCGTTTCCTGCGCCACATAGTCTTGCAGCTATCGCGCCGCTGCACACGACGATGATAGGGCAAAGCGAAGCGCGGATGGAATGATGGTTTTTGATGGACTTTGCAAGGCCATCATCTACACGACAATAGTGTTTGGAGACACGTCATGACCAACCAGGTGAGGCGCACGTTGCTGCGTGCCGCCGCCGCGGCGCCGGTGGCCGGCGCACTCGGCTTTCCCGCCATCGTCTGCGCCGCTTCGGCGCCCGAATTCGTCTTCAAGTACGGCAATAACCTGCCGCTCACACATCCGCTCAATATTCGCGCGCAGGAAGCGGCGAATCAGGTGAAGGACGCGTCGAAGGGGCGCATGGAGATCCGCATCTTCCCGAACAACCAGCTTGGCGGCGACACCGACATGCTCGCGCAGGTGCGCAGCGGCGGCATCGAAATGTTCACGCCGTCGTCGCTGGTGGTTTCGACGCTCGCGCCGGCGGTGGCGATCAATGCCGTCGGCTTCGCGTTCAGCGACTACGACCAGGTATGGAAGGCGATGGACGGCTCGCTTGGCGCGTTCGCTCGCGACGCGATGCGCCGCGCCGGCCTCGAATCGTTCGAGAAAATGTGGGACAACGGCTTTCGTCAGACCACCACGAGCAGCGGCCCGATCACGAGCGCGCAGAGCATGAAGGGGCTCAAGATCCGCGTGCCAGTGAGCCCGCTTTCCATCGACATGTTCAAGGGACTCGGCGCCGCGCCTACGAGTCTTCAGTTCAGCGAAGTGTATTCGTCGCTGCAGACGCATATCGTCGATGCACAGGAAAACCCGCTGCCCATCGTGCAGGTCGCCAAACTATACGAAGTCCAGAAGTATTGCTCGCTGACCAACCACATCTGGGACGGCTACTGGTTCGTGCTCAACCCGCGCGCCTGGCAGCGCTTGCCGAAGGACCTGCAAGGCGTGGTGAGCGACGCTTTCAACCAGGCGGCGATCAGGCAGCGCCAGGATGTGGCGAAGCTCAATGGCGCCGCAGTGGCCGACCTCAAGAGCAAGGGGCTCGCGATCAACCAGCCTGCGCCCGAGACGTTCCGCACGGCGTTGCGCCAGGCGGGCTTCTACGCGCAGTGGCAGGGCCGCTTCGGCAATCAGGCGTGGGACCTGCTCGAGCAGACCGTGGGCAAGCTCGCCTGAGAGTGCGGTGGTGAAACGATTGAGCCGCGAAACGGCGCGAGGACCCAGCATCATGACCGATCAGGCATTGCACCCGGCCGAAGCCGACGCGATGGACGCCACCAGTGCGCGCGCTTCGAAGAGCGCATGGCGTCGCGCGCTGCGCGTGTTCGACCGCGCGCTCGTCACGCTCGTGGAGGCGTGCGCGGCGGCGCTTCTCGCGGTGGAGATCGTGGTGCTGCTTGCCGGCGTGATCTCGCGCTACGCCTTTCACGCGCCCTTTGTCTGGTCCGACGAACTCACCGGCATTCTGTTCATGTGGCTCGCCATGCTGGGCGCGGTGCTCGCGCTGCGACGCGGCGAGCATATGCGCATGACGGCGTTCGTCGGACGTTTATCGCCGCGTGCTCGCGCGTTCGTCGATACCTTCGCGATTTGCGCCTCGATCGCGTTTCTCGCGCTGCTGCTGCAACCGGCATACGATTTTGCCTCGGGTGAGGTGCCCATCCTGACCCCGGCACTGCAGATCAGCGACGCCTGGCGCGCTGCCGCGCTGCCCATCGGCACTGCGCTCATGCTGATCGTCGGGTTGCTTCGGCTTGCGCAGGTGGGCCGAGCGCGCGACGTGCTGGCGATGCTGGCGCTCGCCGTCGCGATTGGCGTGCTGGCGGTGCAGGCCGGTCCCTGGCTGCAGTCGCTCGGCAAGCTCAACCTCGTCATCTTTTTCGTGGGCGTGGTGGCGATCGGCATCTTTTCCGGCGTGCCGATCGGCTTTTCGTTCGCGCTCGCGACCTTTGGCTACCTGAGCCTCACGACGTTCACGCCGATGGAAGTGATGGTCGGCCGCATGGACGAAGGCATGTCGCATCTCGTGCTGCTCGCCGTGCCGCTCTTCGTGTTTCTGGGGCTGTTGATCGAAATGACGGGCATGGCGCGAGCGATGATTGAATTTCTCGCGGGGCTGGTCGGGCATTTGCATGGCGGCCTCTCGTACGTGCTGATCGGCGCGATGTATCTGGTGTCGGGCATCTCCGGATCGAAGGTCGCGGACATGGCCGCCATCGCCCCGGTGCTCTTTCCCGAGATGAAAAAGCGCGGCGCAAACGAGGGCGATCTCGTTGCACTGCTCGCCACCACGGGCGCACAGAGCGAGACGATTCCGCCGAGCATCGTGCTCATCACGATCGGCTCGGTCACGGGGTTGTCGATCTCGGCGCTTTTCACGGCGGGCATGCTGCCCGCGGCGTTGCTCGCCGTGATCCTGTGCACCGTGGTGTGGTGGCGCTATCGCAAGGAGGACCTGAGCGGCGCGCAGCGTTTCTCGCGCCGCGAGATTGGCCGCATGCTCGTGATCGCCGCGCCCGCGCTCGCGCTGCCGTTCGTGATTCGCGCCGCCGTGGTCGAAGGCGTGGCGACCGCGACCGAAGTGTCGACCATCGGCATCGCGTACACGATGGTGATCGGCCTCTTGGTCTACCGGCGCTTCGAATGGCGGCGGCTCGGCCGCATGCTGGTGGACGCCGCCACGCTTTCGGGCGCAATCCTCTTCATCATCGGCTGTGCGACAGCGATGGCCTGGGCGCTCACGCAATCGGGCTTCTCACAGGATCTCGCGCAACTGATGGGGGCGATGCCGGGCGGATCGTATGGATTCCTTGCGGTTTCGATTCTTGTGTTCGCACTGCTCGGCAGCGTGCTTGAAGGCATTCCGGCCATCGTGCTGTTCGGGCCGCTGCTGTTTCCGATTGCGCGCACGGCGGGCGTGAACGAGATCCACTACGCCATCGTCGTGATTCTCTCGATGGGGCTCGGGCTCTTTTCGCCGCCGTTCGGCGTGGGCTACTACTCGGCGTGCGCCATCAGCAAGGTCAATCCCGATGCCGGCATCAAACCGATTGTGGGCTATATGTGCGCGCTATTCGTGGGTCTCGTGCTGATCGCCGCCATTCCCTGGATTTCCACCGGCTTTCTCTAACCCAACCGTTGCGGGCAGTCGTCGAAGGTGTCGTGCATGCAAGTGCGCAACGCCTCGGTGACGCTCGTTCTTCAATCCTTGCAGCAGTGTGGAGAGTGTTATGAGCCGCTTCTTCGGCGAGATTCGGCAGGCCGGTTATGTCGTGCGCGACATCGAAGCCGCCATGGACTACTGGAGCCGCGTGCTCGGCGTGGGCCCCTGGTTCTACAACGAACGCGTGCCGATCGAGAATTACCGCTATCGCGGCGAGGCCTACGAGGTGCACAACTCGGTGGCGCTCGCGAACTCAGGGCCATTGCAGGTCGAACTGATCCAGACGCGCAATGACGCGCCCTCCATGTACCGCGATTTTCTCGCGGCGGGCCACACGGGCCTGCAGCACAACGCCTACTGGACCACGAACTTCGACGCCGATCTCGAGCGCCTGCAGGGTCTGGGCTTCAAGGTGGCGATGAGCGGCGAGGTGGGGCGCAACGGGCGCTTCGTCTACTTCGACACGCAAACGCATCCGGGCACCGTGATCGAGCTTTCCGAGGTGGCGGGGCCGAAGGGCAAGCTCTTCGATCTCATCCGCGCGCAGTCCGCGGGCTGGGACGGCAGCGAGCCGGTGCGCGCGTTCCCCGATCTGGCGGCGCTATGAGCGCCGGTATCGAAGCCGTCGGCTCAGATCGTCTCGAAGCCGACTACCTGATCGAAACACCACTCGATCTTGCGCGCGTGGCCGACGTGATGGCCGGGGAGCAGTCGAGCGGCACGTTCGTGCGCGTGCACAACGAAACCGATGCGCTGCGCGAGCGCAGCCGCGCGACGGTGGTCCGAGTCGACGAGATCGAAGCGGTGCGGCAACCGAGCCTCGCGAGCGCATGGCTCGCGCGTGAGGGCGTGGACGGACCGTACCGGCGCGCGCGCGTGACGCTCTCGTTTCCCATTGCGAATATCGGCGCGAACCTGCCAACGCTGGCGGCGACTGTAGCGGGCAATTTGTACGATCTCGGCGAAACGACCGGCATGCGCCTGCTCTCGCTAAGGCTCCCGGCCAACTATCGCGCGCGGTTCGAACTGCCGCGCCACGGCGTGCGCGGCACGCGCGAGTTGACCGGCGTGACGCGCGGACCGGTAATCGGCACCATCATCAAGCCCAACGTCGGCATGGATGCAATGGAGACGGCCACGCTCGTGCGCGGCCTGTGCGAGGCGGGCGTCGATTTCATCAAGGACGACGAAGTATGTGCGAACCCGGCACACGCCCCAATCGAAGCGCGCATACGCGCCGTGATGAATGAAGTGAGGCGCTACCGCGAGCGCACCGGCCGCAACGTGATGATCGCCTTCAATATCACCGACGAACTCGACGCCATGCGCCGCCACGCCGACCTCGTGGAGCACGAAGGGGGCGCGTGTGTGATGGCGAGCATCAACTGGTGCGGCTTCTCCGCCATCCAGGCGCTGCGCCGGGCCACGCCGCTCGTGCTGCACGCGCACCGCAACGGCTACGGCATGATGTCGCGCGATCCCGCGCTCGGCATGTCGTTTCAGGCTTATCAAACGCTTTGGCGGCTCGCGGGCGTCGATCACATGCATGTGCACGGACTCGGCGGAAAATTCGCGCAGTGCGATGCGGAGGTGATCGAGTCGGCCCGCGACTGCGCGACGCCGCTCACGCGCGCGTTCGAAGACGCGGTAATGCCCGCGTTTTCGTCGGGGCAATGGGCGGGCACCGCGCGCGCGACGGGCGAGGCGGTGCCGAACGCCGACCTGCTGTTCATGTGCGGCGGCGGCATTCTCGCACATCCGGACGGCGCGGCGGCAGGCGTGACGAGCGTGCGCGAGGCTTGGGCGGCGATCGAGGCGGGCGTCGATGTCGACAGTTACGCACGTGAGCGGCCCGCATTGCAGCGCGCGCTGCAGTTCTTCGGTGCAAGACGATGAGCGCGCCTGCCTACGCGTTTTATGGCGACGATTTTACCGGCGCGACGGACACGCTCGCGCATCTCGCACGGGCGGGCCTGCGCACGAGGCTATTTCTTCGCATACCTGATGATTCGAGTGTCGCCCGTGCTGGAACGCTTGATGCGATCGGCGTGGCGGGGGCTGCGCGCTCGATGGCGCCGGCGGCCATGCGCCAGGAACTCGATGCGGTGGGCGCGCGCTTTGCCGCGCTAGGCGTGCGCGTGATGCACTACAAGGTGTGCTCCACGTTCGACAGCGCGGCGGGAGTGGGCAGTATTGGCGTCGCGGTGCGCTCGCTGGGGGCGCATTTCGCGCACCCGTTGCGGATGGTGGTGGGCGGGCAGCCCGATTTACAGCGTTACTGCGTGTTCGGTCAGCTGTTTGCGGCGACGGGGGCGGACGGCCGCCTGCCGGTATATCGCATCGACCGGCATCCCACCATGAGCCGGCACCCGGTCACGCCGATGCACGAAGCGGATCTGTGCCGGCATTTGCGTGCTCAAGGCCTGGAAGATGTCGTATCGATCGACTGGCGCGCCTATGCGTCAGGCGAGCGTGTGCTGATGGCGCGTGTTGAAGAAGCGTTGGGGCCCAGGCCCGATGCGTTGCTGTTCGACGTGCAAGATGAAGCGCATTTGCGCGCGATAGGGCGGCTGATGCGAGATTGCGCCGCGCAACGGCCCTTGCTGGCCGTCGGGGCCAGCAGTGTTGCGCAGGCGTGGGTGCTGGCGGACGACGCGCGCCCAGGCGCTGCGCCGTGCAACGGCGAGCGGGTGGCGCCCGCGCAAGGACCCGTTTTCGTGCTGGCGGGCAGCCTTTCACCGCGCACGCAAGCCCAGATCGAAGCGGCGATTTCGTACCTGCGCGTGCCCCTCGAGCCCTTACGCATGATCGGCGAACGAGAAGGCGAGGCGTATTTGCGCGAACAGATCAATGTGATTGGGGCTGCGCTTGCTCAGGGACGCAACGTCCTGGCCTATACCGACCGCACACGCGTCGAAGAAGCTGCCGAAGGCCGGCGAAACGCGCTGGCGCTTGCATGCGGCGCATTGCTGGACGGCGTGCTGCGGCGTGCGCCGGTGCGCCGGGTGGGTGTGGCGGGCGGCGATACGTCGAGTTTCGCCGTGCGTGCGCTCGGGGCGCGGGCGCTTTCGTATTGCGCGTCGCTCGCGCCGGGCGTTGCGCTATGCCGCCTTCACGCCGATGAGGCCCGCCTTGACGGCCTGGAACTCATGCTCAAGGGTGGACAGATGGGTGACGCCGATCTGTTCGAGCGACTGATTGCCGGGTGAGTCGATCGGCGCGCGAGACGGATCTCAACCCTGCGTGATGAAGGTATGCACGTGAGTGTTGAAGAGGTCGGGGTGCGTGCCGTTCATGCCGTGCGTGGCGCCCTTGATCGTCACGCGCCGCGCGAACGCGATCCACTCGTCGAGCGCTTCGACGTTGTTGCGGAACATGAGCGGGCTGCGCTGGCCGTCGATGAGCAGCGTGCGGCACTTGATCTCGCCGGCGGCGCGCGGCGCATACGGCGGCAGCGGGTCCTGCAGCTGCTTGGGCAGGGTCGTGGCGTTGGCGATGGCCATCTGGCGAAACGCCGCCGAGCCCTTCTTCCAGGCGCCCGGCACGCTCACGGAGTCGACGAACAACTCGAGCCCCGCTTCGACGTCGCCGGAATGGATGAGGTCGGCAGCGCGCGTGCGCAGCGCGTTGGTGGCGGGCGGCAGCGCGGCGTCGTCGTTGTCCACGCGCGAGAGCGGGCCGCCCGGGTCGGCCAGCACCAGCGTGCGCACGAGGCGCGGATAGCGGCGCGCGAGATGCCACGCCACGCAGCCGCCGCGCGAGTGACCCACGAGGTGCACCGATTCCAGGCCGAGCGCGGTGATGAAATCGGCCAGCTCGGTGACGTGGCTTTCCCAGCCGAAGTCGCCCTGGATGCAGGCGTCGGCGGCGGGCCAGTAGTGGCTCAGGCTCGGCGCGATGCAGCGGAAATGTTCAGAGAGGCCATTGAGCTGCGGCATCCAGTAACGGTAATCACAGAGCGATCCGTGGACGAACAGCAGCGGCTCGCCTTCGCCCCGCTCGAGGAACGGCAGGGCAATGCCCGAGTGCAACGTGGCGTACGACAGGTCGGGCGCAGCTAGTAGGGAGGGATCGATGCGTTGGTTCAAGGAGGGGCTCCGAGCGTATGAGCGTCACTTTGCCGCAAGCGCACGATTAAGGGAAACTCAATAAACTGAAGGAATCGATAAGGTTTTCTGATTGAAAAAAGGGGCGCAACGCCGCGAGGCCTGTCGGGCGGGATTATTTTCTTTCAGTGATGAAAGCAAGTGCGTGTGCGCAAGACCGGCGACCTGGCGCGCTCAAGCGGATTTATGGCTTCGGCGCCACAAGATTGGCGTCGCGCGCGAGCAGCCAGCGCCCGCTCGCATCCTTGCGCACGAGCGTGAGCGTGTAGCCCGCACGCCGCATCGGCTCGGTTGCACCCGGCGGCGTGATGGAAATGTCGATGCGATTGCGCAGAAAAGCCCAGTCCCCCAGCACCTGAAGCTCCACGATCTCGGCCGTGCCCTCTATGCGCATGGCTTGCTGCGCCTCGGAGGCCGCAGCGAACCCGGCTTTGCCGAATGGCTCCTGGCCGGGCACCGTGAACACCACGTCGTCGGTCATCAGGCTTAGCACTTTGGCTGTGTCGCCCGCGCGGCTGGCGTCCATCCAGGTCTGCACCAGCTCGCGAATGGCGCGTTCGTCATCGGTCATAGTCGCGTCTCCCATGTCGTTCAGTTCGACGATTCCAGCAAGCGCGCCTTAAAACGCGCTGCGATAAGCGAACAGGCCCGGCAAGCCGCCCGTCATGATGAAGAGCACGTTCTCGCCGCGTGCAAAGCGTCCCGAGCGCACGGCTTGCAAGAGACCCGCGAACGCCTTGCCGCTGTACACGGGGTCGAGCAGCAGGCCTTCTTTCGAAGCCACGAGGCGCACGGCTTCGCGCATGGCGTCGGTCGGCATGCCGTATCCGTCGCCGAGCTGTGCGCCGTCGATCACGATCGATGCGCCCTCGATGCGCCGCGCCGGATCGATCAGTTCAAGTGTTTTGCCGGCTTTCTCGAGCGTTGTCGCATAGGCCTGCTCAGCCTTCGCGAGAACGGTATACGCGAGCACGAGGCTCGGGTCGATGCCGAGCGTCGAAAAACCGGCGGCGAGCCCCGCGTGCATGCCGCCGCTGCCGTTGGGCACGACGATGCGCGCGAAGCTCAATCCCAGCGCCTGCGCCTGCGTCATGATTTCGGCGGCGCACGCTGCATAGCCCAGACATCCCACCGGGCTCGACCCGCCCAGCGGGCAGACGTAGACCTTGCGGCCCTGGGCGCGCAACGCGTCGGCGCGCGCCTGCGCGAACTCCAGCGCATTGGCCGTGCCGGGCAGATCGTGCACGCGTGCGCCGAGCAGGTCGTCGAGCAGGATGTTGCCGTTCTCCAGATACTCGAAGTCGTCGCGCGGCACGGCCCGCGTGAGCACGAGTTCGCACTGCAGGCCCGCTTGCGCGGCCGCAGCTGCCGTCAGGCGCGCATGGTTCGACTGGCGCGCGCCCACGGTAACGATGGTGTCCGCGCCCGCAGCCAGTGCTTCGCCCATTAGAAACTCGAGCTTGCGCAGCTTGTTGCCGCCACCACCCAGGCCAGCCAGATCGTCGCGCTTGACATAGACATTCACGCCCCCAAGTTGCTGGCTTAGCCGCGGCAATAACTGGATCGGCGTGGGACCTTCCAGCAGCGCGCGGCGAGCATGCCGCGAAAGATCGAGCTGATAAGGAGGCGCGGCATTCGTTACGGTAGTCATTGCTGTCTCGGAGTTCGGGATGGCGGCATTCGCGGTTGCCAAGCGTCGAATCATAACCAGGGTAATTCTCGAATAAAGCGCCGCGCATCAGGGTTCTCACGTCCACGTAATTCCGTATTGCGTCGCAGCACGGACGTTTTTAGACTGATTCGTATCCAGGCAATCGTCCGAGACGATATTCCCACTACGGGAGGCTTCACATGAATATTTTTCAATCGCCGAGCCAACCATCGAGTCCGAGGCTGCACGTATTCGAACAGGAAGGCGGCTGGCACTGGGGTATCACCATCGAGCGTTCGGCAGGCGGCGGGTTCAAGGTCATCGCTTATAGCGAAAAGACGTTCCGCGCCGAAAACGAAGCACAATCCGACGGCGACCGCGCCCTCGTCAATCTCGCTGAACTGGTTTGAGCCGCGCGCCGCGCGGCTTCATGTTTTTACGCCTGCGGCACTTCTCCTCGCATCCTTCGATATTTGCGGTCCGCGCAATCCGCGCTGAGCCGGAAACGACATCTCCTTCGTCTGACCGCTTCCATGCGGGCACGCCGCGTCCATCCGCCTCAGTGACCGATCGTGCGACATTTGCCAAAAATCAGCGCGCGATCCCCTGTGCCCCGGTATCGTGAAAATTTGCCCACGAGGGCATTTCAGAGCGCTGCTGGATGCCGCCACCTTCCTATATGACCTCACACGCGTCGCGCCCTTCGCCAACGCTTACGCCCGATCTGCAACTGGGCGAACCCATGACCGATACGATGCATGCCGAGTTCGTCGTGCTGCTCGACGCGCTCGCGCACGCGAGCGACGAAACATGGCTCGGTGCACTCGACGCGTGGGTCGCGCATACGAAGCAGCATTTCGCGCAGGAAGAAGCGTGGATGCAGGAAATGCACTTCGGTCCGCGCCATTGCCATGCGGGCCAGCATCGGCACGTGCTGAACGTGGCCGGCGAAGTGCGCAGGCAAGTTGCCGACGAGGGGCGCTTCGACACAGGCCGGCAACTGGTGGGAGAACTGCGCGAATGGTTCGCCTGGCATGTGAAGTCGATGGACGCGCTCATGGTCGAAGGGTTGCGCGAACGCGGCATCGCAAAGATTGATCAGGTCGTTTGAGTCAGTTTCAATTCGTTCGATTCATGCAAGCAGATATCGTTATTGTGGGCGCCGGGCCGGTGGGGCTATGTCTTGCGCGCTCGTTCAGTGGTTCTGGCCTCAAGATCGTCATGGTCGAGCAGCAGTGTCTCGCCGACATCAGCGAGCCGCAGTTCGACGGGCGCGAGATCGCGCTGACGCAGAAGTCGGTGCGCTTGATGCGCAAGCTCGGGCTTTGGGATCGCATTGAAGCGCACGCGCGTGCTCCGCTGTGCAGCGCCAAGGTGTTCAACGGTCCCTCGCCGGGGGCGCTCGAGATCGGGCACGAACTGAGCGGGCACACGGAGCTGGGCTGGCTGGTCTCCAATCACCTGATTCGCAAGGCTGCCTATGAGGCGCTGCGCCAAAGCACGGCAGAGCACGGCGACGTGACGCTGCTCGCGGCGCAAAAGGTCAGCGGCGTGAAAGCCGGCGAGGATCTGGCGAGCGTGACATTGGAGAGCGGCGAGACGCTCACGGCGAAGTTGATCGTCGCCGCGGACAGCCGCTTTTCGGCCACGCGCAAGATGATGGGCATTGCCGCCAACATGCACGATTTCGGCAAGGCCATGCTGGTTTGCCGCATGACGCATGAAGCGCCGCACGAGCACGCGGCGTGGGAATGGTTCGGGTACGAGCAAACGCTCGCGTTGCTTCCCATGAACGCGCAGCGCTCGACAAACGCGCATCAGTCGTCGGTCGTGCTTACGCTGCCCGTGGGCCAGGTCAATGAGATCGCAGCGCTCGAGCCCGACGAATTCGCGCGGCATGTCGAGCAACGTTTCATGCACAGGCTAGGCGCGATGAAGCTGGCAAGCACGCGGCATGTCTATCCGCTCGTGGCCGTCTATCCGGAGCGCTTTGTCGGGACACGCTTCGCGGTCGTGGGCGACGCCGCGGTCGGCATGCATCCGGTGACCGCGCATGGTTTCAATTTCGGTCTGCTCGGTGTGGAAACCTTAGGTAACCGAATTATCGAGGCGAAAAATAGCGGCTTCGACATCGGTGCCTTACAGGTCTTGCAACGCTACGAAACGCAGCATCGCCGCGCGACCCGGCCGCTCTATCTCGCGACCCGCTTCATCACTGATGTCTATACGAACAACACCGCGCCCGCCAAACTGGCGCGCGACTTCATGCTGCGCGCCGCTTCCCGGCTCATGCCGTTCAGGAAGGCGATTGCGGCCTCGCTGACCGGCTAGCTTCAGGCTCCCTCGCGCACGTCGACGGCAACGATGCGCTCGAGGGTCGCTACCGCATTCTCCACGCCGTTTTCCGCACGCATCGTTTTGCCTAATGCGCGGGCGCGGCTTCGCACCGTTTCGCTGGCGGCAAAGTCGAGCGCGCTCGCGAACGCTTTGGCGCTGGGCTTGCGCCCATCGACGGCCACCGGTGCGACGCCCGCCTCGCGCAGGCGCTGCGCCCAGAAGAACTGGTCGCCCGCGAACGGCGTCACGATGGAAGGCACGCCCGCACGCGTTGCGGAGTGCGAAGTGCCGGAGCCGCCGTGATGAATGACGACAGCGGTGCGCGGGAACAGGCAGTCGTGCGGCGTGTCGCCGACAACGAAGAAGCTTTCGGGCAGCGCGTTGGGATCGATGCCGCTCCAGCCCGGGTAGAAGAGTGCGCGCCGGCCCTGCATGGCTTCGATCAGCGCGGCCAGCAAGCGCGCAGTGTCGAAACCCGTCATGCTGCCAAAGCCGATATAGACGGGCGCTTCGCCCGCAGCGAGGAAGTGCGCCAACGCGGGCGGCGGCGTCCAGGCCGGGCTCGGCGCCAGCCACTGCCCGCAGAGATGCGCGTTGGCGGGCCAGTCGGCGGGCGCGGCGAGCAGGCTTGGCGAGATGCCATAAACCATCGGGTGGTCCTTCCAGACCGCCTTGCGCGGCGGCAGGCCGAACATCGCGCGCGCGGCGTTGGTCTGGTCGCGGAACGCCTTCCAGAGCAAGCCGTTCACCAGGCCGTGGCTCGCGCGGTTGAACACGCGCGGCACCCATCTGGGCGGCAAGAACGCCGAGGGGAAGGCCGCCGTGGGCGTGAGCGGGATCATGCCTGCGCCGATGCCTTTCGCGCCCAGATGTTCCGCCGCGGAAAGCCCCACGAACGCGGCCAGGCCCGCAACCAGAATGGCGTCGCAACCCTCGCCGGCCTCGACGAGGGTGCGCATCCACGACTGCGCGTTTTCGTTGGCGATTTTCGCGAGCGCGCGTGCGGTCTCGTTGAAGCCGCCGCCTTTCTCGACGACGCCGGCGATGGCGTGGTCCGGGCGCAGCATGCCGCGAATGTCGCCGGCGAGCGCGGTGGCCGGCACGCCGAGTGCGTGGGCGCTGCCCAGCGTGGCCGCATCGGCGAGCAGGTGCGCGTCGTGCCCGGCGTCCATCAAGCCACGGCACAGCGCGGCGAACGGGCGCGCATCGCCTTCGGTGCCATAGGTCGCGACTAGTAGCTTCATGAGGCCTTTTTCCGTGCTTGCGGCGCTGCGTTCGTTGTGCGTTCCGGACGGCTTGTGCGGGATGTGCACTGCGTGCCGTTACCTGCAGCGTTTCGCAACGGCAGGCGTAGTGTCGCCAAACCGATCCGCCTCTGCAACCTCGGTCAGCGAACCCATCCTGATTGTGGGTGTTGATGGCTGTGCCGGAGCGAGCGATGAACAGCGGGCGCGGAGCGTGATGTGATGACGATTTGTACGGGTGTGCTCGTTTGGCGCTGCACGGTCGCGGCGACATCTTCATTCATGAAGCGCCACCAACCCGGTTTGCGAATTCCCAGAAGTACGCGCTCGGCACCGGCTGCGTCACAAACCGCGGCGATCTGGCGGCCGATGGTCGAACCGGACATCGGTGACGTCACCATGCGCGCTTGCGCACCGTGTCGATTGCATTCCAGTATCCGCATCGCGCGGGCCAGCGTCTCGCGGCCGCCTTCTTCCATTGCGCCCGCGATCAGGCCGTAGTCCAGGTGGTCGCCCATCCCCTTGAAGCAGGGCGTCAAATCGACGATATGCACGGCGACAATATGCGCATCGCAATTTCTGGCTATGTCGAGCGCCGCCGCGAGGAACGCATCGGTCGAATTCTGGCTGACTGCAACAACGATGGTCTTGGACATTGTGATGGCCCTCAGTACGCCCAGTAGGTGAAGGAGCGCGGGTAGCCATAGACAACCGGCGCCGGTGCCAGCATGGGGGGCGGCGCATACACGGGCGCAGTTGCATAGACGGCCGGCTGCGAAATGCTGTTGCCCTTGGACGCCATGCATTGCGAGTAGGCCGCGTCGTAACCGGCCTGCAAACTCGCGGAACTCGCCTGGGTGTTATTGGCGCCTACGGCGCTCCCAAGCAGCAAACCCGCGCCGGCGCCAATCGCTGCGCCAACACCGGCATTTCCCGCCGCAGCGCCTAACAGCGCTCCAGCCGCCGCGCCGCCTGCCGTGCCGATCGCAGTACTACCCAGCGCGTCGTGGCTCGCCGAGGGCTGGGCTGCGCCGTCCGTACGGAAGGCGTAATTCCTGCATGCATAGTCCTCCTGCTGGAATTCGCCCAGCGGCTTGCCCTTTGGCGGCAATGCGACCACGGTTGGGCCCGTTGGAGGAATGACGGCGCACCCGCCCAGTCCGAGGGCGACGATGCAGGCGGATAAGACGAGGCAGGCGGTTCGTGAGGGTTTCATGATCGGAGTGTCCAGTCAGTGCACGGATAGCATGCTGACGCGCGAAAGTTAGACGTGAGTTATGACTCGTCGCGTGTCAATGCCGCCAGTCGATTTGCTCATCGACGTAGTAAGGCGCGAACGGATTGTGGTGCGCATCGAAATACCGGTTGCGGCGCTCGAGCTCTGCAAGATCAGTGGACGAGGCGAGGTAAGCCTCGCGTTGTCGAGCTTCCACAGCGGCGAAGTGCGCTTCGAGCTTGCTGACGAGTTTGGCGAACATGATGTTTCTCCTTGAACAGGGACGGCGAGCCGTCGATGAGAAGCATCATCGCGAAGCAGAATGAGTCGTGAGTTAGCAGGAGCCAAACCGAAGACCCGATGCGAGGCGTCCCGGCCGGTCGGCCCGTTGCGCAAGCTCGACGCGTCAGGGCGTCAGGGCGCCTCGGCGCAGTGCGCGCCATCCTTGGCGAGAAGCGGAATTTGCACGATGGCTCGCAGCCCCGTCACGCCGTCATGGCGATTCTCGAGGGTCACGCGACCGCCGTAGCGTGTCACGATCGCGAGTACGATCGCGAGCCCGAGACCGCTGCCCTCTACGCCATGGTTCACGCGAAAGAACCGGTCGAATACACGAGGAAGCGCCGCTTCGGGAATGCCGGGGCCCGTGTCGGCAATTTCGATGCGTGCCTGCCCATTCGCGGCGAGCACGCGCAAATCGACGGAGCCGCCGTCGGGCGTATAGCGCAGCGCGTTGCCAATCAGGTTCTTGACCACGGCGCGCAGGTCCGACTCGGTTGCGCAGATGCGCGCCGGCGTCAATTCGCTCGCGCCGATATCGATCCGCTTCTGGTTGGCGATGGGCAGCAGCTCGGAGACGACTGAAGCAACGACTTCCGTCACGTCGATCGAAGCGCTCGGCGCAGACGTCATCTGCGCATCCGCGCGCGCCAGCTGCAACAGCTGGGCGACGAGTGTGCTCGTGCGTTCGATGCCCCGCCGCAGTGCCTGGAAGCGCTCGCGGTTTTGCGGAGCAATGTCGCCTTGCAGATTGTCGGCCTGCAATTTCAGCGCGGTGAGCGGGGTACGCAACTCATGTGCGGCATCGGAAATGAAATCGCGTTCGAGCCGCATCGATCCGTCGAGCCGCTCGATCATGCGGTTGATCGAGCTGACGAACGGACGCAACTCGATGGGCAGGCCTTCGTCCGGCAGGGCCTCGAGACTCGTCGAATCGATTGCCTGGGCGCGGCGTCCGAGCCGGTCGAGTACCCGGAATGCACGGCGCACGCAAAGGTACACCGCGATCCACACGGCCGGAATCAGCACGTAAACAGGCGTCAGCGCGCGTGCGGCGCTGTCTTGTGCCATGCGCACGCGCACCGACATGCGTTGGCCGACTTGTATCACCTCGTTATAGGTGACGAGCGTATACACGCGCCACGCTTCGTTGGCGGCGTATTGCTCCGAGAAGCCCGTGGGCGAATTGCGGTCGAACTCGACGGCGCTGTCGGTGGTACGGGTGGGCGAGGACTTGTGTTCAGCAGTCCAAACGACGACGACGATGTCGTCGGCGTTGCTGGAGCCAGGGGAGCGGCGCGGAATGGCGGCCTCGTACACGTCGCGTATGCGCCCCGCGACGTTCGAGAGCCGATCGTCGAGCAGAGCGTTCACGCCGACGAGAGCGAGCCGGTAGGAGGTCACGCCTTGCACGATGCCGAAGACGGAGAGCAGCAGGCCCAGCGAGACGATCAGCTGGGTGCTGAGAGATCTGGCTTTCATGAGCATGACGGTTCGTCCCGCGTTGGCCAGCGGCGCAGTGCGGCCCGCCGCCGCGCCGGCAATGCCGGCTCGTGCGCCAACGATATCAGATTATGGGGACGATACGCCGCCGCGAAGCGCGTGGTTGGATGCTATCGGGCGCTTGCATTTGCCCGCGTCGCCGGATCACAATCGCGCGTGCGCGGGCGAACGCCCGCCTTGGCGCGGCCCATTCATGCGGATGATTGATCATGCGAATCCTCATCGTTGAAGACGACGTCGATATCGGCCAAAGCTTGATGCGTGCATTGAAGGACGCCGGCTACAGCGTGGACTGGATCCGGGACGGCGCGCAGGCGAGGGAGGCGGTGGTGGGCAACGCGTATTCGATCGTGTTGCTGGACCTGGGTCTGCCGGGCTCCGATGGGATCGACGTTCTCGCTGCCGCGCGAGGGCGCGGTTGCACGACGCCGGTGCTCATCGTGACGGCTCGCGACGACATCGAGACCCGTATTCGCGGTCTAGACATCGGTGCCGACGATTACCTGCTCAAGCCCTTCAACACTTCCGAGCTGCTGGCGCGCATTCGCGCCGTGATACGCCGGCACGCGGGCTCAGCGGTTTCCGTGCTCGGCGACGAAACGTTGAGTCTGAATCTGGATAAGCATGAACTCTGCTACAGGGGGCAGCGCGACGTACTGTCCGCGCGCGAGTTTGCGCTCATGGCGGCGCTGCTCGAGCGCCCTGGCATGATCCTCTCGCGCGCCCAGCTGGAGGACCGGCTGTATGGCTGGGGCGAAGAAGTAGAGAGCAATGCTGTGGCGGTGCTCATTCACGGCGTGCGCAAGAAGTTCGGCCATGACGTGATACGCAATATTCGGGGGTTCGGTTGGACCATCGACCTGGCCGCCCGCGACGAGCAAGCGGGCACGCCCTCAGCAGATGGGCGCGAGGCGCGCGAATGATAGCGTTCGCGCATGAGTGCCGGCTACGGCTTGATCGGAACGCGTAATACTTCGTTAGTCTAAATGTTTGAAATCGTTCGCGTTGGAAAAACTCGCGTCCGATCGTGCTGCCGACGGAAAGAATCCGGGATCGAACGCGACTATGCAGTTACGCATTGCGGTTTACAACGAAGCTGAAATGCGGCGCGTCCGAGGCGGGCCGGTGATGGAACTGGCGCTTGCGCAACGTTCTCTGTGAATGGAAGGCGTCTGGACATTCGGCCTTCAGTTGGAGAATGGTCGCGTCGATACAGTCGATACCAAGCTTCGAGGCCTGGATCAGGGCGCTTTTCTGGTCAGCGTTGAGCTTCATGACGGCTCCAGCGAAAACGGGTGTGCGGCAGACGCTTAGCTATGCTGGAACAGCGCGAGGCGGCCGCCCTTGTAGAGGTCGTGCACCTTGTTTGCAAGCGGTGCGTGCGGCGCCTTCTGGCATTCGCCGACCACCGCGGCCACCGGTGTCGCGACATCCACGACCGTCGTCACGGTCTCGCTCACGCCGAGCTTGTCGACGCCCGAGACCCAGTAGACGAGTGCCGGCTTGTAGGCGTCGTCCACGGCGAGAAAGTCGGAGCAGGTCATCTTTGCAGGTGAAACGGCAGTGACGGGTTTTGCGGTGTCCGCAAGCGCGAGCGGGGAAGCGCAGAGACCGGCAACAAGGGCGGCACTGAGCGTTGCAGCAGAGATAAGGTTTTTCATGGCAGTTCTCCAAAGGTGAGGAAAGTAGGCAACGTATCCTTGCGGGTGCGTCGATGATTGTCATCGTACGGGCCGAAAGTTAGCCCAGAGTGATGGAGCAAGAAGGCTGGAGCCGAACGACGGCGTGGCAGAGCGCTTCCGAGGCGTGCGACGGCGCCGCCCGCATGATCGCCATACGGTCCACCTTCCCCTGTTCGGTCTGCGCAATGGCGCGGCTTTGCGTGAGACGGACCTGACTCGCAACCGTTTCACCGAAGGCCGCATCGAGCGCGCGCAGGCATCGCGCCACGTCTACTCGACGCCCGGCCCATGGCTCGACGACGGCACGCCACAGGTCGTCGCTGAATGCGTCACTGCTGGCAAAGGCGGTCGCAAAGCGCACGTCGGGCAAGCGGCAGAGGACATCTTCGATATCGACGGGAGCGATCGTGCGGCCGGCGATTCGCCTGATGTCTTGCGCGCGCCCGAGTACGTGGAGGTAGCCCGCTTTGTCGATGAAACCCATATCGCCCGTGAGGCACCATCCGTTGCGGAATTTCAAGGCCGCTTCTTCAGGCTGATTCCAGTAGCCTTGCGCAACCGCCGCGGAGCGCACCTCGATCTTCCCCGGCTCGCCAGGCGCCGCGAGCGTGCCGTCAGTACGCCGAAATTGCACCTCGACGCCGGCGCGCACGCGCCCCGCGCAGTCGAGCAGTGCCGGCTTCGATGCCGATTCATGAGGCGCCAGCGCGCTGACGATCCCCGCCTCGCTCGCGCCGTAAAAATGCGTGAGCACGGGGCCGAACCGCTCGATC
The DNA here is from genome assembly GCF_905220155.1 of Paraburkholderia sp. J7. Classification (NCBI taxonomy): domain Bacteria; kingdom Pseudomonadati; phylum Pseudomonadota; class Betaproteobacteria; order Burkholderiales; family Burkholderiaceae; genus Paraburkholderia; species Paraburkholderia sp. J7. The sequence continues at coordinate 215,004 of NZ_CAJMYZ010000003.1, read as the reverse complement.
GCGCGGCGGCGAAGCACGGCCGGTGCCGATCCGCCCACATGCGCGATCGAGCGCAGCGAAGACAGGTCGCGAAAGGGGACGTCGCGATGATCCATCGTTTCGAACAACTGAGGTTCGACGAGCAGGAGATCGGTGATGCGTTCGACTTCGATCGCGGCAAGGGTGGCGGCAGGGTTGTAGCGGCGCTCGAGGACGACCGTGCCGCCCGCGCCCAGCGTGGTATCGACGAGCACCTGTGACAGGTAGGCGAGCGGGCCGTTGACGAGCTGACGCCGTTGTTCATCGCGCGGCGCATTCACGAGCGCCGACCAGGCTGCGAACGAACGGCAGCTGCATTTGGGCACGCCCGTCGTGCCGCCCGAGGAAACGATCACCGCGAGTTCGTCTGGCGTGTTGCGTCCCTGCAGTGGCCTGTCGGGCTGCGCATTGGCGAGCACGTCCAGACGCGTCGCCGCGTTGCCGAAGCCGACCTGCATTACGCGAAGCGGCGTCGCGCCGGGCGTGTCGGGTAAAAGGCGGGCGGTCTCCGGGAAGACCACCAGCAACGTGGGCGCCATTCGCGCAAGCAGGGCCGCGCGCCGGTCGGCATCCGCGAGCGCGGGCAGGTAGATCGCTGCCGCGCCGATCAGGTTGGCGGCGTAACGGATGGCGATCGCCTCGGGCCGGTTGGGCGCGAAGAGCGCGACGAGCGAGCCTCGGTCGACGCCGAGCGCCTCGAGCGCCCGTGCGTAGCGGTAAATGGCGCTGCGCAGCGCGCGGCCCGTCACGTTCGTTCCTTCGTAGCGGATAACCGGCCGGTCGGCCCGCGATTCGAATTCGTCGAGCAGGCAATCGACATAGGGCCGGTACGTCCCTGTCGCTCTCGTTGTCGTGTCTTGATTCATGGCGTCACCTTGCTTCATCGCGTTGTCCCGGAGCATCGCCGCCTGCGCGGCGATCCTCGAGGTAATTGAATGGGGCTGTCGTGGAGAAACAGAGTGATCGCGCAAAGTTAGTGGCGAGTGAGCGCCTACGCGCCGCGCGGCGTTCGCGTTGCTAACTTTGCGCTAAGCATGCGCGCCTACCATGCGCTGCGTATCAGCAAACTGCCGGCTAACGGCGGCGACCCGTGGAGGTCGACTCATGCGTATCCTCATTGTCGAAGACGACATCCATATCGGCCAAAGCCTCATGCGCGCATTGAAGGACGCCGGCTACAGCGTGGACTGGCTGCGCGACGGCGGGAGTGCGAGGCGTGCCGTGTTCGATCACGCTTATGCAGTGGTGCTGCTCGACCTCGGTTTGCCGGGCGCCGACGGCATCGATGTGCTCACCACCATGCGTGCGAAGGGCTGCGCAGCACCTGTGCTGATCATTACGGCGCGCGACGACATCGACACGCGCATTCGCAGCCTCGATCTCGGCGCCGACGACTATCTGCTCAAGCCGTTCGACACGTCGGAACTCATGGCCCGCATTCGCGCTGTTTTGCGCAGGCGCTCGGGCGCGAGCGTTCCCGTGCTCGGCAACGCAACGCTGGGGCTCGATCTCGACCGGCGCGAGCTGACGTTTCGCGGCCGCCGCGAAATGCTGCCCGCGAGGGAGTTCGCGCTGATGGTGGCGCTGCTCGAACGGCCCGGTGCGATCCTGTCGCGCGCGCAGCTCGAAGATCGCCTCTACGGCTGGGGAGAGGAAGTCGAAAGCAACGCCGTGGCGGTGCTCATTTATTCGATCAGAAAGAAGTTCGGGTACGGGGTCATTCGCAACCTGCGCGGCTTCGGCTGGACCGTCGATCTTCACGATGCATGACCGGAAAACCATGGCTTTTGCCGTTGATGCAGCCAATGGATCGAGTCGTAGAGGAATCCAGAATGAAATCCAAAGCCAGATCGCTTGGCACGCAACTCGTGCTTTCGCTTGGGATCGTGCTTTCGATCTTCACCATCACGCAGGCAATCAGCTCATACGATCTCGCGCGCGTTGGCGTGAACGCCGTGCTCGACAGCCGCTTGTCGAATGTCGCGCAGCGTGTGCGCGACATGTTCGAGGACGCCATTCCGCGCCATTCAGCAGGCTCGCTGAACGCGGACGACATCGTGGTGCTGGTCTGGGAGCCCAGCCTCGAGCGGCCGGCCCGAACGACGGACAGCGCGGTCATTTTCGATCGCGACGCCGCGCCCGGCTTTTCCGATCAGATTGTCAATCGCGAGGCGTGGCGAGTCTATACCCTGGTCGCGCCCGACAATGACGTGGTCCAGGTCGCGCAACGCATATCGGTGCGCCAGCGCATGGCCGAAGCGAGCGCCTTTAGAGGGTTGCTGCCGGTGTTCATCCTGATTCCGGCCGTATGGCTCGCCGTTTATGTGTGCGTGCGCCGGTCGTTCAGGGTGCTCAAGCGGCTCGGCCAGCAGGCGCGCGCGATCGACTCTGCGCATCTCGTGCCGTTGTCGGCCCGAGGCCTGCCCGTCGAACTGATACCGTTCGTGTGTTCGATCAACCGCATGATCCGGCGTCTCGACGCTTCGATGAAGCTCGAGCGCGACTTTATCGCCGACGCCGCGCATGAGTTGCGTACGCCGCTCACGGCGCTCAAGCTCCAGGCCGACAACCTCGAAGGCGATATTGCGCCTCCCAGCGAGGAGCGGTTTCGGGCGCTGCGCCAGACCATCGATCGCACGAGCCAGCTTGTCGCGCAGTTGCTGCAACTTGCGCGCGCGGACTCACAGGTCGTCGAGACCGCAACGGACGAGCCCGAGGTGACGCACGTGGTGACCTCGGTCGTCGCCGACCTGTTGCCAATCGCGCGGGCCAAAGGCATCGATATCGGCGCCGGGAAATTGTCGGCGGCGAAGGTGCGGATTCCGGAGTCCGATCTGCGCGCGCTCGTGAAGAATCTTGTAGACAATGCACTGCGCTATACGCCTGAAGGGGGTTCCGTCGATTTGAGCGTCTTCACCATACATGGGCGCGCGCACATCGAGGTGACCGATACGGGGCCCGGCATTCCCGATGCCTTGCTCACGCGCGTATTCGACCGCTTTTTCCGCTGCAATCACGGCGTCGAGGGAAGCGGGCTTGGGCTTGCGATCGTGCGGGCCATCGTGCAGCGGCACGGCGGCACGATATCGCTGCACAACCGTCGAGGTGGCCATAGCGGTTTGCGCGCCGTGGTGACGTTTGCGCTCGCGGGGGGGCGAGACGCAGGGACAGACCCGTGGCGGCCTGTGGCGGCCCGTGCGTGACCGCTTTTAGCGGGCACGTCTAGGTAGGATGCCTGAACAAAATCGATCGGGGGGAGGTTCGGCGCAAAGAATCAGTGATGCCAGAAAAGGGAATCCTGGCGCGAACGGGTGTCGGCCGCCTGCGCATACGGGCTTTCCCATGGCAAGGTCCAACCGCTGCGCTTGCCGCCGTCCGGTCGGCGCTCGGCGCTGGCAAGCGCGAGCAGGCGTTTCGCCTCGCGGCTCGATGCGTCGACATTCATCGCATGTCCCGCGTCTTGCCGCACACAAGCCCATTGGCGCTCGTGCGCGCATTGCCGTGCCTCACCGAGCAACGCGTCGCGCTGGTGCTCGCGCGCGACGAGATCGGCTTGCATCTGCTGTGCGTCGCGGTTGCCGGGTTCGACGGCGAGCGCACTCGTGAGCGCCCTGCGCGCGGGCCAGAGGTTGTTTCTGTCGAGACTCGCGTGTGCGCTGGCCAGATCTTTCGCGACTCCGGGGTGCGCACTCGCATAACGTGGCGCGGCGGGCGCGCGCTCGACCGCAGGCGCATTTTGCTGGACGAGGTTGTGCTGAGCTGCGTTCGCTCGCGGCAGGACGGCGGGCGGCCGGCTGATCAGCGCGGCTGGCGAGCCCGATGTGCCTGGCCTGCCAGGCGTGCCCTTCGGGCCGCTCACGGACCCCACGACCACCTGTGCGCCGAATTTCGGCTCCCACTCGCTGCGATGCAGGAACGCATATCCGGCGAACGCGATCGCAAGCGCGCCGAAGCCTGCCCATGCATAGCGCGGCAGCCGCGAGCGCTCGGCAAGGTGCTCCTCGTCGATCGATGAATATTCGCCGTCGTAGCCCCGGTCGTAGCCCCGATTGCCGCCAAGTCCGCCCGAGAGTCCCCCCAGGTTCGCGCGCAGACGCCCGGCGACCCCATGCGCACGTTCGCGTTCATCCAGCGCGCCCTCGCTCGCGGCTGCGATGCGGGCGGCCGCAGCCAGTTGATTCGCTCCGCATTGGGGGCACAGCGCTAGCAGTGCATTGAATCTCGTCCCACAGTAGGGGCACTCCGACGGACCGGGATCGTCGCGACCAGGGGCATTGAACATGGGAGCAGTGCGCTTTCGCTTCGATTGACGAATGGCCGCAAAATCGCCGCAAAATCGGTGCCTGATTTGCGCACCGATTTGAATATGGGCCAGTTCGACGCGAAGATCAATCGGCGGATTCCGCCAGTCTGGCGGATACGGACAGGCATTGCGCCAGCACGCCGCGCCTGCCTTATTGCTTCACGCAGCCGACGATCGTGGCGATTGCAACGGCATCCAGCGTCAAGCCGATGTGCCCCGTGCGTGGCACGAGCGTAACCGGCACGTGAGCTCCGGCTTCCTCGAACGCCGCTGCGTACTCGCGGGCGAGAAAAACCTCGTCTTCGGCGCCGGCCAGCACATGCAGGGGTTGCCGCACGCCGCGTATGTCCGCGCGGTAGTTGGCGTGCGGGCGGAAATTCTGCATCAGATTGAACGAATACTGCGGCGTGAGCTGCTCGCGTACCTCGGGCGCCAGTGCGTAGGCGATCGTCGGCAGATGATTGAAGGCGCGAATGCGCAGGCCGTTCAGCATCGCGAGCACGGCGACACGCGGCAAGCCGACTGACACCCAGCCGCCGACCTCGTTGCGCGTGGTGCGCGCCTTGTGATGCAGGAAGGGCGCGAGCAGCACGTAACGATCGAACAGACGTTGACGCGTGCTGCCCGCAAAGCGCAGCGCAAAGCCGCCGCCCGCCGAGAAACCGACCAGCGTTTTGGGCAGCGCGCGCAGCTCGCCCGGCAGCGCGGCGAGCAGATCCTCGAGATCGTCTTCGAGCTGGCCGATGTAGTCGATCGTGCCCTTGCGGCCCGATTCGCCATGGCCGCGGATGTCGGGCACGCAAGCCGCGTAGCCTGCGGCGGCGAACTGGCGCGCGAGCGGGTGGAGGCTCGCGCTGCTTGCCGACGATCCGTGGATGAGCACGACGCAGCCTTGCGGCGAGCCGGCAGGAGGCCGGTACGCGCGCCAGGCAAGTGACTCACCGTCTCGCGCGCTAAAACGGCGCAAAGCGGGAAGGTCTGAGAAGTCGACGTCCTTGAACGGCGCGTTGATCGACTCGAGTGGCGCGGGCTGCTTCGGGCCGCCTTTCACGAGCGCAACGGCGGCAGCGGCGATAGCGGCGATCGGAGCGGCTGAAGCGCTGAGAGACACGGGTGGACCTCGTGTACATGACGGGTTGATTGTTTTGCCGGCGGTGATGATAGCCGACTTGCCGCCCGTGTCCTCTGTTATCCGAAACATTATGCGCGCCGGGTTGACACGCCGAGCGCTCAGATGAACAGGGAAATGATGCCGCCCAGCGTAATGCCTGCTGCGATCCAGCGTCCAATCGTATAGGTGTGGTTCGGGTCGGCGGGCACGTCGGGACGCTCGAGCCCTAGCGCGCCGTAAACGAGCGATTTCATGGTTGCGCGTTGGTCGGCGTAGAGCCTCCGTCGCTCGTGTCGGCCGTGTCGCCGGTATCGCTGGTATCGGCCATATCGCTGACATCGGCCGCGTCCGTCGCATCGGCCGATTCGGTCGCATCGGTCGCATCGGCCGCGTCTGTTGCATCCGTCGCTTCGCTCGCGGCAAGGTCGCTGTCCGCGCTATCGTCCGTCGATGCGGCGGCATAGCCCTGCGGCGAAATCCGCACGGCGTCGTCCTGCGATGAGGACGATGCAACCTTCGTCGAACCGTTGTTCGACTGCGTGCCGTCCTGGTCTGCCTGGTCTGAAGCCGCGCCCGCACGGAGTGTGTTCGTGTTGGCGCTGCTGTTGGCGAACTGTGTCGCCGCCCCGATTTGCATGGTCGACTCCTTTCGACTTTCTTATGTCTACATAATCGCAGGTCCGGGCGCTGAAACGCTCCACGAATAACGCAGAAAAATTCGCGATATTCCGCGGCCAATTCCTTTGCGCCGCCTGCGACAATATCGGTATCCGTAACGTCTTGCGCGTATGCTCGCGCGACGACCGCGGGACCCCCTACCCGCAAAAAGAAGTACGCCTCGACGCCGCATGTGGATGAAGTCTTTGCGCCTCACAAGTCCCGTAACGTTCGTGAAGAGACGAGCGTGAAGCGCCCGTCACGCCGCGAGGTTTTCGAGGCGCTTTATCGCACGCATTATCTGCAAGCTCACACGCGGCTGCCCGATGCGCTGGAGCGCGATCAAAACGACGATTACGTGCAAAGCGGGGCGCAGATCGCATGGGAGATCTGGCAGGCGGCACACTCGCACGCCATCGAGTTGGCGGCGCAGCAATGCGAGCGTCTTCAGCATCAGCACGACCATCAGGATTACAAAGCAATCTGCCGGATTTGTGCATGCGATATTCGCGCTCTGCAAGCGGATGCAGAGCGCGATGAAGATGTGACGTGAGTCGGCTAGGCAGGCACTGAAGGGACGAGGCGCAGGCGGTTCGCGGAACGCTTTGGATCGAGGGCGCGCGTGACTTCGGCGAGCGTGTCGCGCATGGTTTCGCGCATGGTGCCCGAGAGTTCGCCCAGTGCCGCTGCGGCGCGTCCTCGCGTGGAGGAGGCGGGGGGCGCGGCGTCAGCTTCCGGATTGCGGCTCGCACGTGCTGCGCGCGTCATGCCGGCGCGCGCGGGCGGTACGCAAATGCAGCAGGCTGTGGGCTTGTGTGCGTCGCGCACGTGGCGCACGAACCGGCCGGAGCAGACGGTGCAGCTCGACAGCGTGAGCAGGCCGCCATCGAAGAAGCGCAGCAGTGTCCACGCCCGCGTGAAGCTCAGCACGCGTTCGGTCTCCGCGCTCTCGCAGTGTTCGAGATAGAGACGATACGCACGCGTGAGTGCATCGAGCCGGCTGCATTTCGCTCTGTCGGTAAGGAACAGATAGATGTTGTAGAACAGCGACGCGTGAATGTTCGGCAGCCACGTGAAATACCAGTCCGCCGAAAACGGCAGCATACCCTTGGGCGGCGAGGCGTTCTTGAGTTCCCGATAAAGCCTGATCAAACGATTGCGCGACAGTGTCAGCTCTTTTTCGAGCACAGGCATGCGTGCACCCAGCTGGATCAGCTCGATTGCACGCAGGACTTCGCGCGCTTCCTCGGTCACACTGCCTTTGTACATGACGTGGTACTCCCAGGGGCAGCCGGTGACGGCCACGATGGCCAGGCGAATGCCTGAATTTACGGGCGATTATAAAAGCGCGACAAAGAGCGTCAAGAATAATATTTGGAAAGGAGTTGAAGGAACTATAAAGAAAATGCGTCGTGGAGCCGATATTCAGGCATGGCTTGAAGCGGGAATTAACCGCCCTTTACCACCATCATTACCTGTTGTGTGTAAATGGAAAGGTCCGGTAAGAATATAAATAAAAACCGGCGAAAATATCGGTGCGCAATGCACTGAAAATCGGGAAGAATTATTACGGCGTTTTGCGCTTTTACCCTTTCAGGCTTATCTGCCGGTAAACTGCGCCCTTTCCGAACGCATGCGACGCGCGACGTTGCAGCGGCCCGCACGAAGCGCGGGTACCCTACAAAAGCTGCCGACTGATGATTTTGCCTTTCTCCGCCTACACCTCTTCGTTCGCGCAGGCGCGTAAGCGTTTGCCTGTGGCCGCGACCGGCAACTTCAACCGGAGCGACCGCGCCACGCTCGCCAACCCGCCGCGCCGCGCGCTGCTCAAGGGCACGGTGAGCCTGCTGGCGCTGAGCGGTTGCGCCAGCACGTTGCTGAGTGCGTGTGGCGGCGAATACACGGGAGGCGACGGCGCGCAGGATGCGCCGACGCCCGTCATCGGTGCGGTGGCGAACTTCCGCGATCTGGGCGGCGCTGCGCCCGGCTATTCGACGAGCGACGGCGCGCATGTGCGCCGCGCCTTGATTTACCGCGCCGACGCGCTCACACCGAATGCAGCCGACGCCGCTACGCTGGAGCGCATGGCGCTTTCCAACGTCTACGATCTGCGCACGCCGGCGGAAATCGACGCGGCGCCCGACATGACGCCGAGCACGGCCACTTACCTTGCGCTCAATGTGGTGGGTACGCTCGAGCCGCCGTCGTTTGCGGGCATGCAGGCCGGCGATCTCGACGCGGCGATGCAATCGCATTGGCGCACGCTCGTGACCGGCCGCATGCAATCTTCGATTTACGGCGCGCTGCTCGAACATATCGCAGATGCACCGGGGCCGCTGCTGATCACGGGTGGGACCGGCGTGGACGTGGTGGGTTGGGCGTGCGCGCTGTTGCTGTTGATCGCAAACGTGCCGCTCGAAATCATCGTGAAGGATTTCATGCTGACCGCCGCGTGGCGCTCGACCGGCGCGGATTCGGTCAATGTGGCGCCGCCCGTGCAGGCCAGCTATTTGCAGGCCGCGTTCGACGCGGTGCAGGGAAGCTACGGGGACCTCAACCGCTATCTCACCGTGGGGCTCGGCATTGCGTCCGAAACGGTGGATCGTCTGCGCGGCCGGCTCGTGGTCTGAGCGGCGCGCGCTGCGTAGCGCTGCTGAGCGAGCAGCTCACCGAGTCGTGAACTTACGCAGCGGCCCTTGCATCGGCCGGTAGCGCGATACGCACGCGCAGCCCGCCTTCGGGATGATTGGACAACTCGCAGCGTCCCCCTTGATTGCGCGTGAGGCGCGTCACGATGGCAAGGCCGAGCCCGCAATGGCCTTCGCCGCCGCGCGCTTCGTCAAGGCGTACGAACGGTTTGAGCGCCGCGGCCACGCGTTCGGGGGGGATGCCCGGGCCATGATCGCGCACTTCGACGATCCACTGCGCGCCTTCGCGGCGCGTGGCGATTTCCACGGGCGGCACGCCATGTTCGAGCGCGTTGTCGACGAGATTCGACACGAGCCGGTCGAGCAACGTGCGCGGCAGCCGGAACGCCGAGCCTGCGCGCAGATCGAGCCTGAAGAGCGCCTCGTCGTCATCGCCGTCATCGGAGAAGAACTGCTCGCGCAGCAGTGCGTCGACTTCCACCTCGGGCCCCGACTCGGGCCGCTGCCGTGCAAATTCCAGAAACTGCTGAACGATATCGTTGAGCGAATCGACTTCGCGTATGAGTTGCTCGCGCTCGCGCTCCGAGCCCATCATGCTCGCGCGCAGCTTCAGGCGCGTGAGCGGCGACTTGAGATCGTGCGCGACGCCCGCGAGCATGACGGCCTGATCGTCGTCGGCTTCGTTGAGCTGCTTCATCATGCCGTTGAACGAGCCGATGAGTTCGCGCAATTCGCGCGGCCCGTGTTGTTTGACCGGCGCGGGACGATGGCCGGTGCCGAACGCGCGCGCGGCCTGGGCCACGAGCGAAAGCGGCCGCTGCATTTGCCACATGGCGAGCAGTGCGAGAAGCAGCGAGATGGCGAGCATCGAACCGAACAGCGGCAGCAGATTGCGCGCCGGCGGCAGATCGACAGGCGCGACGATCCACGTAGGCTGGCCCGCGAAGCGCACCCACAGGGCTTCGCGGTGGCGCAGGTCGGCAAGGATCTCGGTGCCGGGCGGCAGATCGCGCAGGAGTTGCTTGCGCAAGTCGGCGAGCGGCTCGCGCTTCGGGACTTCGAGCCGCACGTCGGCGGGCATGTTCCAGGTGGGCACGAGATGCACGCGCAGGGCAGGCGCGAGGTCCATTTCATTGGGGGGCGCGCTCGTTGCCGCGCCCGTCGCCATACCGGGCGCCGCGCTTGTCGCCGCATGCAGCATGAGCAGCAGACCGCGCTCGAAGCCTTCCACTTCGTGACGGCGCGGCTGTGGCGCGAACACGATGAACCAGCATGCCTGAATGGCGAACAGCAGGAGCGCGGACATCAGCGCCATGCGCCCGAACAGCGTATTCAACGGATTGTTCATGCAATTACGCGTTCGTGCTATGGCCGCTGTCGTCTGCGGTGGAATTCGCAGTGGGGGCTTCGGTGTCGCCTTCGATGCCAACCCCGCTCTGCGGCACGAACACATAACCCTTGCCGCGCAGCGTCTGCACGTAACGCGGCTGTGCGGGATTGTCTTCGATCACGCGGCGCAAGCGCCACACCGGCACGTCGAGACTGCGCTCGTTAAATTCCATGCCGTCCGCGTGCAGCAGATCGTGAATCAGCACGCGCGAAAGCACGCGATAGGGATGCTCCGTGAAAATCTTCAGGAGCACGAACTCACTGCTGCGCAACGGCACGCGCTTGCCGTCGCGTTCGAGCGTGCGCGCCATGAAATCGAGTTCGAAAGCGCCGAAGCGGTAACGTTCGCGCGCCGCGGGTGCGCCTGCGGGCCCGTTGCCGCGCCTGCGCAGCACGGTCTGGATACGCAGCAGCAATTCCTGGGGATCGAAAGGCTTCGCGACATAGTCGTCGGCGCCCAGCGTAAGGCCGGCAATGCGGTCGCCCACCGCGCTGCGCGCGGAGGCGAAGATCACCGGAATATCGTCGCCTTGCGCGCGCAGCGCGGCGAGGGCGCGCAGGCCGTCGGTGCGAGGCATCATGACGTCGAGTACGACGACCGATGGCCGCTCGCGCTCCAGCCGCGCGCCGAGATGCGTGCCGTCGTGAAGAACCGAGGCTTCGAAACCGTTGGCTCGAAGAAAGCCGGAGAGGAGATCGCGCACGACCGGATCGTCGTCGACGATGAGAACGTGTGGACTCATCGCCGTATTTTATTTGATATCGACAACCGGCAGAACAGCGCGCGACCGCAGATTTCTTGCCGCAGCTTACATGGTTTCTTACTTCAGGGCGACGGTGCCTTGCTCAATGGACGTTTGCGTAGCGTGCGCATGCTCCGTCGATGCAACGGTGGCGCAGTTGAGCGCGCCCGCGCTCTGCTGTGCGCTTGTCTGTTCCGCGGGCTTTGCTGCGGTGTCGTTGGCCGCGGGGTTCGCGGGCTGCACGGGCGGCGCGTCGATCGACGCCATGCCGGCCGCCTTCGCGAATGCCGAGTTCGCACCGGCCATTTTCGCGGTCGCCGCCGAGACGTCACCGGCCGGTGCGGCATCCTTGGGGGGCAGGCGATGAGCGTGCGCTTGCGCGAGCCGCGTCTGGCGTGCATCGGCGGCCACGCCGCTCGGCATTTTTTGCAGATGAAGCGGCGCGTTCGCGTCGGCCGACGCGACCTTCGCGCTCGCCTTCTTCACACTTTTCGCGTTGTCCGCAGCGGGGGCGGCTGCTGCGTTTTCGTCCTTCGGCGCGGGCGGGATGCCGTGCATTTCGAGCACGGCGTCCTGCGCCGAGGGGGCGAGGTGCTGGTCCACGACGCCTTCCTTCACGCGTTGGACGGACGCCTGCTTGCCATGCTTGAGATCGCCTTCGAGTTCGGCGATACGGCGGTCGTACCAGTCCGTCACGCACGCCTTGTCCTTGCAGTTGTGCTGGCGCCATTGCCACTGGCTCACGCGGTCGGCTTCGAGCGCGGTCGTATCGGTGGTCGCGTCGAATGCGGTGCGATAGAGCGCGGCCAGTTTGTCGTCGAGCGCGGAGAGTGTCGGATCGTTGCACACGAGCCGCTCGGACGCCGAAGCGTTGCGCGGGCAGTGAAAACTTGCAGCGTGCGCGAACGGCGAGCCAGCGAGCGACGCGAACAGCGCGATCGCAGCAGCGTTCAGCCCGCGCTTGAAGAAGGGGGCGCGACGGATTTTCGGTTCTCGATTCATGGCAGCCATGATGATGTTGAAATAGGGGAAAGACGGTAGCAGCGTGTGGCTCGTGCGGCGTCGCAAAGGCGCGAGGCGCCGCAGTGAGAACCGCAGTGGGAACTGCAGTGAGAAAGATAGCGCGGCGATGAATCCGCAATGTCTTACTCAGCGGGGAGAATGCAGAAGCGCTTACTAAACATTACATGTAGCGCCGCGCGCGGTAATCGCCAATGGGCGATGACGGCCTGTAGCGCGCACCCGTGCATTGAAAAGGCGTGCAATGCGGGCGTTCGGGTCCTTACCGTGCGGGAGGATTTTGAAGAAGTGGAAAGTGGCATTCAACATTGACCGATGTCCCGGCCATCGCGCGCGTCGCTTAGCAACGATCATGCGTGCTGAGTCCTGCCGGGGGCACGTCATGGTCCGCGCAGCCCATCAACGCATCGGGTATCCGCTCCCATGCCACATGAAATCGTGTCATATGTCAGCCGTGCGAGCGCACGCACGGTGAAACTCGGCGCCGCGTGTGCCGCGGCGCTCGCGCTCAACGGCTGCGCATGGACGCTCATCACCGCGGCCGATGCGACTGGCTCCGTGATTCAGGCGGGTTACGCGGTCGCGTCGAATTACTCCTCGCCTAAATTCGTGACGGGCCGGCCGGTCAATCTCAGCTCGATCTGTATCGAGAACAATCCCATGGTCACGTCGGGAGACTTCGTGCCTTCGCTGCAACTCGTGCTCTCGCAGCGCGGCGTGACTTCGGACGTGTACGGCGCCGGAACCGAGCCGGTGAGCTGCGAAGGACGTCTCGTGTATAACGCATCGATCGAATTTGGCAAACCGACGTTCAGCGACGAAAGCCGGGCCTATCTTTCGACGATCAATCTGACGATCTTCATGCACAACCACATTGCCGTTACGGGGCGTTACGAAGTGCGCGGTCTCGGTACCGACCGTTATTCGAGTGCGGCGGTAAAGCTCAAGGGGCTGGTGGACAGCATGGTGGTCGACCAGACGCAATTGAGCAATTCATTCCAGTCCGCTTCACGCGACCAGTAAATCTGGTGGCCCGCGCGCCGCGCGGGAAAGGATTGGTAAGGCTGCGGGCCTGTACCGGCTCGTTCTCGTCCCTTACGATTTACGCATGGCAAATAATATCTTTCTCGTCGACGACGATCCGGTCGTGCGCGACGTCACGGCCGAATATCTGCAGATGCGCGGCTTCACCGTCACGACGCTGCCTTCCGTGCGTGCGATGCAGGAGCGGCTGCGCTCCGAGCGGCCGCAGGTCGTCGTGCTCGATATCATGATGCCGGAAGTGGATGGCATCAGCGCGCTGCGAGCGTTGCGCGAAAGCGGCGACGACCTGCCGGTCATCATGCTCACCGCGCGCAATGAAGTCATCGACCGCGTGCTGGGCCTCGAATTCGGCGCCGACGACTATGTTGGCAAACCGTTCGATCCGGGCGAGCTGGTGGCGCGCATTCGGTCAGTCATGCGCCGACGCAGCATTTCGAACCTCACGGGCGCGCCGGAGAGCCGCGAATCGTTTCGCTTCGGCCCTTTTGAGCTCGATTTCCGTTCGCGGGAGTTGTATCGCGATGAGGTTCGCATGCCGCTGCGGTCTAGCGAATTCGCGTTTCTCAAGCTGTTCGTCAATCACTCGATGACGATTCTTTCACGCGAGCGCATTATCGAAATCGTGTACGGGGAAGCAGGGCGGTACCGCAATCGTAGTCTCGACGTGGCGATCTGGCGCTTGCGGCGGCTGATCGAAACCGATCCTTCCGAGCCGCGCTATCTTCAGACGGTTTGGGGGCACGGATACGTGTTTGTGCCCGATGGCGAAGTTGGCTTCGCCGAGCGCTTCGGCGAACATGCTCGCGAGCATGAGGCTGAAGCTGGTGGTGAGTACGCCAATGAGTTTGAGGGCGAAATGCCTGATGATGAGGAAGACTGAGCGTTTTATGCCCGGCTTCGTGACCGGTCTGACACTGTTGGCCTTTCCTTGAAACCAGGGAAAGGCCAACGCGGCCGGGAATGACCAGAAAGCCTCAGAACGTCAGCACACTAAGAAACATACGCTGCAACCAGCCAACGGTAGTCGCATCGTTGAGCAATCCGCGCCCAACCTGCTCGATCCGCGCGTTGGCGATCTTTCCCGACTCAACGTAATTATCGGCTTCCACGTCATTCGGATTGACGATCCCGGAAAGCCGCAGGCGTTGATGCTCGCCGCTCATCGCAATGATCTTCTCCCCCGAGACCACCAGATTGCCCGTAGGCGTCTTGCTGATGACCGTGACGGCCAGGGTGCCGGTCATGTCGCTCGAAAGCGAGTGATTGCCGCTTCCGTTGAACGTAGTCGAAGCCGAGCCGATATTGAACAGGTGCGCGAGCCGTGCCGCCGCGCCGGTCGATTGATCGGCCGCCGTGGCCGTGATGTTGCTCTCGCGCTTGGCGGCGGCGCTCGTGAGGTCGTTGCCGCTATACGTTTCAGAAAGCCGGATCGTGAGCACGTCGCCGATTCGCTGCGCACGCGGTGTTTCGTACAACGATATGGCGGTGCCCGACTGGTAGATCGCGCCACTGGTGTTGACGTTCAGCAGCGGTTCCGCGAGCGGCGGCGTCATGGGCGTATTGACGATCGACTCCGGCGTCGCGCAGCCAGCGAGCGCAGTGGCGAGCGATGCGCACACCAACACGTACGGCAGGCCTTTCGAGCGAGTCGTGCGGCATGCGCTTGAAATTGAGGATTCCGATTGAACGAATGGCATGGCGGAGTAGTGGGTGCGAGAGTGATTCATCGGATGTAGCGAAATCGGCGGAGTTCGTCCGGGCGGCTGCTCGGCGCGTTCCGATTCAACCTTCGTCGAACTGGCTGAGCTTGAGCGTCTTCTCGCTGCCTTTGCCGCGCAGCGTGGCGGGCTTGAGCAGATACGTGAGCGTCGCGCGCTGGCTGTCGGGCAGCAGGCAGATGGTGATCGTGCTCGACGCGTTCTCCCACACGAGCAGCGGCAGCGAAGGCGCGCCGAGCACGCGCGGTGCACCGTAGCGCGTGGCGAGCAGGTTGCGCAGATCGAAGGCCGTGGTCGAATCCACGACGAACGACATTTCATACAGACGCAGCGGGTCGCCGGCTGTGGCGTGCGCAAAGCGCAGGATATGGTCGACCGCGGGCACGCCGTCCACCACGGCTCGCGAAGGCGTCCAGCCTTGCGCCGTGTGGTGCGCCCATCGGCAAGCCACGGTAAGGCTCGTGTAGCTCTTGACTATCATGCCGATGTCGCTGCCCGCGATATCGGTTTCGCAAAGCAGCTCGCTCTCGTGTGGCGTCGCGCGCACCATGTCCGTTTGCCGCAGCGCGCTCAGCGGCGTGCCGAGTGCAATGCCGCGAAACGCGAACGGCGAGTCGTCCGGCGGTGCAACGCGCGCCCGGGTGGCCGATGCAACGGGCGCTGCGCGCCGCTTTTTTGCGGGCGCTGCCGACTGTTTTGCCGCGCTCGCCGCAGAGTCCACGCTCGCAACATTCACCGCGCTCGCCGATGCCGCAGGGGCGGGCACCTTCGGTGCGACGTACGTTTGCACGCGCCCTTCGAAATGCGTGTCCGCATGCGCGGGCGAGAGCGGCGCGGCCAGGTATGCTGCGCTCAAAATGAAAGCGATCAATGGCGCCCGTTTCATCGGCTGGACCTCGATCAGTCGACCGCCGCCGCGCAAGCGTCGAACGGCACGGCCGCCGGGTGGCCGACCAACGGCACGATCTTCAGCGTGGCCGATGCGACCCGGCATGGAAAGGCCACCACGGCACAGCCTTCAAGCGGCAGGGCGAGGCAGGCGAGGGCAATGGCCGACGCGGCGCGCACCAGATGCGTTGACAACCGTGGCGTCAGGCACATGGGCGAGCGCTGCGTCGGCGTTTCCCGTGACGGCGAAGTGGTCATGCCGAGGTATTGATGTTGTGGCCGAGCGGACCGACCGGAGCAGCCGGATGCAGGGTTTCCTGTTGCGGAAACGGGTTGCCGCCGGTGTTTCCCGTGGTGGAATTCCTGGTGCTGCGGTTTTCGCCCGACGACGTCAACGAGGACGTGTGCGCAGTACTGCTCGAACCGATAGGGCTGGTCATGATGGGCCTCCTTGGCGCAATGGAACAAAAAGAAGGGGCGCGCCGAGAGGGGGGAAGCGCGCCCCGCCTTACGCCGATCGGGGGGCAATCGGCGAGCGGCGAGGCAAATCTTCGCTTCGAGAGCGCTTGCATGAAGCAAGAATCAGCGTGGCGTTTGGCCAATCGCTTACGAGTCCTTCCAGGGGTATACGTATGTGCAAGATTGAATGGCGCACATGCAGCCGGGGGGCGTGAATACGCGATGCTTTGAGCCGGGTCGGAGGACGATCCTCAGGCGCGATTTGCGCACGCCGGATTGGCGTGCGCTGTCTTGGGCGGGAGAGGAAAAGAAGGTGAATTGAGTGCGAGCGCCCCCAGGCTGCTCAACTCAGCAGCCTGGGACGGTAAGCAGTGGGAAGCAGAAGGGATCACGAGGGCATCAAACGCATCAAACGCCCTTCATGCGCTCCCAGCCGTGGCGAACGGCAGCCTTGAACCTTTCCCAGCCGTTTTCCGGGTAGCGCGATTCCCAATCCGCGCGAGCATTCGGTTCAATGCCTTGCCAGTCGTGTCCGCTATACCGTTCGTCCTGCCCGAGCATTGCGCCGTGCTCGTAAGCTGCGCAATATTCTTCGTAGGACATGCCGGAGTTGGCGTAGTTGGCGGCGTAGTCTTTGCGGACTTCTGTCTCGTATGAGGCGTCGTCGATTGGCGTGCCCATGACAGGGTCGCCCACCAGGCCTCTCGTCGATGTCTGCTGTGCTCTGGCTGCGTTCGCGGTCGCTTCGGGCGCGGTTGTGGCACGCGTGGTGACCTGCTGCATGCCGCTGACCACGGCTGGCACTGCCGAAGCATACGCAGCGCGCCGTGTCTGCGCCGCCGCCTCGGGCGACGTCGCGTGCAAATTGCCGGGCGCTCGCGTCGTGCTTCCGGAGGGCGCGATGTGTGAGGAAGCGCTGTGCCAGGCTTGGCTGCGCTCCTCGATGTCCGCGGCGCCCGCGCTGCGCATGACTTCGCGCGCCAGATTCACCTGCATTTCGGAAACGTCCGCGCTGACGACCGATCCGCCGCGGCGAACGAACTCCCGGTAGTCTTCGGTTTCCGGTGGATACGCGCCGTGCGTGAAGAGCCGCGCGAACAGGCGTTCGAGTTGATCGAATACCGGTGTGTGTTGCCCAGGATCACTCAAGCCAGGCGCATACACACGCGGCCCTTTTTCTAGCGGGGCCTCGACCGACATCGAGTAAATGGCGATATCGGCCTGCGCAACGCCTGCTTCGCCTAGTGCTTTTTGCGCGGAACGTGCGCTCCCATAGCTGTCGTAGACGCCCAATACGGTTTGCCTCATGACTGTCTCCCTTCGCTTTCGACATGCGGCGGTATCGCCACGTATGAGCAAGGGCGCAACAGGCATGCCCGACTACAGGCACGCAAGACACATCGCAGGTCAATCGCGTACAGCGATCTGGCACCCGAGGGTGTGCGAACGGTGGGTGCGCGGGAGATGCACGAATCCGCACTGATGGCCAGGACCAAACAGTGCGGATTCAGCGGGTCATTCATGGACCCGCGAAGAGATCAACTGCCCGCGATCGTATCGACCGGCTTGAAGTCGCCATGCTGGACCTTGTAGATGGTCACAGGCGCATCCTTCAGGTCGCCGGTCGTGTCATACGAAATCGTCGCCGCCGAAACGCCCTTGATCGACAGCTTGTCGAGGTACGGGCCGTAGACCTTGGGATCAGTCGAGTCCGCGTTTTTCATCGCGGTGAGAAGCGCCATCGTGCCGTCGTACGAGTATGGAGAGTACGTGATGGGGTCCTCGCCAAAGCGCGCCTTGTAGCGCGTAGCGTAGCCGGCGAAGCCGGGCATCTTGTCCTTCGGCAGACCGCCCATGTAGACGATCGCCCCTTCGGCCGCGCTGCCGCCGATCTTCAGGAAGGTGGGCGAGCGCGACATTTCACCGGTCACGAACGCCGCCTTGATGCCGAGTTGGCGCATCTTGCGGATCATCGGCGACGACTGCGCGTCGCCGCCGCCATAGAACACCGCATCCGGATTCATGCCCTTCAGATTGGTCAGGATTGCAGAGAAGTCCAACGCCTTGTCGTTCGTGTAGTCACGCTTGACCACGGTGCCGCCGGCTGCCTCGACTGCCTTCGCGAACTCGTCGGCAATGCCCTGACCGTAGGCGGTGCGGTCGTCGATAATCGCAATGCGCTTGTAGTGCAGCGACTTCACGACATAGGAGCCGACAATGCGGCCGGCCTGCGCGTCGCTCGTCAACAGGCGAAACGTCGTTTTGTAGCCGCGCGCCGTATACACCGGCGAGGTCGCCATCGAAATCTGCGGCAGGCCGGCGCGGTTGTACAGATCGGATGCAGGGATGCTGGTGCCCGAGTTGAAGTGGCCGATGATGCCGCTCACGCCATCGTCGATCAGGCGTTGCGCCACCACGGTTCCCGTGTGCGGGTCAGCCTGGTCGTCCTGCGAGTCCAGTTCGAACGATACCGCCTTGCCGCCGATGGTGGGATGCGTGGCGTTGAAATCGTTGATGGCCAGTTGCACGCCCTTTTGCATGTCGGTGCCATAGTTCGACTGCGCGCCAGTGAGCGGCGCGGCAAAGCCAATCTTGACGACATCGGCGTGCGCGGCGGCGGATGAAAATACCCAGGCGACTACAAGTGCGGAGTGCGTTACCTTCAAATTCACTTTTCACTTCCCCTCAGGTGCATGGTGGGCAATGCCGGACATTGCCTGCTTCGGTGCCGGCGAATGCGATCTTGAGTTGTTGCGAACACGCCTGTGAGCTTCGCGCTCGCGCGAGAAGCGTGGCGAGATCGGCGAAGCCAGTCTAGGTAGCGAAAATAGGTACGTCTTGGTCGATTGGGGTTCGACACGTGACGATTTCGGCATAGTGGCCGCAAGCGGCCGCGGACCAGGGTGCGCACGGGTAGCGGCGGCGCGCAAGTCGTGCGTACAGGCGGATGGCGCAATCAGCACAATGCGGGCACAGCGCACGAACGCGTGCCCACCGTCGTCACGGCGCGATCGTATAGCGCAGAATCCGGTCGCGCGACTGTTCGAGCAGGCGCGTCATGGCAGCCGCCGCCGCGTCGGCTTCGCGCGCCACGATATGCCGGCGCACGGCGTCATGCAACTCGAGGTCTTCGCTCGGCTTCGCGGCCTGGCGCTGCATCATCTCCGACGACACGCGCAGCGCCGCCTTGATCGCATTGCCGATCGTGATGAACATGCCGTTCTGCGAGGCCGTGATGATGGCGAGATGAAACTCGAGATTCGCGTCGGCGGCTGCGCGAATGTCGGAGGCGCCATGCTGGGCCGACTGGCCGTATGCGCTCGCCAGTTCCAGGTACCGGCGCTCGATGATCTGGAAGGTGTCTTCCTTGCCGTGGCGCGCGGCGAGAAAGCTCGCGCGCGGCTCGAAGCAGATGCGCATTTCGAAGATGTCTTCGACGATCTTCGAGTCGAACTGCGCGTTGAGGCGCCACGCGAGCACGTCGCGGTCGAGCAGGTTCCAGTCGGAGAAGGGCAGGACACGTGTGCCGATTTTGGGCGAAACGGCAATGAGCCGTTTGGCCGCCAGCTGTTTGATGGCTTCGCGCAGCGTGGTTCGGCTCACGCCGTAGGCGCTGCACAGTTCGCTTTCGACCGGCAGCGCGTCGCCGGGCGCGAACTCGCCCGAGACCACGCGCATGCCGATAATCTTGGCGATCTGCGTTGTTATATTGCCAACGATCGGTTCGCGCTCGAACATCACTTCCCCTTCATGGACGTCGTGCACAGCGTGTGCGTGCTGTGTTATCGGGCGGTCGTCACAATCACGTTCCACGAGCCCGGCTTGAGCTTCGCGCGCACGCGTTCCCCCTCGACCGACACGGCGTTGTTGACTGCCGGCGCCACTGTAGTTGGCGCCTCCACCGTGTTCACCGCTTTCATGTTGGCATGATACAACTCGAGCGCGTGATCGAGCGTACGTTCGCGGCCGAGTCCACGCAGTTCGACATTCAATTCCATCTCCTCGCTCAGGTGACGATTGAGCGCGAAGAGGGTCGTCGTGCCCGTAGCGCGATCGTCCACGACCGCTGCGCAAAGATAAGGGATCTCCGGAAAGGTTTCCGCTTCGTAGGTGGGCGAATCGATCACCGGCTTGAGCACGCGGCCATGGCCGAATTTCGAGGCCTGTGCGAACGGGTGGAAGATGGTTTGACGCCACGCGCGGCCGCCGGGCTCCGTCATGATCGGCCCGATCACGTTGACGAGCTGTGCGAGACAGGCGGTCTTCACGCGGTCCGAGTTGTTCATCATCGTGATGAGCGCGCCGCCCACGACCAGCGCGTCTTCGTGGTTGTAGACCTCCTCGATGAGCCGCGGCGCCTCGGGCCAGCCCGGCTTGCGCAGATCGTTGATGGTGCGCGCCTTGTACCAGACATTCCACTCGTCGAATGAAAGCATGATGCGTTTGGACGAATGCTTGCGCGCGGCCACGCTGTCGGCCACCGAGACGATTTCCTTGATGAACAGATCCATCACTTCGATATTGCCGAAGAATTCGGCGGTCGAGTCGCGACGGTTCTCGAAGTAAGTATGTAGCGAAATGAAATCGACCTGCTCGAAGCAATGGTCGAGCACGCGGTCTTCCCACGCGCCATAGGTGGGCATTTCGTGCGTGGAGGAACCGCACGCGGCGAGCTGAATGGTGGGGTCGACCGAGCGCATGAGCTTGGCCGTTTCGAGTGCGGCGCGCCCGTATTCTTCGGCCGTCTTGCGGCAGATTTGCCACGGGCCGTCCATTTCATTGCCGAGACACCAGAACTTGATGTCGTGGGGCTTTTCATGGCCGTGCTCGCGGCGCAGGTCGGAAAGCGCCGTGCCGCCCGGATGATTGCAATACTCGACGAAGCGGCGCGCCTCGTCGGGGCCGCGCGTGCCGAGGTTCACGCCGTACATTGGTTCGATGTCGAGCGAACGGCACCATTCGATAAATTCGTTCGTGCCAAACTGGTTGGTTTCGGTGGAGTACCAGGCAAGATCGAGGCGGCGCGGGCGCTTTTCTCGCGGGCCTACGCCGTCTTCCCAGTTGTAGCCCGAGAGAAAGTTGCCGCCGGGATAGCGCACGATCGTCGGGCCGAGTTCGCGCGTAAGTGCCATCACGTCCTTGCGGTAGCCGCGCTCGTCGGCGTCCGGATGGCCGGGCTCGAAAATGCCGGTATAGACGCAGCGGCCCATGTGCTCGACAAAGGCGCCGAACAGGCGCCGGTCGAGTTCGGAAATGACGAAGTCGCGATCGACGATGAGGCGGGAAGCGATCATGGTGTTCCTCTATCCATGCTGTAGCGGTGTGAAGTGAGGCGGTGAGCGCCGCGCAGGCGCGCACCGCACGGTGACGTTATCGAGCGAGCAGGGCGTTGGTGCGCTGTTCGGCTTCCTTCTGCACGTCGGCAACCGACTTGCCGGTCGAGAGCATGTTGCTGGTCTCTTCGCCCACGATCTGCTGGATTGCAAACTGGCGCGGCACCGTGTTCGGCAGCGCGTAACCCGTGGCCGAGATCTCCTTGATCTCCGCGCGATGCGGCAGCGCGTTGAAGCTGGCGCTCGTAATGATCGACTCCCGTGCGGGCAGGTGACCGGTACGCGCCCAGTCGCCGTCATGGTCGTAGAGGAACTTGAGAAACACGAGCGCGGCGTGGCGGGTCTTCTCGTCCTTCGCGCCGCCCTTGAGCATGACCCACGAGTGGCCGTCGGCCCACACGGCCTTCTTCTGGTACAGGTTCGGGAACGGCACCACGTCGTAGCCGTTCGCAAGCGGGGAGTCGGGCTTCTTCGCAAGATTCGTGAAGTCCTCAATCATCCATGTGCCGCACATGAGCACACCCGCCTTGCCGTTTTCGAAGGCCTGATTGGCTGCGCCGTAGTCAAGGCCCGGCGTGATCGAGCCCGCCTTCATGAGCTTGTCGTAGAGCGTGAGCGCGTTGGTGGCGGCCGGCGTGTGCATGTCGATCTTCGTGGGGCCATTGGGGAACAGCGTGCCGTTTTGCTGATAGACCCAGGTGTCGAACGTGCGCGTTTGCGCGGCCGATTCATTGGCGATCGGCACGGCAAAATAGGGCAGACCCGTCTTGTCCTTGAACTGCTTCGCCTGCGCGAGCAGTTCGTCGGGCGTCTTCGGCAGGATGGGTTTGCCGCTCGCGTCGACGAGCCCCGCCTTCTTGAACAGGTTCACGTTGATGTGCCAGAGCCACGAATGCGTGTCGAACGGCAGCGCATAGGTCTTGTCACCGAACGTCACGGCGCGGTGCGCCTGGGCCGTGAAGTCGTTCTTGTCCACGCCGACCGACTTGAAGCCGTCGTCGAGCGGTTCGACCAGATTGCGCTTCACGTAGTCGCCCAGCACCGCTTCGTGCATGACCGAGATGGTCGGCACATCGCGGCTCAGAATGCGCGCGTCGAGCTGCGTATAGTAGGGCGCCCACTCGATGATCTGCGGTTTGACGACGATGTCTTCCTTGTTCGTCGCGTTGAACTGGTTCACGAGCGTCGTGATGATGCCGCACTCGCCCGAGGCCTGGCTCACGTCGTTGACCTTGCCGTATTCGGCGTCGCAAGCGCCGAAGAAGCGCGACAGCGTGATTTCCGTTTTGGCCTGGGCCGGCGCGGTCAAACCCGCCGCGAGGCCGAGCGCTGCGAGCGTGAGTACGCCGCGCACCAACGATCTTCTCATGTCTCTCTCCTGTGGAAGATCCTGCTGGCGCGCTGCTTGCGCGCTCCCAGTGGATCATGTTGTTTGTACTACGAATTAATTGAAAATAAAGCGCAACAGATCGAAGCGTGACTCGAGGGCGTCGTCTACCGAACCGCAGTGCCTGCCACGGCCGCCACGATGTACTTCTGGAAGAACAGATACAGCACGAAGATGGGCAAGCCGGCGAAGACGGCTTGGGCCATGAGGTAACCAATGCCTTCGGACTGGGCGAAATTGCCTTGCGTGGAAGCGAGCCCGATGGTCAGCGTGTACATCTCGGGCTTCGATGCGGACACGAGCGGCCAGAGATAGTCGTTCCACGCACTGAGAAACGTGAAGATGGCGAGCGTGGCTTGCGCCGGCAGCGAAAGCGGCAGCACGACGCGCCAGAACACCTTGAAACGCGAAGCATTGTCGAGCAACGCGGCCTCTTCGATCTCGATGGGCACCGCCTTGAAGTACTGCGTCATGAGATACACGCCGAACGGAGAGGCGAGACGCGGCAGAATCAGCGCGCCATAGGTGTTGTGCCAGTCGAGCGAGGCGAAGATATGGTGTAGCGGAATCACGAGCGCCTGCTCGGGCACCGCGAGTCCGCAAAGGCAGAGCACGTAGAGATAACGCTTGCCGGGAAACTCGGTGCGCGCGAAGCCGTAGCCCGCGAGCGAGGCGATGACGAGCGTGAGCAGCGTCTGGCCGATCGAAACGATGAGGCTGTTGACGAGCCACCCACCCACCGCCGAGGTGTTGAGGATGTTCGTGTAGTTCCGCAGCGTGAAGGGCGGCGAGAAGAGCACGTCGGTGTGCTGCTCGAGAAACGCGTTCGGTTTGAACGAGAGGCACAGCACCCAGACGAGCGGCGTGATCCACAGCAGCGCGAGCACCACCACGGCGCCGAGCATCAGTCGGTCGCCCATGCGGCCCGTTAGCGAGCCGCGCGAGCGCGTTTCGAAAGCCAGCGTGCTCATGCCTTCTCCTTCTTGCGCAGAAGCCAGGCCTGCGCAACCACCCCGATCAGCATCAGCGCGAAAAGCACTTGCGCCGCTGCTGCGGAATAGCCGAACGACCATTGGCGGAAGCCGGTTTCGTAGATGAATTGCACGAGCGGGCGCGTGGAGTTGTTCGGGCCGCCGTCTGTGAGCAGCTGGGCCTGGCCGAACAACTGGAACTGCAGCACCGCTTCGATCACTGCCACGAGCGCGACAGTGCGCCAGATGGAAGGCAGTGTGATTTTCGTGAACGTGCGCCAGCGCGAAGCGCTGTCGAGCGCCGCGGCTTCGTAAAGCTCCTGCGGAATCTGCTGGAGCGCCGCGAGAAACAGCATCATCGGCAGGCCCATGATCCACCAGACCGTGACGACGGCGATGGCGGGCAGCGCGGTGGCCTCGTGCATCAGCGGAACGAATTCCGGCAAATGGAGCGCGTGGCTCACGTCGGCGAGCAGGCCGTTGCCGGGCATCATCACGAGCTTCCAGACCAGCGTGACAATTGTGACCGATAACACCGAGGACCCGAAAAACAGCGCGCGCAGCGCTGCGCCGAAGCGGCCGGGGCGGTTCAGCACCAGCGCGAGCGCCAGGCCAAGCAGAACGAAAATCGGGACCGTTAGGATGACGAAGTAGAACGTGTTACGCAACGCGCCGCGAAAAATTGGATCGAGCGTGAGGTCGAGATAGTTGCGCATGCCGATGAACTCGCTCGTGCCGGCGAGCAGGTCCACGCGCTGCAGGCTGAGCCACCAGCCGAGGCATAACGGCACGATCAGCAACAGCACGTAGACGATCACGAACGGCAGCACGAACAGCGCGTTGGACCATGGCGCGCGCAGGTTGCGCCGCCGGCCGTCGCGCGTTTTTGGCAGCGGGATGGCGAGCGAGCGGTTAGAGGCCATGCCACGCCTTCCCGGTTTCATCGAACACATGCAGGTGCGCCGCGTCGAGACTCATGCGGATCGTGTCTCCGGTTTCGATATCGAGCTCGCGCGCACGCGGCAACTCGGCCACGAGCAATTGACCGTTGGGCATGCTCACGTGGGCGAGCGAGCGGTCACCGAGACGCTCGATGACTTCGGCGCGGCCAACCAGCGGCCCTTGCGGGTCCAGCAGCACGTGTTCGGCGCGCACGCCCAGCGTGAGCTTGCCCGCGGGCAGGCTCGCTGTGGCAATGGCCGTGGGCGCTTGCACGCCGTCGAACGGCAGCCCGACGATCAGCCGGCCGCCGTTGTCGCCCATGCGCTCGACATTGATGAAGTTCATGGCCGGCGTGCCGATGAAACCCGCGACGAAGCGCGTGGCGGGCCGTTTGTAGATCTCGAGCGGCGCGCCGATCTGCTCGATACGCCCGCGGTTCATCACCACGATGCGGGTGGCGAGCGTCATGGCTTCCACCTGGTCGTGCGTGACGAACACCATGGTCGAGTGCAGGCGCTGATGAATGCGCGCCAGTTCGAGGCGCGTGCGGGTGCGCAGCGCGGCGTCGAGGTTGGAAAGCGGTTCGTCGAACAGGAACGCGTCGGGTTCCTTGACGACGGCGCGCCCGATTGCAACGCGCTGGCGTTGGCCACCCGAAAGCTGGGCGGGGCGGCGCTGCAGCAGCGGGCTGAGTTCGAGCATGCGCGCGGCTTCGTTGATGCGCTGGTCGACTTCGCCCGCGCTCACACCCGTATTGCGCAGACCGAACGCCATGTTGTCGTACACGGTCATGTGCGGGTAGAGCGCGTAGTGCTGAAACACCATCGCCACGCCGCGCTTGCCCGGAGGCTGTTCGTTCACGCGCCGCTCGCCAATGCTGATCTGGCCGTCGCTCACGGTTTCGAGCCCGGCGATCATGCGCAGCAACGTGGATTTTCCGCAGCCCGAGGGGCCAAGGAAGACAAGGAACTCACCGGATTGAATGTCGAGGTCGAGGCCGGTGATCACCTCGGTTTCGCCATACCGCTTCGTTACGCCGCTCAGTCGGATGCCCGTCACGGTGCCTCCTGTGGAGTAGTCTCGTACCGCCGCTTTTAGTGCGTTGATATTATGAAAAGAGCGGCCACCTAACCCATTCGTGTAAACACTGATCATCCGGTGTCCCAAATAATGGGTTCTATGCGAATTGCGTGAGGGACTGAATTCGCACGTGACGTGGGGGTGTTGATTGATCAAAGAGGGAGGACGCGCTGATTGAAATTAAAATTATTTGGCATCCTGAATAAAGATAAGGTGGTTGTCGTCAAGAAAAAGCGGTTTGACGCGGGTGCCGGCGTTGCCGGTCCCCGTCGGCGATCAGTCCAGCACCAACGTGCCGAGCGCAAATGCGCCGAGCGCGGCAACCGCAATCCCAACCCAGTAGGCGAGATTCCATTGCGGCAACAGGCCCTCTCGTCGCAGCGCATTGACGCGGCGCTTATGCTGCACGACCGCGACCAGCAAGGCCACCGTCCCGATCACGACCATCGCCGTGCCGACCGCGCGCGGCGACCACGTTGTACCGAAATGCCCGACAATGGGCGCGCCCTTCTGGCTTTCCACGTATTCGAAAAACTTCGCGAGCGTAAAGCCGAAGCTGATCATCGACAGCGCGGTGCGCAGCCAGGCCATGAGCGTGCGTTCGGCCGCGAGAAAGGTGCGTTCGATCGCGAGCGAGGTGCGCGCGCGCGTTTGCAGCGTGCCTTCGTCGGGTTTGACGGGCGCCGATAAATCCGTGTCTGGTATCAAAGGACTGTCGCGGTCATGTGAGGTAGGCATGGCGTGACCTTTAAGGCGTGCCGGATGAAAGCGCTGAGCGGCTACGTTGCCATTTCACGTACGGAATGGCCAGCATCGTGCATAGGATCAGATAGAGCACCAGCGTGGGTGCGAACTGCTCGCCGGGAAAGTTGACAGCGGAGATGGATAGCGCGATGGCGGGATGGCGCGAGGCGGTGGACAGCGCAAGCACCGATGCGTGTTGCTGCTCGGGCCCGCCGAGCCAGTGCCCGACGATCAGCCCCGCAAGCACGAAGGCAACGATGGCGAATATCGTCCAGTGGCCGGTGGCCGCCCAGATTCCATGCCAGGTGCCTGCCAGCAGGGCGAGTATGCCCGCAAACAGCAGTACGGTGGCCACGAGCCGAACGGGCGCGAGCAGGCGCTGCGCGGCGCCTGAAGCGAGCTTCGAGACCAGCACGCCCGCCACGAGCGGGGCGATGATCATGGTCAGCACGATTTTCATGATCGCGACGGGGCCGACCGCTATCGCCTCGGCAAAGAGCCAGTTCAGGAGTGCCACCGAGAGCGGAACCGTGACGATGGAAACCAGCGCAAGCACCACGAGCAAACCCAGGCCGTAGGGCGCGATGCCGCCTGCTTTCTTGTGTTTTCTGGGCAATAGCGGCGGCACCGGCGAGATGGCGAGCGCGATCAGCACGACGGCGGTCGGCTGCGGCAACTGGAGGTAATACACGCACGCGACCACGATGAGCGGCATGATGACCAGCATGGCGATGAGCGAGCGCACGAGCAGGCCGGGCCGGCGTGCGATGTAGAGCAGGTCGTCGCGCGTGGCCTGCAAGCCATACGTGAAGACCGTTCCTGCAATGGCGCACTGGAGCGCGAGGAGAGTCAGGGCCTTGGCGTCCATGGATATCCTGGCACGGCGTGCCCTCGGCGGCGTGCGGACGAACGCCACCCGAGGGCTGCACTAATGCACTGGCGCGAAAACACGCGCCGCGTGGGCTGACTGGCGGTGGCTAGCGGCGACTAGCGGTGACCGCCGCCTGCGGCGTCCATCATCTTCTCGACCACCTGGTCCACGCCGAAGCTCGCCGCTTTCTGGCGTGGCGGGAATTCCTTGAAGGTCTGCAGGAATTCGGCGACGCCGGCTTGTGCCGGCACGAGAATGAAGACGTGATCAAGCAGCCAGTCGTAGTAGGTGTTGGATGTGATATCGGCCCGTTCGTAGGGGTCTGTTCGCAGGTTGAATATCTTCGGCACCCGCAAAGTGACGAGCGGTTCGGCCCATATCCTCAGTGTGCCGGTCGTGCGCTGCTCCATGAAGACCACTTTCCAGTTGTCGAAGCGCAGGCACGCGAGGTCGCCGTCGTCGGTGAAATAGAAAAAGCCTTTTCGCTCCGGCTTCTTCGCCTTGCCGGTGAAGTAGGGTATCAGGCTGAAACCGTCGAGATGGACCTTGAAGTCCTTGCCGTTGGCCTTGAAGCCCTTCTTGAGTTCCTCCTTGATATCCGGGTTGCCCGCTGCATCGACGATGGTGGGCAGCCAGTCGAGGTGGCTCACGATCTCGTTGCACACCGTGCCCGGCTCGATTACCCCCGGCCAGCGCACGAGGCAGGGCACGCGGTATGCACCTTCCCAGTTGGAGTTCTTCTCGTTGCGAAACGGCGTCATGCCGGCGTCGGGCCAGGAGTTCATGTGCGGACCGTTGTCGGTGCTGTACATGACCATGGTGTCGTCCGCAATGCCCAGTTCGTCGAGCAACGCGAGCATCTCGCCGATATGCTTGTCGTGCTCGACCATGCAGTCGTGATATTCGGACTGCCAACGACCCGCCTGGCCACGGATGCGGTCCTCGATATGCGTGCGGAAGTGCATGTGTGAAGTGTTGAACCAGAGGAAGAACGGCTTGTCTTCTTTATGCGCTTTCTGGATGAACTCCTTCGCGGCCGCGAGAAATTCGGTATCGACCGTTTTCATCCGCTCTCTGGTGAGCGGGCCGGTATTGTCGATCTTCTGGCCGCCCTTGCCGTCGGACCAGCAGTGCAGCACGCCGCGCGGGCCGTACTTCTTGCGAAAGTCGGGAAACTCGTTGGCATCGGGGTAGTCGGGTAGTTCCGGCTCTTCTTCGGCGTTGAGGTGATAGAGGTTGCCGAAGAACTCGTCGAAGCCGTGCATCGTGGGGAGATGCTCGTCGCGGTCGCCGAAATGGTTCTTGCCGAATTGTCCGGTGCTATAGCCAAGGTCCTTCAGCAGTTCCGGAATATTCGGATCCTCGGCGCGCATACCGAGCGGCGCACCGGGCAGGCCGACCTTGGTCAGTCCCGTGCGCAAGCCGCACTGTCCCGTGATGAACGACGCGCGGCCTGCGGTGCAGCTCTGTTCGCCGTAGTAGTCGGTGAACACTGCGCCGGCCTCGCCGATGCTGTCGATGTTGGGTGTGCGGTAGCCCATCAGCCCCTTCGTGAAGATGCTGAGATTGGACTGGCCGATGTCGTCGCCCCAGAGGATCAGGAAGTTGGGTTTCTTCTTGCCCGCCATGGAACACTCCTTGTCGTAGAGCTACCGTCGACGGTAGCGGTGTGGGATTCAACCGGAAGCGTTATCGCGGACCACGCAACGAAAGCCCACATGGCACGTGGAGGTATCGACAGGCTGAGCCATTCTCGAGGCGGGCCGATAACGCCTGCAGTAATTCGGTGCGCACAGGTACGAGCCACCCTTCATGACCTTGCGCGGTATCGTGAGTTGCGGCGTGCGCGGGTCGACGCTGGATTCGATGGTTCCGCCGCGCGGATTGTCCAGTGTGCAGCACGCCTTAACGATCTTGCCGTGATCCTGGTACCAGTCGCTCGTCCACTCCCACACGTTGCCGGCCATGTCGTAGAGGCCGTAGCCGTTGGGCGCAAACGAGCCAACCGGCGCAGTCCATTCGTAGCCGTCTTCGAGCAGGTTCTGCCACGGAAACTCGCCTTGCCACGTATTGGCCATTTGCCGGCCTTCGGGTGTGAACTCATCGCCCCACACGAACTCGGCGCCCTCCAGGCCGCCGCGCGCGGCGAATTCCCATTCGGCTTCGGTGGGCAGGTCCTTGCCCGCCCAGTGCGCGTAAGCGGCGGCGTCCTCATAGGAGACGTGCACGACGGGATGATCCTCGAGCCCTTCCAGCGAACTGGCCGGGCCGCGTGGATGCCGCCAGTCCGCGCCCCGCGTGTAGGCCCACCAGTTGTAGTGATTGCGCAGATCAACGCGGCGCGGGGGTTTGGCGAACGTCACCGAAGAGGGCTCCAGCATCTCGGGCAATGCGCCAGGATAATCGTCGGGGTTCGCCGGCCGCTCGGCTGAGGTGATGTAGCCGGTCGCGTCGACGAATTGCCTGAACTGGGCATTCGTGACCGTATGACGATCTATCCAGAAACTGCGAACGCGCACTTTGTGCGCCGGCGCTTCTTCCGGGTAGTGCTGATTCGAGCCCATCAGGAATGTGCCGCCCGCAATGTGGACCATATCTGGCGATCCAGTTGGCGAGGCGGTGTCACGGATGTCACTGGTCGCTTCAGGTGCGGGATGGGCCATGGTCAGCCGGAGCGTTGACGTACCGGCGTTCAGTATCGGAGCGGCCACACGGTTTCGCTATCGGTAGAAGGGGCAACGGGATTGCCCGCAAGGGCAGGCCAATACGGGCTCTCATTTCACTTGTTCCGATTCATTTTGAATATTCGCCATACTAAACATGAGGTGTCTGATAACGTCGGTTGCCAACCTTTCTGTACAGTCAGGAGCCGGGAAAGTGGGGAAATTGCTATAACGCATTGCATGAAGGGGTGGATGAGCTGCGTCAGTCGCTTGCTGCAAACCTGAAGCCTCCAAATCCAGCTTTCAAGGTCAAATGGGGCAATCGGCGGAGTGGAAGATCTTCCTTTTTAAGGGATGGCGTGAAACGAATGAATTACCGGCTTGCTAATTGACGCATTGCACTAGTCGGCATTCGCGAATATCCGGATTTAAAGACGAAGAACGACCATGTTTCAGCGAATAATCTCACGCCGTGCCTGAAATGGAGAAAGGCGCTTTGCCACGCACCGTTCATGGAAGCCTGTCGATGCATGTTTGCGGACATCGGCGGGCTGGCGTGCTCGCCGCGCTTTCGAGTGCTTTGGCGCGGGTGCGCGGGCTTGCCGAAGTGACAGGGACAATTACGCTCGTGTGGCTGCTCATTGGCGCGGCGGCCGCGCTCGCCGCGGAACCCGCGCGCGTGGAGATCCTCGCGGGCGCAGACCCGATACAGCCGGCTGTCCTGGTGCAGATCAAGGCGCTCAGAAGCATACTGGAGACGTCCGCTGCAAACGGTGCGGAAGTGTATCTCGACGCACTCGACGGCTTTCGCTTCGGCTCCGACGACCTCGCGCCCGAATTTCTGGCGCTAATGAAGAAGAAGTATGCGGATCAGCGCATCGATCTCGTGGTGGGAATAGGCAACCATGCCGCCGATTTCGCATTGAAGAATCACGCGCAGCTATGGCCCGGCGCCCCCGTACTGCTGACGAGCGTGCCTGAAGAGTGGTTTGCGCAGCACACGCTGCCCGCAGGCTTCAATCGCGTGCCGTTTCGGATCGACATCACGAAAACGCTGGCGATCGCGGAGGACCTCCAACCCGACGCGCATCGACTCGTGGTGATCGGGGGAGCAACTGACACCGATTACTCATTCATCGATCGCGTCGCACAAGTGGCAACGTTGCACGGCGCTCATTGGAGCAACGTCGAAACATGGCGGGGGCTGCCGTTGCGCGAGATCGAGCAGCGGCTCGCGCGCCTCGACAGGCAAACGGCCGTGGTCTATACGACCATGTATCGGGACAGCGAGGGTCACCGATATTTGCCGTATCAAATCGTGCCCAATCTGGTCGCGGCTTCGCGTGCGCCCATCTACGCGTGGTATTCGACCTATCTCGACGGTGGGGTGACGGCGGGCGCCATGTACGACTTCGAAGAAAACGCTCGCTTGACCGCGCAAGCCGCGTTGTCGATCCTGCGCAGCCCAGGCCGCGTCGACGGGCCGGCGTTCCCCGCGCTGCCCGCGTGGTGCACGGCAAACGTCACGCAACTGGAACGCTATGGTCTTTCTGCCTCGGCGCTGCCAGCGGAGTGCCGGTTGATCGACTTTCCCAAGTCTATTTTCCGCGAATACCGCGGGGTGGTGCTGATCGCGCTGGCGGTGCTGCTGGCCCAGACGCTCACCATCGTCGCGTTGCTGGCGCAGCGCCGCAGCCGCCGGCTTGCGGAAGCCGAAGTCACTGCGCGGCGCGGCGAACTCGCGCGGGCGGCGCGATTCGCGACGGTGGGCGAGCTGAGCGCCTCGATTGCGCATGAGGTGGGGCAGCCGCTGGGCGCGATCCTGAGCAATGCGGATGCCGCGGAACTGCTCATGAAGTCCTCGCATCTCGATGCCGACGAGTTGAGGGAAATCCTCTCCGATGTGAAGCGCGATGCATTGAGGGCCAATGACGTGGTGCAGCGTTTGCGCAGCTTGCTGCAGAAGCAGAGCGTAGCGTTCAGTCCGCTGCCGCTCGACGCCACATTGCAATGCGCATTGAAGCTGATCGCGCCGGAAGCGAAACGACGCAACATTAGCGTGGAAGAGAATTACGCCGCAGGCAATGCGGAGATCATGGGCGACCCGGTCCAGGTCCAGCAAGTCGTACTCAATCTCGCGATCAACGCCATGGACGCCATGCAGGATACCGGCCAGGCCACCCGTATCCTCACGATAAGCACGCAACGGCTTGCCGACGGCGTTGAATTCACCGTGGCCGACCGCGGCAGCGGCTGCGGGGCCGTTTCGGCGCAGCGCCTGTTCGAGCCGTTCTATACGACCAAGCCGCACGGCATGGGGCTGGGTCTGTCTATCGTCCGCTCGATCGTAGAGGCCCATCATGGGAGCGTCGAAGTGGCGTCGCGCGAAGGGGGCGGAACGGCCTTCACGGTGTGGCTGCCCTATGCCGGCGAGTCGCTCGATGTGGCGCGAGGGCGTGCGCCTCACCCGCAGCCGCGGGTGGCGAGGCTTGGCCGCGCCGGAAGCTCAGCCCAAAGAACCTCCTCTTAAGCCCGCCTGCGGAACGGCTCAGGCCGCGGTATCGGTTTCGGGCGTCACCACGTAGAGCGTGAGCATGCGGCTCAGTGCGTCGGTCATGGCCGTATCTTCCAGCCGCAGCGGGCCGGGGTCGTTCAGCGCCGCATTGATCATCGTGGCGATAACACTCTGGAAGCCGATTTTCAGCCGCGCCACCGCTTCCTTGTTGCGCCGCAGTTCCGGCATGCGGATGAGGTGCGCCGCGATCTCGTCGACGAAACCGCGCGCGAACTGCTTGATGGGTTGCCAGCCGTCGGCCGTATGGTCGCGCCGCTGCAGCGAAGCCCGAATCATGCCGCGATGCCTCAAGTGCCACACGCGCACGCTATCGACCACGAGACGCAGATACTCGGCGGCAGTCGTCGTGCTGGCGCCACTCCGATCCAACTCGACTGTGAGCGCGCGCTGCACGCGCGCCGCGTCGTCGAGCGCGAGACGCTGGAGCGCGTGAAAGAAGGCGTCTTTGCTTTCGAAGCGTCGATAGAACGCGCCCTTCGTGAGGTTCGCCTGACTGCACAGTTCGTTGATGCTCAGCGCCTCGTAACTGATCTCCGCAAGCAGGACCCGGCCCGCTTCCAGCAGGGCGTCGGCGGAGCGCTGGCCGCTGCGGTAGCGCGGCGCGACGAACCCGTCCCCGCTTTCCAGAGACTCGGACAACGGCTTTTCATCGTGGTGTGACATGGGAAAACCCTCGGTTGACCCGTCAAATGATACCCAATAGTATCTTTCAAAACGATACCCGTGAGTATCTTTTGTGCACCGGGTTCGAATCACCATGGAGAGAGTCATGCACGCCACCCCCGAAAGTCCCGCGATTGTCAGTGCGGGCGCCCTCAAGACGTCGTTCAGCATCGAGCCGATGTCGCCTGTGATTGGCGCGGAGGTCGGCAACATCGACCTCACGCAGCCGCTCGACGACGACCAGTACGCCGTATTGCGCGCCGCGCTGCTCAAGCACAAGCTGCTCGTGTTCCGCGATCAGGACATTAGCGCCGCACAGCAGGTGGCACTGGCGCAGCGTTTTGGCGAGCTGGAAGTGCATCCGGTTTTTCCGCATCACCCCGATCATCCGGAGCTTGTGGTGCTGGGCGGCGACAGCAAGATCCCCGGCCGCGAAAACGTCTATCACTCGGATGTGAGTTGGCGTGCGCGTCCTTCGATGGGCTCGATGCTGCGCTGTATCGAGTGCCCGAAGGTGGGTGGCGACACGATCTGGGTGAACATGGCCGAAGCGTACGCGCGGTTGCCTGAGGCCACGCGCAACGCGCTGGAAGGCCTTATCGCGGTCCATGATCTGCTGCCCGCATTTGGCACGCGCATGACGCCCGAGGAGCGCGAGTCGCGCCGCGCCGCATTTCCGCCGGTCATGCACCCCGTCGTGCGTACGCATCCGGAAACAGGCGAGCGCGTGCTGTACGTGAACGAAGCGTTCACAACGCACCTGGCGAATTTCATCGAAAAGAATGAGGTGCGCTTTGGCTTCGATTTCCGCCTGGCCGAAATGGATTTGCTGCAATACCTGTATCGCCAGGCGGCTGTGCCCGAGTATCAGGTGCGCTTGAAGTGGCGCCCCAACACGATTGCGTTCTGGGACAACCGCTCGACGCAGCACTACGCTATTCAGGACTACTTCCCAGCTCGCCGGCGCATGCTGCGCGCGACGATTATCGGTGACGTGCCGGTTTGAACGCAGGCCACTGACAATCCCGGGAGACTCGTTCAATGAAGCTGATCGATCAGGCATGGCGCACGCCGCACAACGCGGACGATCCCGTTGCGTTCCATTTGGCGGCACGTTTCGCAGCGCTGCGCGTGGCCTTCGCCGCCGCGCCTTATCCGGCCTACGCGCAACGGCGCGACACGCTCCAGCGCCTGCGTCACGCGTTGCGCCGTCACGCCGCCGATTGCGCCGCAGCCGCAGCGGCGGACTTCGGCGTGCGCGCCGCGGGCGAGACGATGCTCGTCGACCTGCTGCCTTCGCTGCTGCATATCGACCACCTGTTGCGGCATATGAAGCGCTGGATGCGGCCTTCGCGGCGCTCGCCCGAACTGTTGTTCAGCACGAATCGCGCCGCGGTCCAGTACCAGCCCAAGGGCGTGGTCGGCATTGTGGTGCCCTGGAATTTTCCGTTCTATCTCGCGCTCGGGCCGCTCGCCACCGCGCTCGCCGCGGGCAATCGCTGCCTGATCAAGACATCGGAATACGCACCCGCCTCTTCACGTGCGCTGCGCGCGCTGCTTGCGGACGCACTCGGCCCGGACGAAGTCGAGGTGATCGAGGGCGACGCGCAGTGCGCAAAGCGCTTTTGCGCACTGCCTTTCGATCATCTCGTGTTTACCGGCTCGCCGGCAGTGGGGCGCGAGGTGATGCGTGCCGCCGCCGACAACTTGACGCCCGTTACGCTGGAACTGGGCGGCAAGTCTCCGGCGCTCGTCTCGCGCTCGGCCGATCTCGCGCGTGCGGCGCGCCGCATCGTTCACGGCAAGACGGTGAACGCGGGCCAGATCTGCGTTGCGCCCGACTATGCGCTGGTTCCCCGCGAATCGGTCGAAGCGTTTGTGGCAGCGGCCGCGCAGGCCTTCGAAGGATGGGTGGGCGACGGCGCGAACTATACGTCGATGATCGATGCGCGTGCACACAGCCGCATGCTCGAACTGCTGGAGGACGCACGCGCGCTTGGCGCGAAGGTCACCGTATGCGGGTCGTGCGCGACGACCGGACGCCAGATTCCGCTGCACATCGTCACCGGCGTGCGTCCGCAGATGCGCATTGCACGCGAGGAGATCTTTGGCCCGCTGCTGCCGGTGATCGCGTATGAAACCTTCGGCGATGCGCTCGACTACGTGCGCCGGGGCGAGCGTCCGCTCGCGCTTTACTGGTTCGGCTCCGATGCGCGCGAGCGCGCCCGCGTGATGCAGGAAACGCACTCCGGCGGTGTCACGCTCAACGACTGGGGATGGCACGCGATGAACCACTCGCTGCCTTTCGGCGGCACCGGCATGTCGGGCATGGGCAATTACCACGGCGAAGAGGGCTTTCGCGAGCTTTCGCATGCCAAGGCCGTGTTCGCCGAGCATCGATGGTTTCTGGTCGAGTTGTTTCATCCGCCCTATGGCCGTGCGGTTCAGCGTGCGGTCTTGCGCTGGTACTTCGGCTCAGGCCGCTAAGCCGCGCCGTCTCACTTCCAGAAAACACAAGCATGCAACCCACCTATCAACCCGCGCGCGCCTGGTTCATGACGCTCATGCTGTTCCTGCTCGTTGCGATCAATTTCATCGACAAGGTCGTGCTCGGTCTCGTCGCGGCGCCGCTCATGAAAGAGCTTGGCCTTTCGCCGGCGCAATACGGACTGCTCGCGGGCAGCTTCTTCTTCCTGTTCGCGGTGACAGGCGTGGTGGGCGGTTTCCTCTCGAACCGCTGGCCCACGCGCTGGCTGCTGCTCGCGATGGCCGTGTTGTGGGCCGTTGTGCAGCTTCCGATTGCGTACAGCGCGTCGCTTGCCACCTTGATCGCCTGCCGCGTGCTGCTGGGCGCGGGCGAAGGGCCGGCGCAGCCCATCGCGATTCATGCTTGCTACAAGTGGTTTCCCGATGCAAAGCGCAATCTGCCTGTCTCGGTGTTCCAGCAGGGCGGCGTGTTCGGCATGGTCGTCGCGGGCATTGCCGTGCCCTGGATCGACGCGCGGTGGGGCTGGCGCACCAACTTCATCGTGCTGGCGGCGCTGGGTTTGGCATGGGCTGTCTTGTGGCTGATCGTCGGGCGCGAAGGGCAACTCGATGCACACGCAACGAACGTGGCAACGGGCCCGGATGCGGATGAACCCGCGCCGCGCGTGCGCTATCGTGCGCTCCTGACCGACCGCACCGTGGTGTGCATCATTGCACTGCACTTTGCGGCCTTCCTGACGCTGGCGCTCGCCCTGACCTGGCTGCCCGCCTACCTGAATCAGGGGCTCGGCTTTGCGCCGCAGCGCGCCGGCCAACTCTTCGCCGCGGTGCTCGTAACGAGTGCGCCGGTGAGCCTCGTGCTTTCCGCTTGGTCGCAGCGGCTCATGACGCGTGGCGTGCCATCACGTATTGCGCGCGGTGCGTTCGTTTGCGGGTGTCTGGCCGTTGGCGGCGTTCTGCTGCTCGGGGTTGCGGTTTGCGATTTCGGCCCATTCGTCAAGATCGCGTTGATCGCATTGGCGATCGCCACCACGCCGATCATTTATTCGCTCGGTCCCGCAATGGTCGCGCAGATCGCGCCAGCCTCGCAACGCGGCGCGGCGCTCGCCATCGAGTATTCGGTCGCGTGGATAGCAGGCATCGTCGCGCCGCCCGTAGTGGGCTGGCTGATTCGCGGCGCGCACGACAACGTAGCGGTGGGCTTCGAGCAAGGCCTGCTGCTTACCGGGGCGCTGCTCGTGGTGCTTGCGTTGGGCGGCCTCGTGGTGCTCAACCCTGAGCGGTCGATCGAGCGCATCGCACGCCGGATTGCGGCGTGATGTCAAGCATTCCGAATTGTCGTTCTCGACTGAAGTCGACGTTCGGCCAGCAATTGATAACTACGTGATAACTGCGACAGGAGACTCGATGCAATCAAGCAACACAATGCAGCTCAAGTTCGGCGGGGCGGCGCGGATGGCCGTTGCCGTGGCGATGGCTGCGTTTGGTTCGGCGGCGCACGCGCAATCGTCGGTGACGCTTTACGGAATCGTCGACACCGCCGTGCGCTATACGACCCATGCCAATGCTGCCGGGGACGACAAGGTTCAACTCGCCAACGGCGGTCTCAGCGAAAGCAACTGGGGGCTGCTTGGCGCGGAGGATCTCGGCGGCGGCAATCGCGTTGTTTTCCAGCTGGAGAGCCGGTTCTTCCCGAACTCCGGCATGAGCGATCCCGGTTATCCGTTCTTCAACACGGCGTATGTGGGTTTGCAGTCTTCCACGCTCGGCCGGCTGACGCTGGGGCGCCAGACCAACCCGCTTGCGGATGCCGTGCTGAAAACCTACGTGAGTGCGCAGTGGTTGCCGACGGTCTACCAGTTCCGCCCGGAAGTCGCGATGGCCCAGGGCGTCTGGGCCAGCAACATGGCGAAATACATTGCGCGCTGGCAGGACATCACGCTTGAACTCTCATACGCTTTCGGCGGACAAGCCGGCGCATTCGGCGCCGGCAGCCAGATCGGCGCCTCGGTCACCTATATTCCGCAGTGGCCGTTGCGCCTCGCCGCAGGCTATCTGGACACGCGCGACGCGATCAACAGCTCCGCGCACTTCAAGGCGTGGACCGCAGGCGCGGCGTACACGTTTGCGGAAACGACTGTCAACTTCGGCTGGGCGATGAACCGGCAGGACGCCGGCTTTATGGGGAATTTTCCGAACGGCCCGTTCACAGCCGCGCAACTCACTGCGCTCAAGTTCAATACGTTTTCTTCGCGTGAGATGTTCTTTGGCGGCGTTTCGCAGCTGGTTGGGGACAATACGCATCTTTCCGCCAACGTGTGGCGCACGCTGCAAGAAGGCAAGAAACAAAGCGGCGATGGCAACGCCACGCAATTCCAGCTGTTGGCCGACTACGATCTCTCGCGTGCGACGAGCGTTTATGCGGAAGCCGATTATTCGCTGTACCGCGGCGGCCTGGTCGGGGCGCAACTGCAAGGCTTCGTTGGCGTCAGTGCAGCGGCAAGCACCACGCAGCTCGGCATGATGGTGGGCTTGCGCCATATGTTCTGAGCGAGAGACGCGGCGCGGGCCGCGCCCGTTTTCTCGTCGAGCGTGGCGCCGGCAGGGAGCGGCCGGACTCGCGCCTGCGGCATTACATCGCGTTTTCAGCTTTGCAGCGGCATTTCTTCGCCAGTCCATATAACATGCATTGAAAATGTATGTATTGGCGAGGGCGATCATGACCGTCTTTCGAATCGAAGAACCCACCCCCGCGGCTCGCGGTGGTTTCGCGCTGTGGGCGCTCGGCTTCCGGCCGTTCTATCTTGGCGGTGCGCTCTTTGGCGGCGCGGCGGTGCTGGTCTGGATGGCCGCCTACGCCGGCCACCCGTTGCCGGGCCTCGCTTCATACCTGCCGGGCATGTTCTGGCACGTGCACGAGATGATTTACGGCTTCGGCGCGGCGATCGTAGCGGGGTTTCTTCTGACCGCCGTGCGCGCGTGGACGTCGGTCACGCCAGCACAGGGCAAGTCGCTGGCGGCGCTTTGGCTGCTGTGGCTCGCCGGGCGTATTACCGTTGCCTACGCAACGCCCGGCGTGGCCGCCGTGGTGGATAGCCTCTTTCTTCCCGCGTGCGCGATCGTGCTGCTGCGTGTACTTATCGGCGCAAAGAACAGCCACAACATCTTCTTGCCGGTCGCGCTCGGCATGCTCGCCGCGCTGAACGTGGCGTTCCATCTCTCGATGCTGGCGGGCCGCGCGGACTGGGCGCTGCACAGCGCGTATCTCGCCGTGGGCATGCTGGTGCTGTTCATTACGATCATCGGCGGGCGCATCATCCCGTCTTTCACGGCCAACGCTGTGCCGGGTTACACGGCACAGCGCTGGAATGGGGTCGAGCGCGCGGTGCTGCCGCTAAGCGCACTGGCGTTCGTGCTCGACGCGGTGTTCGGCTCCGGCGTGCTCGTCGCGCTAGCCGCGCTTGCGGCGGCGTGTGCACAAGGCGCGCGCATCTGGGGCTGGCGTTCGTGGCAAGTCGGCAACCGGCCGATCCTGACCATCTTGCACATCGCCTATGCGTGGATACCTGTTGGCTTCGTGCTGCTTGCGCTCGCCGCATTGGGTTTCGTCGCGCATACGCTTGCCATTCACGCGTTCACAGTGGGCGCTATCGGCTGCGCGATCATGGCGATGATCACGCGCACGGCGCGCGGACATACGGGCCGCAAGCTGGTGGCTGGCGGCTTCGATATCGCCTCCTATGGGTTGCTCGTGATCGCCGCGTTGATGCGTGTGGCGGGACCATGGCTCGCGCCACAGTGGCTCACGTTCTGGATCGAAGCTTCAGGTGCATGCTGGGTCGTTGCGTTCGCGGCCTATTGCTACCGCTACGCCGGCTGGCTCATCGCGCCGCGTGCCGATGGTAAGGAGGGCTGATCCTTCGGCCTTGCACACAGCGTGTTGCGCGAGTATGTTGGTTGGCTTGGGCTTGCCGCGCGTTTCGCCCCGGGCCCGCCGACGTAGGAGGGGGCAATGCATCACTCTGTTCAGATCGCAGCCACAGCCTGTCTCGTCTTTGTAACCACCGTGCAGGCTCAAACGTCAGCTTCCACGCCGCCGGATGCCGCTGTGCCGGAGCGCATGCCTTACGATATTCCTTACGGTTTGCCTATCGGGCTCGATGCGGCGAAGCATCTGCTCGCGCTCGCAGAAGCCGAGGCGCGCAAGCACGACTGGAAAATGAATATCGCCGTGGTCGATCCACATGGCGATCTCGTCGCGTTCGAACGCATGGATGGCGCGCAATACGCCTCCGTCGAGGTTTCCCAGAACAAGGCGCGCACCTCCGCGCGCTTTCGCCGCGAGACGCGCGTTTTCTACAACCAGTTCGAGAGCGGTCATGCCTACGTGGCCACACTCGACCATGGGCTCGTGGCTTCGCCCGGTGGCTTCCCGCTGGTCGAGGACGGCAAGTTGATCGGAGCGATCGGCTGCAGCGGTGGCACGGGAGATCAGGACGCCGTAACATGCAAGGCCGCGGCGGCCACGGTGAAGTGAGCGCTCGACGCGTTGGCATTTCCGCAGTCAATGCGGCGAACCGTATCCCTGCACGTTCAGCAGATGCTCGCGCATGCAGCGCGCGGCGGTTTCGCCGTCGCGCTCGAGAATCGCATCGACGATGGACTGGTGCTGCTGCGCGAAATGATGGCGCGTAGCCTGGTCCGTGGTCTTCTCACGCTGGGTTGGCTTGACCCGCATGCCGTTGATCACTTCCATGAGGGCAATGATCGCGGGATTGCGCGAGGCCTGCGCGATCAGCAGGTGAAAGCGCTGGTCCCATAGTTGCCACTCCTCATCGTTTTTCGCCGTCGCGTTTCTTTTCGCGCACTTCTCCAGCTCGGTCAGATCCTCGGGCGTGGCCTTCGCCGCGGCAAGACCGGCTAATGCCGGTTCGAACATGAGGCGCATCTCCGCGATGTCGGCCGGGCTCGTGCGCGAGCGCAGGCCGCGCAGCGTGGGCGCGAACTTCAGCGGCCGCGCGCCCAGGTAGGTGCCGCGTCCCACGCCGCGCCAGATTCGGCCCGACGCCTCCAGCGAGGCAAGCGCCGCGCGCAGTTCCCGGCGGCTCACGCTCAGGTCCTCGGCGAGCTTGCGCTCGGGCGGCAACGCGTCGCCGTCTTTCAACCGGTGTTGTGCGATGTAGGCAAGCAGGCTGTCGAGCGCGGATCTTTCCATGATGCGATGTGAACCATTAAGGATTGGTTCGATTCTAGCAGCCAGGTTGCGGCGCGCAAGCAACGAGGTCTCAGGGACTGACGAAAGCTGGGGTAGGCGGGCAAATTTAAGGGTTAACACCGGGTGCGGCCAAAAATCTTCCTTCGTAAGCTGATCGTGAAGGATTTTGGAACCAATAGTGAATGGTTCGAAAAAATCGAACCATTCGCACAGGGAGTGGAAGATGTCTTTTACAACGCGTCCGGAACTGATCGGGACCTTCGGGATGGTGGCCTCCACGCATTGGCTTGCCAGCGCGTCGGCGATGGCGGTGCTCGAGAAGGGCGGCAACGCGTTCGACGCGGCCGCCGCAGCCGGCTTCGTGCTGCAGATCGTCGAGCCGCATCTCAACGGTCCCGGCGGCGAGTTGCCGGTCGTGTTCTACAGCGCGCGGGAAGACCGCGTGCGCGTGTTGTGCGGCCAGGGTGTGACGCCCGCGGCCATGACGATCGAGCGCATGCGCGCGCTCGGGCTCGAAGTCGTGCCGGGCACCGGCTTGCTGCCCGCCGTGGTGCCGGGCGCGTTCGGCGCATGGATGACGATGCTGCGCGACTACGGGCAACTGCCGCTCGAAGACGTGCTGAGCTACGCGATCGGCTACGCGGAGCACGGTTATCCGGTGCTGCCGCGCATGTGCGCGTCGATTCTCGCGATCAAGGACTTCTTTCTCAGCGAATGGACGACCTCCGCCGAGCAGTGGCTGCGCAACGGCGACGCGCCTGCACCGAACGAGCTGTTTGCGAATCCCGCCATTGCGGCCACGTACCGCCGCATCCTGCGCGAGGCGAGCGCGAAAAGCGATCGCGCGGAACAATGCGAACTCGCGCGTTCGGCGTTCTACCGCGGCTTCGTGGCCGACGCCATCGACCAGTATTTCCGCTCGACCGACGTGCTCGACACTTCGGGCCGCCGCAATCGCGGCCTGCTCAATGCAGACGATCTCGCGCGCTGGGAGCCCACTTACGAGGAAGCGCTCTCGTACGACTATCAGGGCCTGCGTGTGC
Organism: Paraburkholderia sp. J7; assembly: GCF_905220155.1. NCBI lineage: Bacteria > Pseudomonadati > Pseudomonadota > Betaproteobacteria > Burkholderiales > Burkholderiaceae > Paraburkholderia > Paraburkholderia sp. J7. The sequence continues at coordinate 173,032 of NZ_CAJMYZ010000003.1, read as the reverse complement.
ACAAGACCGGACCGTGGGGTCAGGGGCCGATGTTCCTGCAACAGCTCGCGCTGCTCAAGGGCTTCGATCTGGACGCGATGGACCCGTTCGGTCCGGATTTCGTCCACACCGTCATCGAAACGTCGAAGCTCGCATTTGCCGACCGCGACGTGTTCTACGGCGATCCGCGCTTTGCGAACATCCCGATGGAGACGCTGCTAAGCGACGCCTACAACGACGAGCGCCGCCGTCTTGTCGATCCGCACAAGGCCTCATTCGAATTCCGTCCGGGCGCGCTGCTCGACAGCGAAGCGCGCGCGGCGCGCATTCTGGCGAACGCGGGGCGGCAGCAGCCCGGCGGCTTCGGCCAGGGCGAGCCGACGTTCGCGCCGCTGCCCGAATTGCGCGGCGACACCGTGCATCTCGACGTGGTCGATCGCTGGGGCAACATGGTGTCGGCCACGCCATCGGGCGGGTGGCTGCAGGCGTCGCCCGCGGTGCCCGGCCTCGGCTTTAACATCACCACGCGCGCGCAGATGTTCTGGATGGAAGCGGGCCTGCCTTCGTCGCTCGGTCCTGGCCGCCGTCCGCGCACGACGCTCTCGCCCACGCTCGTCACGCGCGAGGGCAAGCCCTATGCCGCGTTCGGCACGCCGGGCGGCGATCAGCAGGATCAGTGGTCGATGCAGCTGTTCCTGCGTCACGTGCATGCGGGCATGAACCTGCAGGCCGCCGTGGACGCCCCTTCGTTCCAGACGGCGCATTTCCCCGGCTCGTTCTATCCGCGCTCGATGCAGCTCGGCAAGATGTCGGCCGAGTCGCGCTTTCCCGAGGCCACGCTCGCCGAACTGCGCGCACGTGGCCACGACCTCACCGTGGCCGAGCCGTGGGGGCTCGGGCGCGTCTGCGCGGTGGGCATCCGCAACGGCCTGATGCGCAGCGCGGCCACGCCGCGCCAGATGCAGGCCTACGCGATTGGCCGCTAAACACGTGCCACGCTCAACCGGAACCGACTGACCATGTCCACCGTCGCTGCCCGACTCGAAAGACTGCCGCTCGCTGGCTTCCACCGCAAACTGCTGCTGATCGGCGGGCTTGGCTATATGTTCGACGGGCTGGACTCGTCGTCGCTTGCTTTCTTGCTGCCAGTCGTGAGCAAGCTCTGGCATTTGACGAGCGCCGAAACGGGACTCGTCGCCAGCAGCACGTATATCGGCTATTTTTTCGGTGCGTTCCTCTCCGGCGTGCTGGCCGACGTGATCGGCCGACGCCGCATCATGATGAGCGCGCTGGCCATCTATTGCGCGGCATCCATGGCGAGCGCCACCGCGCAAGACTGGCACACGTTTTTCGCGCTGCGCATACTCGCGGGTTTTGGTTCGGGCGCGGAAACGGTCGTGATCGCGCCGTTTCTCGCGGAATTCGTACCGCGTCGCTATCGCGGCATGTTCTGTGGCGCGCTCGTCGGCTTCATGTCGTTCGGATATCTAAGTTCATCGATTCTCGGCTATACCGTCGTGCGCAATTTCGCAGACGGCTGGCGCTATCTCGCCGTGTTGACCTCGCTGCCGGTGGTGATGCTGCTCTGGTGGCGCAGAACGCTGCCCGAGTCGCCGCGCTGGCTCGAAAGCCGCGGACGCTCCGCCGAGGCCGACACTATCGTGCGGGCCATCGAGTCGCGCTTCGAGCAAGAGGGCATTGCACTGGCGCCGGTTGGCTCGCCAGGCGCGATTCCGGCCGCGGCGCAGGGCAGTGGCAGTGCGCTGCAAAACGTGCTGACGCTGTTCTCGCGCCGGCTCGTGGGCACGACGGCGGTGAGCTGGCTGATGTGGTTTTCCGTCGCCTTCGCGTATTACTCGTTCTTCTCGTGGATTCCGAGCCTGCTGGTCAAGGAAGGGTTGACGCTCACGAAGAGCTTTGGCTATTCGATCGCCATCTACGGTGCGCAGATTCCCGGCTACTTCTCGGCGGCGTGGCTCAACGAACGCATTGGCCGCAAAGGCGTCGTGGCCTCTTACATGACGCTCGGCGGCCTTGCCGCGATTGCGCTGGCTTTCTCGCATACAGGCGTGCAGATCACGGTGGCAGGCGTGTGCCTCTCGTTCTTCATGAATGGCGCTTTTGCGGGCGTCTATGCCTATACGCCGGAGGTCTTCCCTACGGCCGTGCGCACGACCGGCACGGGCTCTTCGTCGTCGTTCGGTCGGATCGGCTCGGTGAGCGCACCCATTCTGGTTGGGCTCGTGTACCCGGCGTTCGGCTTTTTCGGCGTGTTCGCCATGACGACCACCGTGCTGCTGGCGGGCGCGTGCGTGGTGTTCTTCCTTGGCATCGAAACCCGCAATCGCTCGCTCGAAGACATCGAGGCGAGCGGCGCGCAGGCGGGCTTCGACACGCACAAGCCGCTCGCCCGCGACGGGCTGCGCGGCTGAGTGCACGCCATGCTTACTCCCATACGTCCCATGCAAACGCCTCTTTCCCACGTCAACGAACTCCGTGCGCTGCAGCGCGAACTCGCCGATCTCACGCACCTTTCGCGCGTGACTCGTCAGCCGGGGCAACCGGAGGCGATTTTTCGCGAAGTGTGTGCCGTCGCCGCCGAAGCGATCGGTTTTCGCCTCTTCACCATCATGGCCTACGACGCCGGGAAGCAGGAGGTGGAGCGCCTGTTCACGAACATGCCGGACGTGTACCCGCCGGGCGGACGCAAGAAGAAAAGCGGCACGCCGTGGGCGCAACGCATTCTTTCGGACCTCGAACCGTTTCGCGCCACGACGCCGCAAGGCCTGCGTGAAGCCTTCGACGATCACGCGGTGATGACGGCGATGGGCCTCGGCTCGATTCTGAACATACCGGTTGCCTATGATGGCCGCTGTGTCGGCACGATGAACCTGACACACGTGGAGGGCTGGTACACCTCGCAGCACGAAGAAACGGGCCTGCTGCTGGGCGCGTTTCTCGCGCCTGCGCTAGTTGCGCACGGCATGTCTTTTGCAGCCCATTCAAGCCTTTGATTGCAGGACCTTTGTTGATGAACACAACGACATCCGCAGGAAACGCCAACCGTTGGCTGCTCGTCTTCGCGCTCGGCTATCTCGCGCTGCTGGTGGACGGCGCGGACGTCATGATGTACGGCCTCACGCTCACGCGCATCAAGACTGAATTCGGCTTGACCAATGTCGAAGCGGGCGCGCTCGGCAGCCTGACGCTGCTCGGCATGGCGATTGGCGGCATTCTGGGCGGCTGGGCGAGCGACTCGTTCGGTCGTGTGCGCGTGGTGGTCTGGGCGATGATGCTGTTCTCGGTGGGCGCGGGCCTGCTCGGTCTCACGCACAGCTTCCTCGAATTCGCAGTGGTGCGCTTCATCAGCTCGATGGGTATTGGCTGCATGGTGCTGGTGAGCACGCTCGTGGCCGAGTACGTGCCCATGGCGCGGCGCTCGCTGATACTTGGCGTGCTGCAAACAGCGATTTCGGCGGGCTATATCACCGTGATCGCCCTCAGCACCTGGATCCTGCCGCAATATGGCTGGCGCATGCTGTTTTACATGGCGGCTGCGCCCGTGGTGCTCGCGGTGGCGATTCACTTCTTCGTGCCCGAGCCGCCGAGCTGGCGCATGAGCGAGGCCGCGTCGCGCCCAAGCGGCCGCCGCTGGCACGACAACCGCTACGCATTGATTTTCGCGGACCGCCAGGCGCGCAGGATGTTCATCTTCTGGTCGCTTGCTTCCGTGTTTGCGCTCTCCGGGTTCTACGGCCTGAACAACTGGCTGCCCACGTATCTGGAGAGCGAATTGCACATCAAATTCAGCGCGATGACGGGGTACATGACCGCGACGTGGGTCGTTGCGTTCATCGGCAAGATCGTGGCGGGTTGGCTGGGCGACCGCTGGAGCCGGCGCGGCGTGTACGTGCTCGGCTGTATCGGCGCGGCCGTCTTTCTGCCCGTCATCGTGCTATTGCACACCCGCGAAAACATCGCGTGGCTGATGCTCGTGTTCGGCTTTCTCTATGGCGTGCCGTTGGGCACGATCGGCACGTTCATGTCGGAGAGCTTCGAAACGCGTATTCGCGGCACGGCTGTTGGCGGCTCGTATAACGTGGGGCGTTTTTGTTCGGGCGCGGCGCCTGTTGTGATCGGTTATATCGCAACGCAGTTTTCGATCGGCATGGGCTTTCTTGTGGTTGGCGCGGTGTTTTTCCTGAGCGGCGTGATGGCGCTTTTCATTCCGGATCGCTTGCACGATACGAGCAAGGGCGATCCGGGGCAGGCGAGTGGGGAGGTGCAGCAGGCGGCGTTGGCTACGGCGGCGGGCAGGGGGTGATGCGTAGCGCTTGTGCAATGCCGGTTATGACAACACCGGCCTGAAAAAGCTGCGCTCGTAGCTCACGATACAACGCGTATCGGCGGCATAACGAAACGCGGCCTGGCACTCGGCGTCTTGCATCGAATCGGCGCGGTACGTTTCATAGGCCGCGAGGCTTGGAAACGAAAAGAGCGCGAGCGCGATATTGTTGGCGCCTTCGGAGGGCAGAAAGTAGCCGTGATGCGTGCCGCCGAATTTTTCGACGAGCGGAATCCACATTTTGGCGTACGTTTCGAATTCTTCGAGCCGGTATGGATCGATGACGTAACGCAGGTAGCAGGTAATCATGGATTTTTCTTTGGGTTGTTGAAGAGCGGCCCGCACCGCGATTCAGGTGGCGCTCATGCTTGCGCCATTTCCAGAAGCTTCGCCACGGTATTCATGTTGCGCGCCGTTCCAGCCTTCGCCGCAGCGATTTTGAGCTTCGAGCGCCCGATGCCGTCCTTGTAAAACACATAGATCTCGCGCTCACCCAGGCGCAATTCTTCTGCGTTCTGGCCGCTCACATGGTCGAGTGCGTCCGCGGGCGGCGGTATGTCGAGAAAGATGGCGACCGTGCGATCGGGCGCGGCAGCCGGAAACGGATTGCCTTGCAGCACCGCGGCGAATTCCGTGGCCGTGCGCACCACAACGCCAACGGACTTGCCGGCATAAGCCTCCAGGCTCTGCTCGAGCTTCTTTTTCACCGATGCTTCGGCCAGCCGGCTCTCGAACACCACGTTGCCGCTCGCGATATAAGTGCGCACGTGCGTGAACCCGAGCGCTTCGCACATGTCGCGAAGTTCGGGCATCGGGAGCTTACCGGTTCCGCCGACATTCACGGCGCGCAGAAGGGCGATATAGACAGGCATGGATTTGATCGAGAAACGGCAAGTTAGTCGGGGCGCCGCAAGTCCGTTGAGCCGAGCCCGTTGTTTGCCACGATGGCAGGGCGCCTTCTCGCGTTGATCGCTACGAAGAGCGCCATCAGCACCATGAAGGCGGCGAGCAGCAAGGCGCTGTTGACGAGCACGTGCGCATAGCCGAGCTGCCCGACGTCGATGAACGGATAAGGATAGAAGTCCGTCTCGCTGCCGCGCCAGAAGGTGATGGCGAGATAGCCCAGCGGATAGACGAGCCAGGCGAGGCGATCGCGAGCACCAAGGGTGAGGCGCGGCACGAACAGCAGCCAATACGCCGCGCATAACAGCGGAATCAGGGTGTGCAGGCTTTCGTTGAGCAGCGCGCGATAGCCGTGCGGCGTCCAGAGATGACGCAGCAACAGATTGTAAGCAATGCCAACGAAGACAATGTACACCGTTACCGCGCTCACTGTGCCTGGAGCACTGAAGAAGCGTGCCGGCCACGCACGCAGGCGCAGCGCGATGCAGGTGAAGGTGAGCGCGACGAGCAACACCGTGAGATTGGTCAGGTAGGCCGAAAGCCGGCCGATGGCCTCGAACGTATCGAACCCGCGCAGCACCATGCGCTCAATCGTAATGTCGGTTTGCGCGGCAAGCGCTCCCCACGCGAGCAGTGCGATCACACCCGCCAATGCGGTGGCGTAAGCGCTTTGGGAGAGCGGCCCGGCAGCGGCGGGTAGCGGTTGTTCGGACATGCAGCGATGGTAGCGCACAAAGATCATGTGCGCCTGACGCCGTTTTTCCTGCGTCAGCGGGCTATTTGCCGTCAGCGCGCTGCGCAGCGGAAACGAGATACAGGCGCACGAGATCGCGAAGCTCGGCCATCAGCACGGCCCGCGCCGAGGGTTCTTCGTTGGCGATGTTCGCGACGCCCTTGAGCATGTGGATCAGCACGATTGCCATGACTTTTGCCCTGGCCGGCTTGAGATGCGCGATCGCGCGGCCCAGGATGGCGGCCACGCCTGAGCGCATCGCCTCGCGAAAACGCTTGCGGTGGTCGTCGCTGCCGCTGCGGGCGTCGACGAGAGCGACGGCAAAGCTGCGTTGCGACTGCAACAGCAGCACGAAGTCGACGAGCGCATCGGCTACGGCCTCGAGTGTCATTTCCGGGACCTGTTGCTCGAGTTCGGCGAGTCCGTTCTTTGCCTGCTGCGCGTAGCGCAGCAACAGCGCCTCGGCCAGCGCCTCCTTGGTGGGGAAGAAGCGGTACAGCGAGCCCGTAGCCGTGGACGAGCGCGCCGCGATTTCGGTCATGGTGGCTGCGTCGTAACCCTTCTCGGTGAATACGGTGACGGCGGCGTCCATGATCGCGGCCACCCGCTGGCGGCCCCTTTCGCGTTTGGGTTCAGTTGGCCGCGCGGGTTGCGCAACAGGCGTGGGAGGCGTCATGACGAAATCTTCTAATGCGAGGATATGAGAGGAATCCCTCGCATATTAGCACGCGGGATTTTAGCCGAGCGAGAAGCATCTAGCCGTGCGGAATCATTCCAGCCGAACCGGATTAATTGACTTATGCGAGGCGATTCTCTACTATTATTTGTGAGGATATCCTCGCATTTCAGGCGGCGCTCGCCGCTGATGCCGCCATCCCGCGGCCCCTTCCCGTTGGTCCGTTCGAGGTTACGACATGCCGTACGTTTGGCTCTTTTTCGCCGGTGCGTTCTTTTGCAACGCGATCCCGCATCTGGCTTCCGGCCTGCAGGGGCTGCCTTTTCCCACGCCCTTCGCGCGTCCGCGAGGGCGAGGCGACTCGTCGCCCGTTGTGAACGTGGTTTGGGGCTTCGTGAATATCGCGATCGCGGTGGCGCTTGGCATGCGCCCGCTCGAACAGCCTGTCACGCGTGAAGACCTCGTCGCGGTGCTGGCCGGCGCGCTCGTCATGGGGCTTTTTCTTGCGTTTCATTTCGGCGCGGTTCAGAGAGAAAAGCACGCCGATTAAGGGCCGAAACAGGCTGCAGCAAAACCGTGAAAAAAACAGTTGCGCAGCTTAGGGGAAAACCCTATACTTCACTCGTCTCCTCCATGTCTCCTCCTGATATGGATTCAGCCCGCTCTCTGAAGCGGGCTTTTTCTTTTCTGGCGCCGGTTCGTGCGCGCCGCCGGCCGTCCGCGCCAGTCATTCTTTTACGAACACAAAGTCGCATTTGCGCGCCGTCGTGCGCGAACCGCTGCCTGAAGTCGCGTCGAACTGTGCGCTGACTTCGTACGAATAGGGCGCTTTGGCGTTGGCGTGGCCCATCGCGTAGGGCGATGGTGCGGTCAGACCCTGGGCAACGAGGGTGGCCGACCCGTCGGGTTCGAGCTTGCCGTCCAGCGTGAGCCAGCCACCCGCATCTCTTTCGCCGTGCTCACCGTGCAGGACGTTTTCCTGGATTTCGGCCGGAAATTGATAGCGGTAGCCGGATGTGCCCGCGGCACCTTTGGGGCAGGTGAGCGTCACGTTCCAATTGCCGTCGAAGGTGCCTGCGGCGTGTGAAGCCGGTGTTCCCGCAAGGCCTGCGCAGACCGTCATGCATTGCACAGCCAACGTTAATTTTCCTGCCCGCATTGCCGCTCCCGTTGTCGAATCATCTGACACTATTCTGAGCGCAAATGGCGTGCCGGTATGGGCGCCGTCGCACAGTCCGTTTCGCCGCCGCGCCGCGGCTGGACCGGACTCGCACAAGCTTGGCGAATTTTCATTTACGCAACTAACTGTCGAACCCAGCCACCGCGCTCGAATTTGGCCAGCGCAACTGGAAAACATCCGCCATTGGCGTGAATGACACCCGTCTCCTGGGCGCGCGGAGGAAACGTCCAGGCGCGCGCCGTGGCCGCCACGACGGCTACCCGGCGGCCACTCCTATCGCCGGCCGAGATTGCGCCTGAGCGCCTCGCAACCCGCATCCGTGAGCGGCTCGACCATCTGGATCCGCTCGTCGGGCTTGAAGTCGCTGATCCAGACCACGCGGCAACGTTGCGGCGAATCCGGCATCACCTGGAGCGTCGCGTGATGATGCTCGAATCGTCCGCCGCCCACGGTGTAGGCGAGGCGCATGTGCGCGTCGTCGACGCCTATCACGCGTTCTTCGATCACCGTGCCGTTGGCAAACGTGACCCAGCGTATGTCGTTTTCCATGCGCGCCTCGGTCAGCACGCCGGCGAATACGTGTGCGACGTTGGCGGGATCGCGCAGCGCGGCCCATACGTCATCCGCCGCGGCTTCAACGAGAATGTCCCGGTACACGGTAGCCATGGCACTTGCCTCCTTCGTTTTTATGACGAGTGCATCGTGCGCGCGCAAAGCGCGGTGGTCCTGGGAAATCTTGACGTCGCTTTCAGAGGATGCGGCGGCGACTCGTCCCGTCGTCAATGCGCGTGCCGATGGTGCACGTCGGGGTAGTGCGCGTGGCTATGCGTGATCGGCGCGTGACGGTGCGCATGCGTGTGCGGCTCCGTGCCGTCCCACGCGAAATCGTGCTCGTGCTGATGGTGTTCATCGTGCCGGTGAGCGTGGGTGTGTTCGAGCGGCTCGTGCGTGTGCGTGTGGTCATGCCGCTCGCGCACATGCAGCCAGACGCCAAACGCCATTAGCGCAAGCGCGAGCCAGAAAGCGAGCGCCGGGCGCTCCGGCCACAGCAGCAAGGAAAGCGCCACGCCGAAGAGCGGCGCCACGGAGAAGTAGGCGCCCGTGCGCGCGGTGCCGAGATGGCGCAGCGAGACGACGAAGAGCACGAGGCTCACGCCATAGCCCGCGAACCCCACGGCCATGGCGCCGCCGGTTGCCTGCCAGGCGGGCCAGTGCGCACCCGCGGCGAGCGCAATGGCGATATTCACCGGACCGGCCACGAGCCCTTTGGTGCAGGCCACGACCATCGCGTCATTGGTCGAGACCTTGCGGGTGAGGTTGTTGTCGATGGCCCAGCACAGGCACGCTAGCGCGACGAGCAGCGAGCCAGGCGCGATGCCCGCCGCAACGCCGGACACCGCGCCGGCATGCGTGCCGGGCCAGGAGAGCAGCACGCCGCCCGCCACGATCGCCAGCATGCCTAGCGCAATCTGCGCATCGAAGTTTTCGCGAAAACAGACCCATGCGATGAGCGCCGTCAGCACGCCTTCCAGGTTCAGCAGCAGCGCGCTCGTGGCGGCGGGCGTCGTGTTCAGGCCGAGCATGAGCAGGGCGGGAGCCGCCACGCCGCCCGCGGCGATCGCGCCGGCGAGCCATGGCAATTCGGCGAGGCGCAGCGGATAGTGTGCGGGTGCCGAGTCGCCACGGCGCGCCGAGAGTCGGCGTAATAGCAGGACGACCGCGAGCCCCGAGCCGCTGCCGAGATAGAAGAGCCCCGCGAGCATGAAAGGCGACACGCTGCCGAGCAGCGCCTTGGCGAGCGGCGTGGTGATGCCGAACAGGGCGGCGGCGAGCAGCGCCGTGAAGATGGTGTGCCGATGGGACTTCATCGCAGGCTCGAAGCGGAAAGACGACGAAAAAAGCGTAGGAGAAGCGCGATGGTCGCGCAAGCGTGCTAGACGCCGCGCCGCCTGACCGGCCTTACTGGCGAAGCAAAGCCATCATCGCGCCGAAGCCGACAAACACCCCGCCCGTCACACGATTGAAGGCTTTCGCCACGCGCCGGCTCTTGAGCGTTGCGCCGATGCGCGTGCCGAAACCCGCATAAACGAGATACCAGCTCACTTCGCACACGGCGAAAGTCGCAACGAGCACGCCGAACTGCGGCAGCACGGGGCGGGTCGCGTCGATGAACTGCGGCAGGAGCGCCGCCGCGAAAAGGATCGCCTTCGGGTTGCTGCCGCCGACGAAAAAGCCGTTGCGGTAGAGCGCAAGCGGCGAGCGCACGGGGCGCGCGGCCACACGCTCGGCAACGTCGGCGGCGGCCTCGGGCACGGGCGCGCCCCAAGCCTTGATGCCCAGATAGACGAGGTACGCGGCGCCGATGAATCGAAGCGCGTTGAACATGGTCGGCCACGCCTGCAGGAACACGCCGAGTCCGGCTGCGGAGACGGCCAGCATCAGGACCAGTGCGGAAAGGCAGCCGGCCATGGTTGCGCTCGTGCGGCGCAATCCGTACTGCGCGCCGTGGGACATGATGAGCAACATGTTGGGGCCGGGGATGGCGCAGACGACGAAGACGGTGACGAGGAACAGCCACCAGGTATGCAGATTCATTGCAGCGGCGAAGTGTAAGTGGGCGGGAAAACGGCGAAGGGTGAATTATGCCAGCGGACGCCGCGCGCCTGGTTGCGGCCCGCAGGCCGGAGCAAGGCGAGCAGCGGACCAAAGCGCAACGCGGGAAAAAGAAAAGCCCGCAGCGATTGCGGGCTGAATCCATATCAGGAGGAGACATGGAGGAGACAATTTCACTATAGTCAAACTATTGACTCGTCGCAATATACGTTCGTATATGGAATCGTTAATCATTGTCAGATTAATGAGTTAGTGATTGATGCGGCCATTCAGCAGGCACACAATGAAGCGGCGCGCTCGCTGGATGGAAGGTGCGGCGCACGGGAGGCGAGACATCGCCTCGTCAGCCCGGAGCGGGTTTCAACTGGAGGGGTGATATGGGCATTCTGGACAAGGTGGGTGAAATTGCCGGTGCGGTGGCCGCAGTGGAAGGCGCCGAGAAGCTCGATCCAAATGCGGGCTTTCTGACCAAGGCGGCAGCGGCGGTTGCCGGTTTCGAGGGCGCCAAGGAAGTCGAGCAGCTAGTCGAAAAGAAGGAAGAAGAAAAGCCTGCCGACGACAACACCGCGCAGTCCGCGGACGGGTCGGATCAGCAGGCGTGAGCGCCTTGCCGCGCGCGTGACGGATCGACCGTGGAGTGGATACGCGAGTGGCAATTCAGATACATGAAAGCCGCGGCTGAAGAGCCGCGGCTTTTTCATTGGTGCGCCGGGGGCGCGCTAGCGGGTAGAGGCTGGCGACGCGCGATAAACGAAGCCGAGCGCGACAACGGCTACCGTGAAGCCGAGGGCGACGAAACACACGCCGCTCCAGCGCGCCGAGGCCCACGCCGCGCCGGCGATGAGCGCGCCGGCCGCGCCGCCGATAAAGAACATTCCCACGAAAATCGCGTTGAGCCGCCCGCGCGCGGCGGGGTTCAGCAGGTTGATGGCGCGCCGCCCGAGCGTCTGGTCGGCGATGACGCCCGCATCGAGCACGGCTGCGCCCGCAACGAGCAGACCCAGCGCCAGCACGGGGTGCGCGGCGGGCGAAAAGCCGCCCCAGCCCGCGCCCGCCACACCCAGCAGCACGACCGCGCCGAGCATCGTCGCGTGTGCGGCGTATTGCACCGCGCGCCCCGCGCCACGGTCGCCCAGCCGGCCCGCGAGCGGTGTGACGATCGCGCCGCTCGCGCCGGCCAGCGCAAATGCGGCAATGCCGTTCATGCCCAGCGAAAACGGCGGCTGCGACAGCAGCAGGGCAACGGCGGTCCAGAACGCCGAGAACGCCCCCAACGCGAGCGACGCGAGGAAAGCGCTGCGCCGCAGAACGCGTTCGGTGCGCAGCAACGTCCAGAGCGAATAGAGCAGATCGGCGTAGTGTGCGGTCACCGCCGGCATGCGGCGCGGCGTGCGCAGGAAGAGGACCATGGCGAGCACGGCATCCGCTGCCGCTTCGATACCGTAGAACGCACGCCAGCCCAGCGTTCCCGCAATCAGGCTGGCAAGCGGCCGCGACAGCAGAATGCCCAGCATCAGGCCGCTCATCACATTGCCTACCGCCTGCCCGCGATGGCTTTCGGGCGCCATCGAGGCGGCCATCGGCACGAGCATCTGGATCACGCTGGAGGTCGCTCCCGCGAGGAACGCGGCGGCGAGAAAGAGTGGGCCCGAGCGCGCCAGCGCGGCGAGGGCAAGAAAGGCGGAGCAGGCGAGGAGCGTGCGGAAAATCAGGCGCCGGTTTTCGAGCAAATCACAAAGCGGCACGAGCAGCAACAGGCCGGCTGCGTAGCCGAGTTGCGGCAGCATGGCGACCGCGCCGACGAACTGCGGGCGCAGATGCAGCGAATGGCTCACGAGCCCGGCGAGCGGCTGAGCCGCCGAGAGATTGACGACGATCACGCCGACAGCGGCGGCGAAGAACAGCGTCATCGGCAGCGTGAGCGTGCCGTGACTCGCGGGGGTGGCTTCGTGCGCCATCACGCGCGTACAGGTTTGAGCGGGGTGCTCCATCGATTGGCTCCGCAACGTGGCAGGTCCAGGTATCGTAGGGAGCCTCACGTTATGCGACAATTGAATTATCGCGATAATCTTTATGCGGAGTCGTTGTGAACACGCGAGATCTGGAAGCCTTTGTGGCGGTGGTCGAAAGCGGCTCGCTCGTGCGGGCTTCGGAGCGGCTGTTCCTCACGCAGCCGGGCCTCACGCGCCGCGTGCAGAACCTGGAGACGACGCTCGGCGTCGAGTTGCTCGACCGCCAGAGCAAGCCCCTCAAACCGACGGCTGCTGGCAACGAGGTGTACAGCCTCGCGCGCTCGGTCCTGAGAGCGGTCGACGACCTGATGTCGGTCGCTTCGCCGGAGACCGAACCCACTGGCGAGCTCAAGCTCGGTGTGCCGCCGTTTCTCTCGGAGCTGGCGCTCGAGCAGCCCGTCGATCAATTGCGTGGCGAGTTTCCGAAGCTCACGCTGCGCGTGAGGGCGGGCTGGTCGCCGGGGCTGCTCGACGAAGTCGAGCGCGCACGGCTCGATGCGGCGGTCATCCTGCTGCCCGCCGCCGTTGCGCCGCCGGAGAGTGTCGTCGCGACCCAGCTTGGCTATACGCCGACCCTCGTCGTCGCGGCGCGCTCGTTCGGCTTGCCCGACGAGCCCACCACGCTCGCCGCGCTCGCCCATCACCCGTGGGTGCTGAACCAGGACGGCTGCGGGATGCGCTCGGCGCTGAGCCGCGCCATGGGCATGGCGGGTTTGCCGTTCAACGTGGCGGTCGAGGCGTTCGGCTCGGAGCTGCAGCTTTCGCTGGTCGCACGCGGTATGGGCGTCGGGCTCGCCGCGCCGCAGGCGCTCGCGCGCAGTCCGCTGCGCGACCAGCTGCAGGTCATCGACGCGACCGACTTCCGCTCGGGCCTGAACGTGTGGCTCGTGCACGGGGCGCTGCCGGGGCGCCTCGTGCGGCCGGTCGCGCTCATTCGCGACGCGCTGGCAAACAAGCTGGAGACGGCCGACATGGCGTGACGGCCTGGCGCTCAGGCGTGCGCGGCTGCGCCGCCGCTGCTGCCGATCGCATCGAGTTCCGTGATCACTTCGCCGTCCAGATCGATCTGCGCTGCCGCCACGTTTTCGCGCAGATGCGAAAGCGTGGACGTGCCCGGAATCAGCAGAATATTGGGCGAGCGCCGCAGGAGCCACGCGAGCGCGAGCGCCATCGGCGTGACTTCGAGGCGAGCGGCGATCGACGCAAGCGCTGACGACTGGATCGGCGTAAAGCCGCCGAGCGGAAAGAACGGCACGTAGGCAATGCCCTGCGCGGCCAGTGCGTCGATCAACGCGTCGTCGTCGCGGTGCACGAGGTTGTAGTGGTTCTGCACACACACAATGGGCACGAGCCGCTGCGCCGCCGCGATCTGCGCAGCGGTGGCGTTGGACATGCCCACGTTGCGCACGAGGCCGCGCTCGCGCAACCGGGCAAGCGTTTCGACCTGCTTTTCCACGGGCCCTTCGGAGGGCTTGTGAACATCGCCCATGATGCGCAGGTTGACCACATCGAGTGCTTCGAGACCCAGATTGCGCAGGTTGTCGTGCACGGCGCGCTCGATGTCGGCGGGCTCGAGAGCCGGTAGCCAGGCACCCTTGTCGTCGCGCACGGCGCCCACCTTGGTGACGATCGTGAGGTTTTGCGCATAAGGGTGCAGCGCTTCACGGATGATCTGGTTCGTCACGTGCGGGCCGTAGAAGTCGCTCGTGTCGATGTGATCGACGCCCAGCGCCAGCGCCTCGCGCAGCACCGCGACGGCCTGTGCGCGGTCCTTCGGGGGCCCGAACACGCCGGGCCCGGCCAGTTGCATGGCGCCGTAGCCCATGCGGTTCACCTGACGGCCGGCCAGTTCATACGTGCTTGCGGGTTTGCGGTTCGGCATTGCGTACTCCTCGGTTGACGAATGCCCGCAGTATGGGCGCGTTCGAATTGTCCGATAATCCCATCTGATCAGAACAGGCTGTGCATGATTTCGAACAATGGGTTCGAAAAACGCGGGGTGAACGATGCCGATGGAAATGAACGATCTGGCCGCTTTCGTTTCAGTGGCGCGCGCGGGTGGCTTTCGCGATGCCGCGCGGGTGGGCGGCGTCTCGGCGTCGAGCCTGAGCGCCGCGGTGCGCCGGTTGGAGGCGAAGCTCGGGCTGCGCCTTTTGAACCGCACCACGCGCAGCGTCGCGCCGACCGAGGCGGGCCAGCGGCTTCTGGAATCGATCACGCCGCTCTTCAGCGAGATGGAAGCGGCGCTCGACGTGCTCAACGGCTACCGCGAAAAGCCCGCGGGCACGCTCAAGCTGAACGTGCCCGCAAGCGCGGCGCGCACCATTCTGCCCGGCGTGCTCGCGCCGTTTCACCGCGCGTATCCCGAGATCCGCGTGGAAGTCGTGGTGGAGGACGGCTTCGTCGACGTGCTGCAGATCGGCTGCGACGCCGGTATCCGCTACGACGAGCGGCTCGAGCAGGACATGATCGCGATTCCCATCGGCCCACGCGTGGAGCGCTTCGCGACGGCCGCTTCGCCCGCGTATCTCGCGGCGCACGGGCAGCCCGAACATCCGCGCGAGCTGCTCGGGCACGCCTGCCTGCGCGTGCAGTTCGCGGGCGGCGCACTGCCGCTGTGGCATTTCGAGCGCAATGGCGAAGTGTTGCGCCTCGACCCGCCCACGCCGCTCGTCGTGCGTCCCGGCGCCGCGCTCGACTTGCTGATCAACATGGCGCTCGACGGCGTAGGCGTGGTGTATCTGTTCGAGGAGATGTTGCTGCCGCATATCCGAAGCGGCGCGCTCGTGCGCTTGCTCGACGACTGGGACGTCTCGTTTCCAGGGCCCTTTCTCTACTATCCGGGACGGCGGCACCTGCCGGGGCCGTTGCGCGCGTTCGTCGACTTCGTCAAGGCGCACGCGCAAGACGATTCGGTTTCCTGAGCATGTGTCGAAGCACTCACGTTGCCCATTCGGGATGATGCGGCGTTTCGCCGTCATCGGTGAGCCAGGGCACGTCGTGCGAGGTCCAGATATGGAACTCGGGGCGTGCGCCGGGGTCGTCGTCGAGCGTGGCGACGCGCAAGATCACATGCGGCTGCGCGGGACGCTCGGCCAGGATCGGACAGGGCGCCGCGCGCAACGGCGGCGACGAGAGCAGCCAGTATAAGGGCGCGAGTGGGCCCGATATCGCGTTTTCGGACTTCGCCAATGTTCATGACGATGAGACGTCCATAGATTGAGCGATGTCGGGCCACAAGCGCTTTGCCTCTCATGAGAACGCCGATGAACATGTCCGTAGCTCACACACCGGCCGCAGACGCCGCCTGGCTTGACGCGTTGACGGCGCACACGGCGGGCCGGCACGAAGCCGCGCTCGGCGCGCTCGAACGCGTGCTGGAAGCCCAGCCCGCTGACGCAAGGGCCCTCGATCTGGCGGCCCGCACGCTCGCCGGTGGCGCACAGCACCACGCGTCGCCGCCGTTCGCCACGCCCGGGGCGCAGGCCAAGGCGTACGCCGCACTCGGCGCGTGGTTGTGCCGTCGCGGACATTTCACCGCCGCCTGCCACGCGTACCAGCGAGTACTGTCGATCCACCCCGGCGACGTGCCTGCACGCGCCAACCTGGCCCTCGCGCTGATGAACGATGCCCGCGCCGATGAAGCCGAAGCCGAGCTCTCACGCGCGCTGGAGATCGAACCGCATCATGCCGGAGCGCTGCTCAATCAGGGCGTGCTGATGTGGCGTCGGGGCCGCCTCGAGCAGGCCGAAGCCGCGTATCTTGCGGTGCTCGGGCAGTATCCGGATCACGTCGCGGCATGGAACAACCTGGGCCTGCTGTACAAGGAGATGAACCGCCTGCCTGATTCGGAGGCCGCATGCCGCCGGGCGCTCGCGCTGGACGACAGGCATGCCGAAGTCCACAACAACCTGGGTAACGCGCTCTGGCAACTCGGCCAGATCGAGGCGTCGATTGAGCCGTATCAGCGCGCGCTCGCGCTGCGTCCCGACTACGCGGCGGCGCGCGTGAACCTGGCGTTGCCGCTGCTGCGTCTGGGCGCGTACGAGGCGGCCTGGCCGTTGTACGAAGCGCGCCACGATCCGTCGATAGGCGAGGGCGGCGTCGGCCGGCCGCCCGTGCCGTATCCGCAGTGGCAAGGCGAAGCGCTCGCGGGCAAGTCGATTCTCGTGTGGCCGGAACAGGGCCTCGGCGACTGTCTGCAATTCTGCCGCTACGTGCCGATGCTCAAGGCGCTGGGCGCGGCGCAGGTGAGCATTGCCTGCGCGCCGGCGCTCACGCGGTTGTTCGAAACGCTCGCGGGCGCCGACCGCGTGATCCCGTTGAACGGCCAGGGGCGTATTGAGCGCCACGACTTCTGGTGCCTGACGATGAGCCTGCCGCTGCGTTTTGGCACCACGGTCGCGTCGATTCCGGCGCCCGTGCCGTATCTGCATGCGCTCGCGCCGCAGGCGCAGGCGTGGCGCAGGCGGCTGCCCGCTGGGGCCCTGAAGGTCGGGCTCGTATGGGCCGGCAATCCGCGCGAGGACGAGGCAAGTTCAAACGCCATCGACCAGCGCCGCTCGCTCGACGCACGCGCGTTCATGCCACTGCTGGGCACGCCGGGCGTGACATTCGTGAGCCTGCAACTCGGCGCGACGACGCGGCCACAACTCGCCGGGATTCCCGCTGACTTGCGTCCGTTCGACCCGATGGACGACGTGCGCGATTTCGCCGATACCGCCGCGATCGTCGCGAATCTCGATCTCGTGATTACCGTGGACACCTCGATCGCGCACCTGGCCGGAGCGCTCGGCAAGCCGGTGTGGGTGCTGTCGCGCTATGCGGCGTGCTGGCGCTGGCTCGGAGACCGGGAAGATTCGCCGTGGTATCCAACGGCGCGGCTTTTTCGCCAGGGCGAGAACGGCGCCTGGGGCGCAGTCCTGCGGCGTGTGGAAAAAGCGCTCGCCGCGCTGGCGGAGCAGCACGCACAAACATAGGTTGGCCAGGCAACGCAGCACCTTACCGGCAAGTTGGGTGTCGCACATTTGTAAATCTATGGACAGTATATTGTTAGCTAATTATTTGAGCGCGAAGGCTTCCATGGACATCATTTCAAATATGCGTCTGCAACCGCTGGACAAAGCCTCCGGCAAACATTCGCGTGTGCGTCGCCAGATCATTTACCTCTGCTTCTTCGTGCTCGTCGTCTCGCCGGTCTTCGACGAGATCATCCGGCTCGGCAACGGGCGTTGGCATGACTTCCAGACCCCCGGTGCGCTTGGCCACGCGTTTCGATGGCTGATCCATTTCGTGCGCCCCGGCGATTACGGCGATTCGTGGGGCCCCATGCTGGCGGCGTTGAACTGGTTCTCGCAGCATCCCGGCGGCCGGCTCTACGAGCAACTCTTCTTCCTCGACCACATCAAGTTTCAGTACCCGCCGAGCAGTCTGCTGCTGTTCGACTGGCTCGCGCGCATGGATGTGAAGCTGAACAACGGCATGCTGAACGACATCAACTGGTGGGTGATCGCGTTCAATGGTGTTGTCAATGCGCTGATCGCCGCGAAGCTCGCCGCTCGTCAGGATCGCTACGCCCCGTTCCGGGTGCACCTCGGGATCATGGCGGCACTCGCTACCTTGCTGTACTACCCCGCAGGCAAGGCCTTCGAACTGGGGCAGATCCAGGTGTGGATCAATGCGCTCTTTTCAGCGGCCGCGCTTGCCTGGCTCGCGGGACGCAAAAGCGCCGCGGGCATGCTGATTGGTCTGGCCTGCCTGATCAAGCCGCAACTCGCGCTGTTCCTCGTGTGGGGCGCATGGCGGCGCGAGTGGCGCTTCGTGCTGGCGTGGGGTGTCGTGGCGCTGGCTGGCAACCTCATGGCAGTCGCCACCTTCGGCTGGCAGAACCATCTGGACTATCTGCGGGTGTTGCACGAACTGTCGCGCACCGGCGAGTCGTTTATCGCCAACCAGTCTTTCAACGGTCTGCTCAACCGGATGTTCGCGCAGGGTGACGTGAACGTGTTCGATGTCCACGGGTTCCCGCCGTATCAACCGGTCGTCTACCTGGGTACGCTCGCCACGTCGGTCATCCTGATCGCGGCAGCGCTCGTGAGGCCGCCGCGCGGCGAGGCATCGAGCCTGCTGGATTTCCTGTGCGCGGGGGTGACGTTCACGCTAGCCTCGCCGATTGCGTGGGAACATCACTTCGGCCTGCTGCCCGTGGCCTATGTTGCGATGCTGCTCACTTTGATGGTTCGAAAGGCGTCGAACGCGTGCCCGCTCGGTCTCGCTGTCCTCAGCGCATCGTTTCTTTTGACGGGGCACTGGCTGGACGGCTCCTGGACCTTTCTCGGTGTGCTCGCCTTGCTGGCATTGCTGCACTGGCACAACCACGGCGCGCTGCCGCAGACATCGCGCAACGCGCTTGAGCGTGGTTGTTAACCGCGTTTAACGCCGCTTCATGCCGTACTCGACGAACGTGCGGCACAGCAACTCCATGCCTTTCGCGTCCGCTTCGTCGAAGCGCGCGAGATGCGGGCTGTCCACATCCCAGACGCCGATCAGCTCGCCGTCCGGCGTGACGAGGGGCACGACGATTTCCGACTGCGAAGCCGAATCACACGCAATGTGCCCCGCGAACGCGTGCACGTCGGGCACCACCTGGGTTTGCCGCGTGGCCGCTGCGGTGCCGCACACGCCCTTGCCAATGGGAATGCGCACGCACGCCGGCTTGCCCTGGAACGGACCGACCACGAGCTCGGTGCCGTCGAACGAATAGAAGCCCGCCCAATTCAGCCCTTCGAGCGAATGAAACACGAGCGAAGCGAAGTTTGCCGCGTTCGCAATGACGTCGGTTTCGCCTTCGATCAGCGAGCGCGCCTGCGCAGCGAGCGATTCATAGAGGGCGGGTTTGTCGGAGGGAAGGGTGTCGGAAAGCGAGAACATAAGTCGGTCGATCAGGATATGCGCCGGTCCAGCGAAAGGCGCGGTGGAGCCAAACGAGAGTGTAGGCGAGATCGGGCATCGGCAGGAAATCGCCGGACGCTGAATTCAGGCTCGTGCATGGACCGTGGCGCGCACTCGTGCGATTATTCACGTTTCGTGTTGAATCTATCCACGCCTGCGGGGCTGGTCGCGCGCCGTTTTTCAGGCATGCTGGCGCATCGCGACAGACAGAAACGGAGAACGCAGCATGAGCAAGACATTCAAAATCGCCGCCATTGCCGGTGACGGCATTGGCCAGGAAGTGATGCCCGAGGGCGTGCGCGTCGTCGAGGCGGCGGCCGCGAAGTTCGGCCTGAAGCTCGAATTCACGCATTTCGACTGGGCAAGCTGCGACTACTACCTGCAGCACGGCAAGATGATGCCCGACGACTGGTTCGCAACGCTCAAGGGCTTCGATGCGATCTATTTCGGCGCGGTCGGCTGGCCCGACAAGGTGCCCGATCACATTTCGCTGTGGGGCTCGCTGCTGAAGTTCCGCCGTGAGTTCGACCAGTACGTGAACCTGCGCCCGGTGCGTCTGTTGCCGGGTGTGCCGTGTCCGCTCGCCAACCGCAAGCCTGGCGACATCGATTTTCTCGTGGTGCGCGAGAACACCGAGGGCGAGTACAGCTCGGTGGGCGGCAAGATGTTCGAAGGCACCGAGCGTGAGTTCGTGTTGCAGGAGTCGGTGTTCACGCGTCACGGCGTGGACCGCATTCTCAAGTACGCGTTCGAGCTTGCGAACCAGCGCAAGCGCAAGCAGCTCACGGCGGCCACGAAGTCCAACGGCATCTCGATCAGCATGCCCTACTGGGACGAGCGCGTGGCGGCCATGGCGCAGACGTATCCCGACGTGAAGTGGGACAAGCAGCACATCGATATTCTGTGCGCGCGTTTTGTACTGCAGCCCGATCGCTTCGACGTCGTTGTCGCATCGAACCTCTTCGGCGACATTCTTTCGGACCTCGGCCCGGCATGCACGGGCACGATCGGTCTGGCGGCATCGGCGAACCTGAACCCCGAGCGCAAGTTTCCCTCGTTGTTCGAGCCGGTGCACGGTTCCGCTCCCGACATCTTCGGCAAGAAGATCGCGAACCCCATCGCGATGATCTGGTCGGGCGCGATGATGCTCGACTTCCTCGGCAACGGCGACGCGCAATACAAGGCCGCGCACGACGCGATCATGCAGGCCATCGAGAAGGTGCTGGTGGAAGGCCCGCGCACGCCCGACATGGGTGGCACGGCGAACACGACTGTGCTGGGCGAAGCGGTAGCCGCCGCGCTGTGACGCACATGCCGGACGCACCGAAAGCGCCGAAGTCTGTAGCGTCGCCCGAACTCGACGACTTGCGCGTGTTCTGCATGGTCGCGCGCAAGGCGAGTTTCAGTGCGGCGGCCGAAGCGCTTTCGGCGTCGCCGGCTTATGTGAGCAAGCGCGTGGGCGTGCTCGAGGCGCGTCTCGGCACGCGTTTGTTGCACCGCTCGACGCGGCGCGTCGCGATGACCGAGGCGGGCGAGCGCGTGTATGCATCGGCCGGCAAGATCCTCGACGACGTCGAGCGGCTCGTGGACGACGTCTCCACCGCGCGGCGCATTCCGCGCGGCACATTGCGCGTGTCGAGCAGCTTCGGCTTTGGCCGCAATTTCGTCGCGCCTGCGCTCGCGAGTCTTTCCGAGCGGTATGCGCAACTGAGCGTGCGGCTCGAACTGTTCGACCGGCTCGTCGACGTGGCGGGCGAGGGCTTCGACCTCGACGTGCGTATCGGCGACGAGATCGCCGGCCATCTGATCGCGCGGCGTCTTGCCACGAACTATCGCGTGCTATGCGCGGCGCCCGCGTATCTCGCGCGGCGCGGCGCGCCCCAAGAGGTTGCCGATCTCGCGGAGCATGCGTGTCTCGCGATCAAGGAACGCGATCATCCGTTCGGTGTATGGCGCTTGAACGCGCATGGCGAAACGGTTTCGGTGAAGGTGGCCGGGCCGCTCTCCACCAATCACGGCGAGGTGGCCGTGCAGTGGGCGCTGGCGGGACGCGGCATCGTGCTGCGCTCGATGTGGGATGTCGCGCCATTGCTGGAAAGCGGGCGCTTGCAGCGCGTGCTGCCCGGCGTCACGCAGCCGGCCAACGTCTGGGCCGTGTACCCGGCGCGGCTCGCGCAGTCTGCGAAAGTGCGCGTGTGCGTGAATCATCTGGAGGAAACGTTCGCGCGCATCGGCATTTCCGTGCCTGCGAGCGGGGATGAGAGCGGGGGCTAAGGGCTCTAGCGGGCCTTAGGCGTGCCTCACTCCCCTTCAGGAATATCGAGCGCCTTGCGCTCGCGCCGTTCCTCGTTGCCGCGCCGCGCGCGCTGCCGCTGGCGCGAAAGCACAGTGATGATCTGGCCTGTGGTGGCGTCGGCGGGAATTTCGTTGCGGATCACGTTCGCCACCATCGGCAGCCCCTTGCGCTGGCGGCGCAGCGCCTGCGCGATCGCCTGGCGGCACGCTGGCCCGTGGCAATCCCATTCGTCGCGCAATTTTCCGCAGTACCGGCAGGTGTCCATGTGGTCCAGTTTACCCAAAATCCATCGACGGTTTCAGGGCGCGATCATGGTATGCCGCGCTTGTGCCAGCCCGGCGGTATGATCGGCAGCGGACGGGGTTAGGGACCGCAATTGGACATTTCATCGCGGGAGCGGCAGATGACGGCGATCGGCGTAGTCCTCTTCGACATGGAAGGCGTGCTGTCCCACTACGATCGCGACGCGCGCGTGGCGAGCCTCGCGGCCGCCACCGGCGCGCCGCCTGCAACCGTGCGCCACGCGATCTGGGGCTCGGGCCTCGAAGCGCGTGCCGACGCCGGCGAGATCGATCCCGACGCTTATCTGCAAGCGCTCGGCGCCATGCTCGGCTGCGAGGTGGCCCGCGACGTGTGGCTCGCTTCGCGACGCGCTTCGATCACGCCGAACGAGGCGGCGCTCGCACTGGCGCAGCGCGTGGCCGCGCGATGCCGCATCGCTGTGCTGACCAACAACTGTTCGCTCGTCACGCATCACCTCGATTATCTGAATCCGCCGGTCGCGCAGCTTTTCGGCTCGCAAATCTATTCGTCGGCGACGTTCGGCGCCGTCAAGCCGGCTGCGCAGACTTATCTTGGCTGTGTGGCGCAGATCGGCGCCCAGCCACAGGAAACGCTTTTCATCGACGACAGCGAAGCGAACGTCACGGGCGCGCTCGACGCGGGTCTGCAGGCGTGTCACTTCGTCGAAACCGATTCGCTCGCGCGTGACCTCACGCGGCTCGGGCTGATCGACGTTTGATGGCCAATCTACGGGAGCATGCCATGAAGATGCGACGTCACTGGAACCTGGTTGCGACGCTGTGGCTGTGTGCGTTCGCGCCGCTTGCTTCGGCGCAAGTACTGGGCGCGCCCGCGGCACCAGGACCTGCGCCTGGCGCGCCGGTCGTGTACGTGACGGATTTCGAACTCGACGCGGCCAACGTCAAACAGGATTCGAACCCTGTGGAGAATGCGCGCGAGCACGTGGGCGGGCTATTGCCCCGACCGTTGCTGCGTCACCGCGACCCGCAGCAGCGCGCCGATCAGGACGTCGCAAAAATGGCCAATGCGCTGGTGAACGACCTGCGCGCGAAGGGGCTCGACGCGCGCCGCCTGCCCAGTGGCGCGCCGCTGCCCGCGCAGGGCTGGCTCGTGCGCGGCGTATTCCTGAGCGTGGACGAAGGCAACAGCTTGCGGCGCGCGGTGGTGGGCTTCGGCTCGGGCGCAAGCCAGATCGAGCTGGCGGTAGCAGTGGACAACCTTGCCACCCAGGCGCCGCAGCCGCTTTATCAGGTGATCGACAGCGAATCGAGCCACGCGAAGCCGGGCGCCGGCGCGGCCATCGCGCTCAATCCGTATGTGGCGGCGGCCAAATTCGTGCTGGCGCGCGCCGATGACCGCAAGAACGTGGACCGCGCGGCGGCCGAAGTGGCCGACTCGGTCGCCGCACGCGTGAAAGCGGCGCCGCAATGACGCCGCTCGCGCACGACTTGCCTTAGCCGCGCGGCGGAATGTTGAGCCCGCGCTCGACTGCTGGCCGCGCGATGAACGCCGCGAGCACGCGTGCGACGTTCTTGAAATCGGTGTAACCCACGAGGTCGCCCGCCTCGTAGAAGCCAACAAGGTTGCGCACCCAACCAAATGTGGCAATGTCGGCGATGGTGTACTCGTCGCCCATGATCCACTTGCGGCCCTCGAGGCGCTGGTCGAGCACGGCGAGCAGGCGCCGCGATTCGGCGACGTAGCGGTCGCGCGGACGCTTGTCCTCGTATTCCTTGCCCGCGAATTTGTGGAAGAAGCCCACCTGGCCGAACATCGGGCCAATGCCGCCCATCTGGAACATGACCCACTGGATCGTTTCGTAGCGCGCCGCGCCTTCGCGGGCGAGGAAGCGGCCGCACTTGTCGGCGAGATAGATGAGGATCGCGCCCGACTCGAAGAGCGCGAGCGGCTCGCCGCCCGGCCCGTTCGGATCGAGGATCGCGGGAATCTTGTTATTGGGGCTCAGCGAGAGGAATTCCGGCGACATCTGGTCGTTCGCGTCGAAGCGCACGAGATGCGGCTCGTAGGGCAGGCCGCTTTCCTCCAGCATGATCGAGACCTTGACGCCATTGGGCGTGGGCAGCGAATAGAGCTGAATGCGCTCGGGATGAAGCGCTGGCCACTTGCGCGTGATGGGAAATGCGGAAAGGTCGTTCATGCGAGGTCCTTGCAGTCCTGAAAGCCCTTCGGCGCCGGGGCGCGAGCCGTGTTAGACGCGCCAGGGGCCGATGGAGGGAGTGGAGTCAGGCCGCCAAGTGTAGTGGAAACGGCGCGTGCCGTCTTTTCGCCGCAAGGCGCGGCTTACACGCTGCCTTCACGCTCCACCACGAGAATGCGTGCCTCCCCGCGCGGGTGCGCGACATGCTCGCAGCCCACGCCCGCGAAGAACACGTCGCCGGCTTCGAGCACCGCGACGTGCTCCGCGCCGCCTTCGCGGTAATGCATGTCGACCACGCCGTCGAGCACGGCGAACACCTCCTCGCCGTCGTTGACGTGCCATTTGTACGGCTGGTCGGTCCAATGCAGGCGCACGGTGGTGCCGCTCATGTTGGCGATGTCGAGCGCGCCCCAGGGGCGGCTGGCGGTGAAGGTTTTCGAACGGATGACTTTCATGGCTGGATGGGGACGGGCGCGATCATGCGGCGCCGCGAAGCGGCGCTCAAGGATTCGCAGGCAGAGATTGCGCAAGGCTCAACAGATTGATCGGCGCGACGCGAATCAAGCCGCCGCGCGGGCTGTCGATATCGGCGATGAGCGTGAGCGACAGCGTCACCGTAATGGGCAGCACGAGCAGCAGCACGCGCCGGCCGACCTGGCCGGACGCGCCGTAACCCTGCATCAGGTTGCTGAAGATGGCGATCACGATCATCAGCGCCCAGGCGGCGACGGGAATGCGATTGACCCACGCGGCCTGCGTATAGCCCTGTGAGTTGATGACGTCGTTCATGCCGCCGACCACGAGCGCCATGACCGGATTCGGCTGCGCCTTCGCGGCATCGCGCACGATCGCCCAGAGTTGCGTCTGGAGCTCGCTGGTGTTGCGGTTGACCTGATCGAGTGCGGCAGCGTCGTGCACGACATAGAACTGGATGCGCGCCTGAAGGTAGCGCGCGAGCAGCGCCTTGGTCTGGGCAGCCGCCTCGCCGCCAAGCAGTTCGGCGCGCAGGTACTCCGTGCCGATCGCGTTGGCTTCGTCTTCCTCCAGGTTCTTGCGCTGGTCGTAGCGGTTCACGGCCATCGAGAGCGTGAAGCCGATCAGCAGCGCGAGCAGCGTGAGTGTCGCGCCCTGCACGATCTTGTAGTTCTCGCGCGCTTCCTCGGCGAGCGGGAAGCATCGGTGCAGCACTTTTGAGCCGAGCCCGGCGGCGAGCGGCAGGACCAGGATCAGCACGATGAAGAGCAGCGCAGGGCGCTGGAGGATGAGCGGCGTCATGAAGTCTCCGCGAGAGCGTGAGAGGGACGAAGGCGCTGCAATGCAAATCGGCGTCGGCCGCGCGAGGCGGGACGACGCCGATTCTACGACAGATCCGCGCGCCGGCGCGGGCCGCTGTCAGCGCT
The DNA here is from genome assembly GCF_905220155.1 of Paraburkholderia sp. J7. NCBI lineage: Bacteria > Pseudomonadati > Pseudomonadota > Betaproteobacteria > Burkholderiales > Burkholderiaceae > Paraburkholderia > Paraburkholderia sp. J7. Next base: position 147,483 of record NZ_CAJMYZ010000003.1, on the reverse strand, counting down.
TCAGCGCGCCGCGCCTTGCGGCCACAGCGTGCGGCCCCAGAACGTCAGCGAGCGGTCCCACGCGAGCTGCGCCCAGACCGGGTCGTACTGCGTGATGGCGATGCGGGTCGGGCCCACGGCGGTCTCGTTCGCGAACGCGTGGTGGGCGAGATAGCGATGGAATTCGACGTCGACGTTGGCGTTCTTGAGCTTCGTTTCGAGCTCCGCCACGGTTTCGATGTTGAACGCCTGGTCCTGGGTCGCGAAGTGGCCGAGGATCGGCGCGGTGATCTTGCTCGCATCGATGTAGTCGAGCGGCGGAAAGCCATACCACACCACGGCGCCCGAAAGGCCCGGGACCATGGTGGCCGCGAGCAGCGTGAGCGCGCCGCCCATGCAGTAGCCCGTCACGCCCACGCGGTCCGTGAGCGTTTTCAGGTAGGTGACCGCGCCGTACACGTCCTGCGAGGCCGCGTCCGCGAAGTCGAGGCCCGTCATCAGATGGTGGGCTTCTTCCTGCTCGACCGTGCTCTTGCCGCGATAGAGGTCGGGCACGAGCGCGAGGTAGCCCGCCTGCGCGAGCCGGTCGGCCACGCCGCGGATCTGGTCGTTCAAACCCCACCACTCCTGGATCACGACGATGGCGGGTGCGCCTTCGGCCTTCTCCGGCTTGGCGAGATAACCCTGGAGCGACTGGCCGTCAGGGCGGGTAAAGGAAATCATGGAACCGGCGGACTGTTTCATTTGGGGCAACCTTTGGTGAGTCGGTTGAACGAAAGACGCAAGCATAGCGCTTGCGTACGGGATTGGTGTGTATGCACCCGCGGGCTCATTCGCCGATCAGATGCAGCACGATGTCGCGCGTGTGCGCCGCGCGCCGATGTTCGAACACATAGATGCCCTGCCACGTGCCCAGCACGGGATTGCCGTGCTCGACCGGAATCGAGAGCTGCGTGTGCGTGAGCGCCGTGCGCAAGTGCGCGGGCATGTCGTCGGGGCCTTCGGTGTCGTGCTCGTAACGCGCTGGATCTTCGGGTGCGAGCTGCTCGAAAAAGCGTTCGAGATCGCGGCGCACCGAGGGATCGGCGTTTTCCTGGATCACGAGCGAGGCCGACGTGTGGCGGCAAAAGAGGGTGAGCAAGCCGGTGGCGATGCGCTGTTCGCGCACGAACGCGCGCACTTCATGGCTGATTTCGACGAGCCCGCGCGTACGCGTGTTCACCGGCAGATGATGGATGGCCTGGCGCATGATCGGTGTTCTCCTTGCGGGCCTCGGCGCGTGGCTCACGGGCCGCCGCGGCAATGTCAACCGTCAAGCATAGCGCAGGCGCGCCTCGCGCGCAGACCGCGTCCGCGGCCGGCGCGCGATGCTGGTACGATGTCGGCCTTGCCGGGCGCTGCCTCGGCCGACCGCACACGAAGGAGAAAACCGCTTGAACCTCACCCGCTACGCGAAAGCCCGCCACGCCACCAAGGCGTTCGATCCCGCCCGCAAGATTCCCGCCGCTGTCATCGCGGAACTCAAGGAGCTGATCCGCTTCAGCCCCTCGTCGGTGAACTCGCAGCCGTGGCACTTCGTGCTGGCGGAAAGCGACGCTGCGCGCGCGCGTATCGCTCGCGGCATGGAAGGTTTCGCATACAACGAACCGAAGGTCACGCGCGCTTCGCACGTCGTGGTGCTGTGCGTGCGCACCGACATGGACGAAGCCCACCTCGCCGAAGTGCTCGCGCAGGAAGAGGCGGACGGCCGCTTCGCCAATGCCGAAGCGAAGGCCGGTCAGGAGAAGACGCGCTCGTTCTACGTGAACCTGCATCGCGAGCGCAACGACCTGCCCGCGTGGATGGAGAAGCAGGCGTATCTCGCGCTCGGCACGCTGCTGATCGGCGCATCGACGCTCGAGATCGACGCCTGCCCGATGGAAGGCTTCGACGCGAAGGCGCTCGACGAAGAGCTGGGACTGCGCGAGCAGGGCCTCACCGCGCTCGTGGTGATCGGTCTCGGCTACCGCAGCACCGACGACTTCAACGCGAAGCTGCCGAAGTCGCGTTTGTCTGCGGCTTCGGTATTTACCGACCTGGGTTGATTCGCGAAGGGTTTCGCCGCACTCGCAACAGGCGCGGCGATCGACACGGGAGCCGCATCGGGAGCATTCGTCCATGCAGGGTATCAAACGCCGCATCGTATACGTCGCGTTGTTCGAAGGCATCGCGATTCTGATTACCGGCTCCAGCTTCGCCTCGCTCTCGGGCAGCGGCATGAATCGCGCGGGCGCCGCGGCGGTGATTTCGTCGCTGATCGCGGTCGGCTGGAACTTCGTCTTCAACCTGTTGTTCGAGCGCTGGGAAGCGCGCCAGACGAAACGCGGCCGCAGTGTTGCGCGCCGCATTGCGCATGCGGTCGGCTTCGAGGGCGGGCTCATCGTGTTTCTCGTGCCGATGATCGCGCTCACGCTGCAAGTCCCGCTGATCGAGGCGTTCGCGATGGATATCGGGCTCTCGGTGTTCTTCCTCGTCTACAACTACGTCTACAACCTGATCTTCGATGCCGTGTTCGGGCTGCCAGCCTCCGCCATGCCTGTGACAGCCGCTTCGGACACGGAGCCGCGCACGTAGCGCGGGTTCTTTCGCTCAGGCGTGAGATCACGGACTGAGATCAGGGGCTCTGAACGGCGCCCTGCGTCCGGCTCGCCTCCACGTTCGCAGGACCACTCGCGCTCGCAGCCGGCGCTGCAGCGCCGGAAGCCGACGTCGCCGCCCGCGCCGGATGCTGCGCATCGTGCAATTCGCCGGACCAACCGCCGCCCAGGTCGCCGATCAGCGATGCCGTATCGAGCAGCCGCTGCTGCTGCACGTTGAGCGCGCTCTGCTGATTGGTCACCTGGGTGGCGAGCGCCGTGGCGACCGTCGTGTAGTCCACGGTTCCCGCCTCGTATTCGTTTTGCGTGATCTGCGCGCCGTGTATGGCGTCGCGTACGGCGGCGTCGAGCACTTCGGCCTGCTGCGCAAGGATGCGCAGGCCCGAGAGATCGTTTTCCACCCCCTGGAACGCCGTCAGCACCGTGCCGCGATAGTTCGCCACCGCCGCGTCATAGCTCGCTCGCGCCGCTGCCACCTGGCCGCTACGCTGCCCGCCGTCGAAGATCGTCTGGGTCGCGCTCGCGCCAAGCGACCATACGTAGTTGCTTATGTGCAGCAGGCCCGAAAGCGGCGATTGCGTGAAGCCGTCGAGCGCGGTGAGCGAGATCGACGGGTAGTACGCGGCCACCGCCACGCCGATCGCCGCGTTGGCCGACGCCATCTGGCGCTCGGCGGTCGCAATGTCGGGCCGGCGCTGCAGCAGCGTGGAGGGCACGCCGGCCGGAATGGCAGGTAGCGCGGGAAGCTGCGTGCTGTGCGGTATATCGACCTCTTCGGGGTTGCGGCCCACTAGCACCGCAATGGCGTGCTCGTATTGCGCGCGCGCCACGCCCAGCGCGATCAGGCTCGCGCGAGCGGATTCGAGCTGCGTGCGCGCGGACACGAGGTCGGACGGCGGGACGGTGCCCGCCTGGTCCTGGTTGGCCACCACACGCAGGAAGTCCGTGTATGCCTGCACGGTATGCGTGAGCAGGTCGATATCGGCGTCGGTGATACGCAGATTGATCACGGCGTTCGCCAGCGCAATTTGTTCGGATAACGTAGCGTTGGCCAGCGTGGCCTCGCTCGCCTGCGCTGTGGCCGACTGTTCCTCGATCTGGCGGCGCACCTGGCCCCAGAGGTCAATGTCCCAGCTCGCGTTGGCTTCGAGCGTGCCGCCGTTGACGATGCGCGCACCGCTCGGCGTGGAGGTGATGCTGCTCACGCTGCTGAGCGTGCCCGTGGAGGAGCGCTCGCGCGCAAGCGAGCCGGTAATGCCGATGGTCGGAAAGAGGCTCGCACGCGCCACTCGCACTTCGGCAAGCGCTTCCTGGTAGTTCGCGTAGCTTTGCCGCACGGTCTGGTTCGATACCACGACGAGCGGCTCCAGCTCATCGAGCAGCGGGTCCTGGAAGGCGGTCCACCAGTCGCCCTTGGGACCCTGCGCGGCTTCGGGCTCGGCCTGGGTCCAGCCGGGCAGCGCTTTCCAGGTGGCGGGCACGGCAACCTCGGGCCGGTGGTAATCCGGCCCGACCATGCAGCCGGCGAGCAGCAGCGCGGCGCTGAGAGGCGCGAGCGGCAGTGCGCGCGTGGCCGCGCAACGGGCGGCGGAGGTCAGCATTCGCATGAACGATGGATTCGATGGGGCAAGGCAAGTCTTCATCATGATGCGCTCTCATCGGCCTGGCGATTCCACGGCAGGCGCGCGGCCCAGCGCGCAAGGCGTGCGCGCAGGCGGTCGAGGAACAGGTAAATCACCGGCGTGGTGTACAGGGTAAAGACCTGGCTCAGGATCAGGCCGCCCATGACCGTCACGCCGAGCGGCTGGCGCAGCGAAGCACCCTGGCCGATGCCGATGGCGAGCGGCGCCGCGCCGAGCACGGCGGCGAAGGTCGTCATCATGATCGGGCGCAGCCGCACCACGGCGGCTTCGTGAATCGCTTTGCGCGCTTCCATGCCTTCGTTGCGCTGCAACTGGATGGCGACGTCGACCATCATGATGCCGTTTTTCTTCACGATGCCAATGAGCAGGATGATGCCGATCATCGCGATCACCGAGAACGGCGTGCCGAAGATCAGCATGGCGAGGATCGCGCCAATGCCGGCCGAAGGCAGCGTGGAGAGGATCGTGAGCGGGTGGATGGTGTTTTCGTACAGCACGCCCAGCACGATATACACCACGGCGAGCGCAGCGAGTATGAGCAGCGGCACGACGCCCATGGACTGCGCGTAGGCTTGCGCCGCGCCTGCGAACGCGCCGTGAATGGAGGCGGGCATGCCGATATTGCGCTCGGCCTGCTCGATGATGTTGCTGGCCTCGGAAAGCGAGCCGCCCTGGGGCAGGTTGAACGAAATCGTGCCCGCCACTTCGGTGCCCTGGTGATTGACCTGCGTGGCCGTATGGCGCGTTTTCCAGTCCATGAGCGCCATGAGCGGCACCATGGTTTCGGCGGCCGTGCTGTCCGCGCTGCCGCTCGAGCTGCCGCCCTTGCTGTTGGCAATCGCGTTGTTCTGCTGGTTGGCCACCGCATTGGCGTTGCGCTCGTTGGTGTTGCTGCTCGTCGAGCTGGTCGTGGTCACGGCCGTGAATGGCGTGACGCCCGAGATGACGCTCGACGGCATCTGCGTTTGCGCAGCGCCGCTCGCGTTGCCTGCCGCCGTGCTCAGCCAGATGTCCTGGAACGACTGCGGAAACTGCCAGTATTGCGGCGCCACTTCCATCACGACGAAGTACTGGTTGATCGCGTTGTAAATGGTCGAAACGGTGCGCTGGCCGAAGGCGTCGTAGAGCACGTTGTCCACCTGGTTTGGATCGAACCCGTAGCGCTTGGCGGTCGAGCGCTGCACCGTCATGTAGGCCTCCAGACCGTTTTGCTGCAGGTCCGAGTTCACATCCGTCATCTGGGCGCGGTGCTTGTTCAGCTCGTCCACGAGACGCGGCACCCAGGTGAAGAGGGCGTCGGCGTCGTCGCTCGTCAGCGTGTACTGATACTCGGCCGCCGACTGCCGCCCGCCGATCTGCAGGTCCTGCTGCGCCTGCATGAAAAGGCGTGCGCCGGAAACGGCATTGAGCTTGGGGCGCAGACGGTTCACGACCTCGGTGGCCGTCAGGCGCCGCTCGGCAATCGGCTTCAGTTCGACGAACACGGTGGCCGTATTGAGCGCGCGCCCGCCCGTGAAGCCCGCCACCGACTGCACGGCGGGGTCGGCCTTCACGATGGCCTGCAGCTGCGCGAGCTTCTTCTCCATCGCCGTGAACGAAATGCTCTGGTCCGCGATGATCTGCCCGATCAGAATGCCGGTGTCCTGCTCGGGGAAGAACGTGCCGGAAAGCAGCCGCGCGAGAAACACGTTGCCGACCAGCAGCGCGAACAAGACGAAAATCGTGAGCCGCGCGTGATTGAGCGCGACGTCGAGCGTGCGCGAGTAGAACTGTTTGAAACGCTCGAACTGCGCGTCGATCCACACGGCCGCGCGCGAGGGCTTGTGGTGCAGCGCTTCGCGCTTGAGCACGTAGGCGCACATGGTGGGCGTGACGGTGAGCGAGATCACGAGCGAGATGAGGATCGCGATGGAGAGTGTCATCGCGAACTCGTGAAAGAGCAGGCCCACGATGCCGGGCATGAGCAGAATGGGCAGGAACACGGCGATGAGCGAAAGGCTCATGGAGAGCACCGTGAAGCCCACTTCGCCCGCGCCTTTGAGCGCCGCTTCCTTCGGCTCCATGCCGGCCTCGACGTGGCGCACGATGTTCTCCAGCACCACCACGGCGTCGTCCACCACGAAGCCGGTGCCGATGGTGAGCGCCATGAGCGAGAGGTTGTCGATGCTGTAGCCGAGCAGATACATGGGCCCGAACGTACCCACGATGGAAAGCGGCAGCGCCACCGCCGGAATGAGCGTGGCGCGCGGCGAAAGCAGGAACACGAACACCACGCCGATCACGAGCAGCACGGCGATGAAGAGTGTGCGCTCGGTGTCGGCCACGGAGGCGCGCACCGACTCGGAGCGGTCGACCGCCACGTCCACCTTGATCGTGGCGGGCAGCGCGGCTTCGATGGAGGGCAGGCGCGCGCGAATCTGCTGTACCGTCTTCACGACGTTGCTGCCGGGCATCGGGTAGACGATCACGAGCACGGCCGACTTGCCGTTGTAGAGGCCCGCGTTGCGGATGTTTTCGTTGGAGTCGATGACCGAGGCTACGTCGCGAAGGAACACGGGCGCGCCGTTGCGATAAGCGATCACGACGTCGCGAAACGGTGCGGCGTTGCTGATCTGGTCGTTCGAGAGCACCGTGTAGCGCTGGTTGCCCTGGTCGATATGGCCTTTCGCGCTGTTGGCGTTGGCCGCGCCAATGGACGCGCGCACGTCTTCGAGCCCGATGCCGTAGCTGTTGAGCTTGCTGGGCTCCAGTTCCACGCGCACGGAGGGCAGCGCGCCGCCGCCCAGCGTGATCTGGCCCACGCCGTCCACCTGCGAGAGCTGCTGCATGATGACCGAATCGGCGGAATCGTAGAGCTGCGCCTTGGTGAGCGTGTCCGACGTGAGCGCGAGCACCATGATCGGCGCGCTCGCGGGGTTGTACTGGCGGTAGGTCGGGTTGCTGCGCAAGGTGGTGGGCAGGTCGGCGCGCGCGGCCTGGATGGCGGCCTCCACGTCGCGCGCCGCGCCGTTGATGTCGCGGTTCAGGCCGAACACGACCACGATGAGCGACGAACCCGTGTTGCTGATTGACGTGAGCTGGCTCACGTCGGCGATGGTGCCGAGGCGCCGCTCCAGCGGCTCGGCAACGGTCGACGCCATGATGTCCGGGCTCGCGCCCGCCATGTTGGCCTGCACCACGATCACCGGATAGGCGATGTTGGGCAGCGGCGCGACCGGCAGCCGGAAAAAGGCGAGCATCCCCGAAATGAGGATCGCGATCGCGAGTAGCGACGTCGCGACCGGCCGCCGGATGAAGAGCGCCGAGAGGTTCACGGCGTGCCCTCGGGCGCGGGTGGCGCGCCGTTGCCAGAGCCGCCTTCTGCGTCACTGTCTGCGTCGGTTTCCGGCTTGCGCTTGCGCCCGAATCGCTCGGCGAGCCGGTCGAAGTACAGATAGATCACGGGCGTCGTGAAGAGCGTGAGCAACTGCGAAAGCGTGAGCCCGCCGATGATCGCAAGACCGAGCGGTCGGCGCAGCTCCGAGCCCGTGCCGCTGCCGAGCAGCATGGGCAGCGCGCCGAGCATGGCCGCGAGCGTGGTCATGAGAATGGGCCGGAAACGCAGCAGCGACGCTTCGAAAATCGCCTCGCGCGCCGGCTTGCCGTGCACGCGCTCCGCTTCGAGCGCGAAGTCCACCATCATGATGGCGTTTTTCTTGACGATGCCGATCAGGAGCACGATGCCGATAATACCGATCACGTCCAGGTCCTTGCCCGCGATCATCAGCGCGAGCAGCGCGCCAATGCCGGCCGAGGGCAGCGTCGAGAGGATCGTGACCGGGTGCACATAGCTCTCGTAGAGCACGCCCAGCACGATATAGACAGCCACGAGCGCCGCGATCAGCAGATACACCTCGCTGGAAAGCGAATCCTCGAACGCCTGCGCCGCGCCCTGGAACGACGAGGTGATCGAGGGCGGCAGATTCACGGCGGCCTCGGCTTTGCGCACGTCGCGCACGGCGGCGGAAAGCGAGGCGCCATCGGCGAGATTGAACGAGATCGTGACCGACGGGAACTGCGCGAGGTGGCTGATCATGAGCGGCGAGCGCGTGATGCTGATCTTCGCAATGCCCTTGAGCGGCACCTGACCCTCGCTGCTCGTCTGGCTCGGCAGATACAGGTCGCCAAGCGATTCGACCGTGGGCAGCGACTCGGGCTTCGCGACCAGAATCACGCGGTACTGGTCCGACTGCTGGAAGATGGTCGAAACGATGCGCTGGCCCAGCGCGTCGTAAAGCGCATTGTCGATGGTCGCCGCCGTGATGCCGTAGCGCGCCGCGAGCTGGCGGTTCACTTCGACGTTCACGGAAAGGCCGTCCGTGTTGAGGTCGCTCGTGACGTCGCGAATCGACGTGATCTGCTTCATGCGCGCGATGAGCGCGGGCACGTACTGGTCGAACGCCTCCTGGTTCGGTCCGCGCAGCACGAAGTTGTACTGGTTGCGCGAGACCGTCGTGTCGAGCGTGAGGTCCTGCTCGGGCTGCACGTAAAGGCGCACGCCCGGCACGTTCGCGACCGACTGCTGGATGCGCCGCCCGATCTCGTCGGCGGTTTCGGAGCGGTCGTCGTGCGGCTTCAGGTTGATGAGGAAGCGCCCGTTGTTGAGCGTGTTGTTGATGCCGTCGATGCCCACGTACGAGGTGAGCGAAACCACATCGGGGTCCTTGAGAATTTCCTCGGCGAGCGCGGACTGGCGCTGCACCATCGCCTGGTAGGAGATGGAGTTGTCGGCCACGCTGATGCCCTGCAGCACGCCCACGTCCTGCACCGGAAAAAGCCCCTTGGGGATGACCACATAGAGCAGGCCGGTGAGCGCGACGGTCACCGCGAAAACAACGAGCGTGAGCACCTGGTGGTCGAGCACCCAGCGCAGGCCGCGTTCGTAGGCGTTCAGCGTCTTGTTGAAGAGCCCTTCGCTGATGCGCTCGAAGCGGCTGGGGTGCCGCTCGGCCTGGGCGCGCAAAATGCGCGCGCACATCATCGGCACGACGGTGAGCGAGACCACGGCCGACAGCACGATGGTCACCGCGAGCGTCACTGCGAACTCGCTGAAGAGGCGCCCGATCACGCCGCCCATGAAGAGCAGCGGAATCAGCACGGCAATGAGCGAAATGGTCAGCGAAAGAATCGTGAAGCCGATCTGCCCTGCGCCTTTGAGCGCCGCCTGCAACGGCTTGTCGCCTTCTTCCAGGTAGCGCACGATGTTCTCGATCATCACGATCGAGTCGTCCACCACGAAGCCCGTGGCGATGATGAGCGCCATGAGCGAGAGGTTGTCGATCGAGTAGCCTAGCTCGTACATGAGCGCGAGCGTGCCGATCAGCGAGACCGGCACCGAAATGCTCGGAATGATGGTGGCGGGCAGGTTGCGCAGGAACACGAAGATCACGGCCACCACGAGCGCCACGGCGAGCACGAGTTCGAAGGCCGCGTCGCTCACTGAAGCGCGGATCACGCCTACGCTGTTCGACACCACCGTGACCTGCATGCCCGCGGGCAGCGACGCTTCGAGCTGCGGCAACTGCCGCATGATCTGGTTGACGGTTGCGATCACGTTCGCGCCCGGCTGACGCTGCACGTTCAGCACGATGGCGGGTGCCTTGTTGTACCAGGCGCCGCGCTCCACGTCCTGCGCCGCCGTGGACACGCGCGCCACGTCGCGCATGAACACGGGCGAGCCGTTCTGATAGGCGACGACCGTGTCTTCGTAGTCCTTCGGGTCCGAAATCTGGTCGTTCGAATTGATCGTGTAGTTGAGCTCGGGGCCGTCGAAGTTGCCCTTCGGATTGCTCACGTTGACGTTGGCGAGCAGCGTGCGCAGGTCGTCGAGATTCAGGCCGTAGGCGGCGAGCTTTTGGGGGTCGGCCTCCACGCGCACGGCGGGAACGTTGCCGCCCGCGGTGGTGACGAGGCCCACGCCCGGCACTTCGGAAATTTTTGTGGCAAGACGGTTGTTGGCCGCGTCCTGCAACTGCGTGAGCGACATCGACTTCGACGTGATCGCAAGCGTGAGGATGGGCTGGTCGGCCGGGTTGACCTTGGCGTAGGTCGGCGGTGCGGGCAGACCGCTCGGCAGGAAGCTGTTCGCCGCATTGATGGCCTGCTGCACGTTCTGCTCGGCAACGTCCAGGCTCAGCGAGAGGTCGAATTGCAGCGTGATGACCGAGGCGCCCTCGGAGCTGTACGAGATCATTTGCTGCAGGCCGGGGATCTCACCGAGCTGCACTTCGAGCGGCGCCGTGACGGTGGTCGCCATCACGTTCGGGCTCGCGCCCGGATAGAACGTCTGCACCTGGATGGTGGGGTAGTCCACCGCGGGCAGCGAGGAAACCGGCAGGAACTTCATCGCGACGAGGCCGATCAGCACCATCGCGATCATCAGGAGCGAAGTCGCGACCGGCCGCAGGATGAAGAGACGCGAAATATTCATCGGCGCTGGGTCCGGGGCTTAACCAGCTTGCGAGGCTGCGGCGCTCGCGTCGGAGGCGTTCGGCGCCGTGGCGCCGGGGGCGCTCGATGCTGCGGGTGCGCTGCCGTGATGCGGCGCGCTCGCGCCGCTCGCAGCACCTGCTGCGCCGGCGTGCGTGGCGGGCCGCGGTCCTGCTGGCTGGATCTTCGCGCCGTCGTTGAGGCGGTCGAGGCCGTCGGTCACGACGTGCTGACCCTGCTGCAGGCCCGCGGAGATCACGGTATAGCGGCCGTCGCTCGGCCCGAGCGTGACCTTGTGGACCGACACGGTGTTGTCGGCGTTCACGAGGTACACATAGTCGCCGGGCGCGCCGGTCTGCACGGCGGGCGTGGGCACGAGCACGGCGTTCTGCAGCGTGTCGACGAGCAGCCTCACATTGACGAACTCGTTCGGAAAGAGCGCCTCGTCGTCGTTGGGTACGCTTGCGCGCAGCGTAACCGTGCCGGTGGCCGTGGCCATCTGGTTGCTGAGCGCGAAGAGCGTGCCGGTGGCGATTTTCCGCGTGTTGTCGCTGCTGTACACGCTGATCGGCAGCTTCGCGCCAGCGTTGACGCGCTCGAGCACGCTGCCAAGCGAGGTTTGCGGAATCGCGAACTGGACGGTGGTGGGCTTCATCGTCGTGATGACGGCAATGCCCGTGGAACTGGACGAGGTCACGTAGTTGCCCGGATCGACGAGCCGCAGGCCCACGCGCCCCGACACCGGCGCGGTGATGCGGCAATAGATCAGATCGAGTTCGAAGAGCCTCACGTTGGCCTGATCGGCCTTTACCGCGGCCTCGTACTGCATGACGAGGAACCGCTGGTCGCTGTACGTCTGTTCAGCGATCGAGCGCTTCTCGTTCAACTGCGTGTAGCGCACGAGGTCGGCGCGCGCCTGGGCGAGCAGGGCGTGGTCCTTGGCGAGCTGCGCGATGGCTTGTTCCTTGCTGATCTCGTACTGGCGCGGGTCGATCTGCGCGAGGAACTGCCCCTTCACGACATCCTGGCCTTCCTTGTAGCCCACCTCGGTGAGGTAGCCGCTGATTTGCGGCAAAACCGTGACCGTGGCGACAGGCGTGACGGTGCCGAGCGCGTTGAGCGTCACGGGCATGGGCCCGAGCGTGGCGGCGGCCACGGTCACGACCTGCGGCGCGGCGCCGTGCTCCGTCTTCTTGTTGCGCATGATGTGCACGACCACGAGCACGATCAGCAAGATCACGACAATCGCGAGAATGAGCGGGCCGAGCCGGCGGCGCTTCGGCGCCTGCGGCGGGGGGGCGGGCGGCGGGGGTGGCTGGGGCGCGGGTTGCGTCTGCGGGACGTCGCTCATGCCTGCCTCCATGAGGTCGGACCACCGCGCGAGGCGGTGTGGAGAAGCCGTATCGGCGCGTTCAACGGCTTGTCTGCCGCGAATTGCTGCCGGTGACTGTCGAGTTGCTGCATACGCATTCTCATGATTGTTATGCCGTCGAAGCCAGGCCCTGCCATGCAGCGAAGGCCAAGACTCGCAGTCTAACCAACTCGTGCGCCAATTTCGAAACGTTAGTTATTTGTAAGGTTTTCAGGCGGTTACAGCGAGCGCATCCGGTGATCGGGGAGCACCGGTCGCGGTGTGCAATGCAACGCAGAAATGCTTGTTTGCGTGTGCGCCGATGACTGTCTAGATTGGAAGGGGTCAACGCCTTGCAAGGAGTCCGCAATGTCGAAGTTGTCGATGCCGGCGTGGTTTGCGCGGCGCGGCCGTGCGAACAGCCCGCCCGCGCCGCAGGGCGACGAGCCCGAACCGCGCGATGCCTCGCGCGAAACCGAGCACCTCGAACGCATCGCCACGTATGCACGGGCCGGTTACTTCAATATGGGCTATACGCCCGACATGTTTCCGCTAGTGGGCGATCTGCCGCCGCATTGATCTGCGGTATGCGCACGCGCGCGCGTCACTGCGCCGCGCTTTCCTCTGCGAAGCCCGCCGTGCCGCCCAGTGTGCCGGTGGGCCGGAACTCGCTGGGCGGCACACCCAGTTCGCGGCGGAACATGTCGCTGAAGCTGCTGGGCAGATAGCCCAGCATGCGCGCCACGGCGCTCACAGGCTCGCCTTCCGCAAGGCGCGATACCGCGAGTGCGAGCTGCACCTGGCGGCGCCACTCCGCAAACCCCATGCCTAGCTCGCGCGTGAAGAGCCGCGAGAGCGTGCGCACGCTTGCGCCCACCCACGCCGCATGTTGCTCGAAGCCGATATCGGCCGACGGGTTGTCGATTACTGCGCGGCACAGGGTGGCGAGGCGGCGGTCGGATGCGTCGGGCAGCGGAATGCGCAGCGTGGAGCGCGGCGCGTGGGCAAGCTCGATCGACGCGAGGCGATAGGCCGCGTCGAGCCAGGCGTCGTCTTCGCGCGCGCGTTCCGCGAGGCTCGTGATGAGTTCGCGCAGCAGGCCGTTGACCTCGAACACTTCGCAGCGCTCGCTCAGGTGCCGGCTGTCGCACTCGTGCAGATAGAGATTGCGCATCTCGACGGCGCTCAGCATATGAATGGCGTGCTGCGTGCCGGGCGGCAGCCACACGGCGCGCTGCGGCGGCACGACGAGCGCTTCGCGCTCCACCTCGACCCACATGACGCCGGAGACAGCGTAGAGCACCTGCGCCCAGGTATGCGTGTGCGGCTCGATCTGCAGCCCGCGCGGGTAGTGGCGCGCGAGCGAACGGCCGCGTCCGGGCTCGTCGTCGAGTTCGGGCGGCGCGGCTTGGGGCATGGGAGTCTCCGGGTGACAGGGGAGGCGTGCTTGCCTCGTATGGCGGTCGTCACGCTAGCATGGCTCGACGTGTGCTGGAAGCACGGGCGTGGTTCTCGCGTGTTCCTGATTGCCGCGCTTTTGCGCACTGCGACACGCACCGGTAATATGAGACGAATTTCCGGACCGCGCGCCAGCGCCCTGTATTGACTGCCCATGAACGCATCCGATCCCGCACTGCAAGAAGAAGACCCGCTCGGCTTCTACACCCGCGGCGCCGGCCGCGCGCGCGAATGGTGGCGCGTTTCGCCTTCCGCACGCGCGCATATGTACCGCATCGAGCACGGCCAGGGCGAGGACGACAAGGTCGATATCGACACCGAAATCGACCTCGACAATCTCGAAGCGAAGCTGCTCAAGTGGCGTCGCGAGGGCTTCGTTTCCGAAGCGCAGCGCGCCGATGAAGCGCGAGCCGCACAAGCGGGCGGCACGTTTTCGGCAGCCTTGCGGCAAGCCGTCGAAGCGGCGCGTGAGGCGAGAGCCGCTCAAACCCGTGCACAAGTTGAAGCGCCCACCGTACGCATCGGCACCGTTGATCTGCCGCGCGGCGAGCCGAACGCATTGGTGCCGCGCGTGAACGCGGCTTATCTTTTCACCGGACGCGGCGACGACATCGTTCAGGACATCGTAGAAAATCGCCGTGTCATGCTGATCGGCCACACGGGCTCGGGCAAAACGAGCTTCATCGAGCAGGTGGCCGCGCGCGCGAATTATGGCGTGCTGCGCGCGAACATGAATGGCCAGACCACGATTGGCGACTTCGTGGGTTTCTGGACCGTGAAGGGCGGCGAGACGATCTGGGTGGACGGCGTGCTGCCCGTGGCCATGCGCGAGGGCTACTGGCTCATCATCGACGAACTCGACTTTGCCGAGCCGTCCATTCTTGCCGTGCTCACCGCCGTGCTGGAACCGAACGGCCGCCTGCTGCTCAAGGAGCGCGGCAACGAGATTGTCGAGCCGCATCCGTCGTTTCGCCTCTTCGCCACCGCGAATGCCGCAGGCGCGATGAGCGCGTACCGCCATCTGTACCAGGGCGCGAACCTGCTCAACGAGGCGTTTCTCGACCGCTGGCGCGTGTACCTGTTCGACTATCTCTCGCTTGAAGAGGAAACCGAAGTATTGCTGCGCACGCTGCCGGTGCTCACGCGGCCGCTCGCGCAGACACTCGCTGCCGTCGCCGCCGACTGCCGCGCGGCGTTCGCCCGCGAGGACCTCGCGAGCGCGTTTTCGACGCGGCGCCTGATCGACTGGGCCGAACTCATGCTGCGCACGGGCGATGTAGAGCGCGCGGCGGGACCGGCAATCTACGCGAAGGTGAGCGCGGACGATGCAGCGCTCATACGCAGCATCATTCGTCATCACGTGATCTTCGACGCGTGAGTGCGGAGGCGTTTGTGTCCAGCTTGCGGGACGAAACGAAAGGCTTGACGGCGGGCGCCGATCCCGAAGGCGCGCTCGGGCGTCTTGCGCGCGTGCTGACCGGCGACACGCGCGTGAGCGTGACGTTCGGCGCGGGCGAGCCGCGCGTGGAAGGCGAACGCTTCGTTCTGCCCGCGCGCCTCGCGAGCGAAGGCGCGAATGAAGCCGCAAATGAAGCCGCAAATGAAGCCGCAAATGAAGCCGCAAATGAAGCCGCAAATGAAGCCGCACTGCTCGGCGCGCTCGACTTGCTGGCTGCGCGCCATCGCTACAGCCAGGCGGCGCGTCTCGACGCGCCGCAAGCCGGCGTGACGGGGCGTATTGCGCAGGCGATCGAGGACCGTCGCGTGCTCGCGCAGCTCGCGCGAACGTTCCCTGGCGCGCGACGCTACTCGCAAAGCTGGCGCGCGCAGCGCAGCGACGACATCGCGCGGCGCTGGCCGAAACTGGCATGGCGCGAGCGCCTGGCTTGGGCGATCGAGCGCACGCTGTGGGGCGAAGCGCCGGGCGTGCTGGAGCGCGACGCCGCAGCGCTCGCCGCCGCGCTGCGCGCGATCGACGGTCCGCTCGACGCGGCTCGTGCGAGCCAGTCGACGCAAGCGAGCCTGCGTGCAGCCGCGGCGATCGTGGCGGGTGTGCGTTCGCTCGCATCGCGCGGCGCGAACAACATGATGCAGACGGCGGGGTCGGCCGAAGGCCTCGACGACGAAGCGGCCCGGCTCGCGCAGGCGATGGATGAATTCGGTGCGCAAGACGAAGTCGAAGCGCCGGGCGGCGCCGCGCAGCCAGAAAACGCCCGCGAGCGTGACGGCGGTGCTTCGGCGCGCGCGAGCACGGAGTCCGATTCCGCTGCCGGTGCATCGCTTTCCGAGGCGGACGCGCCGCACGCCGCCGCCAATCGCGGCCCCGCGCACATGCGTCCACGCCTGTCGATCCCGCTGACCACCGCATTCGACGTCGTCACCGACCTCACGGGCCGCGGCGACGCCACCGCCTGGCGCAAGCTGCGCGCTTTGGCGCGCGCGGAGACCGGCGCGCTCAAGGCGCAGCTCGAGCGCGTGCTCAAGGCCGACGAACTCACGCACTGGAAGCGCGAGCAGGAGCGCGGCGAGATCGACCGCGCCGCGCTCGCGCGTCTCGCTGCCTCGCGCGGCTACCGCACGCCGTTTCGCGTGGCGCGACAAGCGAGTGGCCGCGACACGGTGGTCACGCTGCTGCTCGACCTGAGCGGCTCGATGGCGGGCCGCAAGATCGAACTGGCGCGCCTGTGCGCGGCGGCACTCGCCGACGCGCTCACGCAACTCGCTTTCGATTCGGAAGTGCTCGGCTACAGTTCGATCGAAGCGCCGGCAATGCGCGCGCGCTATGAGCGTGAGCGCGCGGCCGGCGCCAATCTGCGGGTCTATAACCGCTTCGTCGAGCGGCTGGATCTGCGCGTGTTCAAGCGCTTCGACTCGCGCGACTTGAGCGGGCTCGCGGCCATCGAGTGCGGCCACGAGAACCCCGACGGCGAAGCGCTCGCCTGGGCGGCGGCGCGGCTCGCGCAGCGCAGGGCGCGCAGGCGGCTGCTTTTCGTGCTCTCGGACGGCTATCCTTCGACCAGCGACGGCGACCCGGCCGTGTTGCGCACCGACCTGCTCGCGCGCGTGCAGGCGGTGACGGACCAGGGCATCGAGCTGGTCGGCATCGGCATACTGGACGACGCGGTCGAGGCGTTTTATCCGAACGCCGTGGTCGTGCGCAAGCTGCACGAACTGCCGGCCATCGCGTTCGCTACGTTGAGCCGCCTGCTGGCGGGGCGGCCGCACTGAAACCGTGCAGGCGCGCGCCGCAGCGCTTTCCTTGCCGGACCGGGCGCATTACGCTAACTTGAACAGGCAGGCGTTGCGCCGCCTGCCAACCCATCCACTAAGGAATACATACAGGTCATGCCAGGCCGCGATTACCGACCCGTGGATTACGACCGCCTCTACTATCGGCTCGATCTGGAGCCTGGGGCGAGCGAGGCGGACATCAAGCATCACTATCGCCATCTCGCGCAGATCCTGCATCCCGACAAATGGCGGCACCCCACGGCCGCCTCGATGCGCTGGGCCGACGACCAGTTCAAGCGCGTCAAGGAGGCGCGCGAGTTGCTTGAGGCCTACTGGTCCGTGCATCACGCGGCGCCGGTGAGCCGCGCCGCGCTGAGCGTCGCGCAGGCTGAAGAGTTGCACGCGCAGATGCAGGCACTGCTGGCACAGCGCGAACGCGTGCGCGCCGAGCTGGACGGGCTGCGCGCCGAGCGCACGCGTACCCTCGACGAGATCCAGCGCATGCGCACCGAACGCGACTCGTTGCACGGTGAGCTCACGGCATTGCGCGACGAAGCGGAGGCTGGGCAACCAGGCGAGCCGCAGGACGCAGCCGAGCCTCAAGCCGTTGACGTGCAGGCGCGTTCAGGCGTGCGCGATTTCCTGTTTGCGAAACTCGACGACCCTTCGCGAGGCTGGCTGCTGACGCTCGCCGCGAGCGTGTTCGCGTGCATTGTGATCTTCGTGATCGCGCATTGGATCGTGGGCTTGCTGCTCGCGCCCATCGCGCGCTTCGAGCTTGGCCGCTGGCTTGCCCATGTTCTGCGTTGGGCGCTCGTGGCGGGCGGCGTGGTGCTCACGTTCGGCTGGGGCTGGTCGCAGCGCACGCTGTACCGCGCGGGGCGTGCCGGGTGCGAGCACCCCGTGGCGCTGCCCGGCGACGAAACGCGCCGCCGCGTGAGCGCGGCGTTGCGTCACGAGGCGCACTACGGCGCCGAGTGGAGCATCGAATCGTACGACGCCGCGCCCGACGATACGCAATTCGCGCTGCGTGCGGTCATGCGTTTCTCGCCTGGCTCGCAAACCGGCACGCGCCGCCAGGTGGTGGCGTTCCGGTGCCGGGCGCACACGACTGGCGCCGCGCAAACGGCGCTCGCGTATGACTTCTCCGTGGCGGCTCCTACGTGGTGGCTCGTGCCGGCCGCACGCGTGGTGCGCGACCTGCGCAAGCGGCTCGATGCCGATCTCGGCGCGCCGCGCTGAAGCGGCGCGCGCCGGCCGCTTTCAATCGACGACGAAAAGCTTCGCGCCCGTGCGCGTGTACGACTGGTGCGCCTCGGCGTTGTCCCCCACCTGATAGCTCATGCCGTGCGTGAGGACGAACTTGCGCCCGTCGTCGAGCGTCGTTTCGAGTTCGCCTTCGAGGCAGAACAGAATGTGCCCCTTCTTGCACCAGTGGTCCGCGAGGTAGCCGGGCGAGTATTCGACCATGCGCACGCGGATCGGGTTGGCTTCGTCGCCGAAAAAGCGCGTGCGCCAGCTGGCCATGCCCGTTTCCCCTTTGTGTTGCGTGGGCTCGACGCTCGACCAGTCGGTGGTGCCGAAGCGAAATGCGTCCATTTTCATGTGGCTTTCTCCTTGCGCGTGTCGTCTGATTGTAGCGGAGCAGGCTCACGTTTCGTCGTCGTCCGCCGCGCGCTCCCGTTCGTCAACGCGCTTCATGTTGTCGAGCAGCTTCAGCAGATAGTGCAGCGTGTGCGTCATGTCGTCGGACGAAAAATTGTCCAGCACGGCTTCGTAGTACGCCTCGATTTTCGGCGTGGCCTGCGCAACCCATAGCTTGCGTCCCGGCTCGGTCATGCAGACGAGGCGCGAGCGGCGATCGCGCGCATCCGCCTGGGTCGTCACATGACCGTCGCGTTCCATCCGGCTGATCAGGCCCGAGAGATTCTGGCGGCTCACCATCAAGTATCGCGCGAGATCGCCCACGCTCATGCCGGGTTGAGCCTCCTTGCGCGAAAGCGCGCCGAGCACAGCCCATTGCTGCGTGGTCAAGCCCTCGGCCTCCACGGCGCGCGTACCGGTTTTGTGCAACATGTTTGCGCATTGATAGAGCCGGAAGAACAGCCGGTTGGCAAGATCGAAGCGGCTCGAATTCTGAATTTTTGATGTTTTTGGCAAGGGTTTCTCCTGGTGTTTCCGCGCTTGTCTTCGATCTGGGTGTTACCTAGTATACGTCAACATATTGACGTAATTCGATGCGGGGCTCAAAGAGGGCTGGCTTCGAAGGCGTCTATGGTACTGCTCAACCGAATGGAGGATCGCGGTGCGAAAACTCGAAGGCAAGACGGTCGTAGTGACGGGCGGCGGGGGCGGCATCGGCGGGGCGACCTGCCGGCGCTTTGCCGCCGAGGGCGCGCGTGTGGCGGTGCTGGATCTGTCGCTCGAAGCGGCGCTGAAGGTAGCGGAGGAGATTCGCGAAAAAAGCGGCGAGGCGCTGGCGCTGCGTTGCGACATCACGAACCGCGAGGAAGTGGATGCGGCGCTCCAGCAAGTGCAAGCGCAGCTCGGCCCCGTGGATGTGCTCGTGAACAACGCGGGCTGGGACGTGTTCCGCCCGTTCACGAAGACCGAACCCGTGCAGTGGGAAAAGCTCATCGCCATCAATCTCACGGGTGCGCTGCACATGCATCACGCGGTGCTGCCCGGCATGGTCGAGCGCAAGCGCGGGCGCATTATCAACATCGCCTCGGACGCCGCGCGTGTGGGTTCGTCGGGCGAAGCGGTCTATGCGGCATGCAAGGGCGGCCTCGTGGCGTTTTCGAAGACCATCGCGCGTGAGCATGCGCGCCACGGCATCACCGTGAACGTGGTGTGCCCCGGTCCGACCGACACCGCGCTCTTCGCCGAATACAAGGAAGGCGCGGGCAACCCCGACAAGCTGCTCGAAGCGTTCCAGCGTTCCATTCCGCTCGGCCGCATTGGCCAGCCTGAGGATTTGCCCGGCGCGATCGTGTTCTTTGCGAGCGACGACGCGAACTACATCACGGGACAGGTGCTGAGCGTATCGGGCGGTCTGACCATGGCGGGCTGATGCCGGCGAACGCTCTCTCTATCGACTACGAATCAGCAAAGACATCGATCATGAACTACGAAGACATTCTCTACGAAGTGCGCAACGGCGCGGCATGGATCACCATCAACCGGCCCGAGAAGATGAACGCGTTTCGCGGCCGCACCTGCGACGAACTGATTCACGCGATCAACAAGGCGGGCTACGACCGCGAGATCGGTGCGATCGTCCTGGCCGGCGCGGGCGACAAGGCGTTCTGCACGGGCGGCGACCAGTCCGCGCACTCGGGGCAGTACGACGGCCGCGGCACGATCGGCCTGCCGATGGAGGAACTGCACGCCGTGATTCGCGACGTCCCCAAACCCGTGATCGCCCGCGTGCAGGGCTATGCGGTGGGCGGCGGCAACGTATTGTGCACGATCTGCGATTTCACGATTGCTTCGGAAAAGGCCGTGTTCGGACAGGTGGGCCCGAAGGTCGGCTCGGTCGATCCGGGCTACGGCACCGCGTTCCTCGCGCGCGTGGTGGGCGAGAAAAAAGCGCGTGAAATCTGGTATCTGTGCCGCCGCTATCCCGCTGCCGAAGCGCTGGCCATGGGCCTCGTGAATGCGGTCGTGCCGCACGATCAGCTCGACGCGGAAGTGCAGAAGTGGTGCGACGAGATCATGGAAAAGAGCCCCACAGCGATTGCGATCGCCAAGCGCTCGTTCAATATGGACACGGCGCATCAGGCTGGCATAGCGGGCATGGGCATGTACGCACTGAAGCTCTACTACGACACGGAAGAATCGCGCGAGGGCGTGCGTGCATTCCAGGAAAAGCGCAAGCCCGAGTTCCGCAAGTACGTCAAATAAAGGCGTCTTCATGACGATCAGGATTGCGAATCGAATTAGCTGCTTCCGGGAGACACCATGAATCCGTATATCGACGAAGACCTCGCCGCGCTGGGCGAGCACGCACGGCGCTTCGCGCAGGGACGCGTGGCGCCCGGCTTCATCGAACGCGACGCTACGCGCGTGCTCGATCGCGGCCTCATGCGCGAAATGGGCGAAATGGGCTTCATCGCGCCGGAATTGCCCGAGCAGTATGGCGGCCAGGGCATGGGGTGCCTCGCAGCGGGTGTCATCCACGAAGAGATTGCGCGGGCCGACCTGAGCCTCTCGTACGTCAACCTGCTTGCCTCGCTCAACGGGCAGATTCTCACGAAGCACGCCGCGCCCGAAATTGCCCGCCCGTGGCTCGAGCGGCTCACGCAGGGCCACGCGCTGCTCGCCATCGCGCTCACGGAGCCGCGCGGCGGCTCCGACGCCGCGAACCTGCGCCTGAAGATGGAGCGCGTGGGCGACCACTACGTTCTCAACGGCGAGAAAACCTCGATTTCCGCCGCCGACCAGGCCGATGCCGCTGTGGTGTTCGCGCGCACCGGCAGCGTGGAAGACGGCGCGCGCGGCGTGTCGGCCATTCTCGTGCCGATGGATCTGCCGGGTGTCACGCGCAACCGCTTCGACTGTCACGGGCAGCGCGCGATCGGACGCGGTTCGATC
This sequence comes from Paraburkholderia sp. J7, assembly GCF_905220155.1. NCBI lineage: Bacteria > Pseudomonadati > Pseudomonadota > Betaproteobacteria > Burkholderiales > Burkholderiaceae > Paraburkholderia > Paraburkholderia sp. J7. Next base: position 126,121 of record NZ_CAJMYZ010000003.1, on the reverse strand, counting down.
TTCTTCGAGAACGTGCGCGTGCCGGTGGATCATCTGCTCGGCGAAGAGGGCAAGGGCTTTGTTCAGGTCATGCAGGGTTTCGACTTTTCGCGCGCGCTCATTGGCCTGCAGGTGCTCGCCGTGGCGAACGTGAGCCTCGAGGAAACCTGGGCGTACGTTGCGCAGCGCGAAGCTTTCGGCAAGCCGCTTTCTGCGTTCCAGGGCGTTTCGCATCCGCTTGCCGAATACGCAACCCAGGTGGAGGCTGCGCGCCTGTTGTGCCTGCAAACGCTGTGGCTCAAGGACCGCGGTTTGCCCCACACGGCGGAGGCCGCCATGTGCAAGTGGTGGGGGCCGAAGCTCGCCTACGACGTCGTGCACCAATGCCTGCTTTCGTTCGGGCACGGCGGCTACGACCGCGGGCCGCTCGAGCAGCGTCTGCGCGACGTGCTGGGCTTCCAGATCGGCGACGGCACGGCGCAGATCATGAAGACCATCATCGCGCGCTCGAACGCGGGCCGCGACGCGGTGCCGGCATGATGCGCGCCGCCTGCGACGTTCCCTTCAACGCCACGGGAGGCAGTACATGGAGTTCGACGCGGTACTGATCGGGCCGCGCCGCGCGCGGGAGGTGGCACGGCGCTGGTGGCCCGGGCGCACCATCAACGACGAACTGGACGCCTGTGTGGCCGTATGTCCGGCGAAGATCGCGCTGACTGCCGTGCGAATCGACGATGGGGAGACCACGCGCTTCACCTACGCGCAGATGGCGCGCATGGCGGATCGCATTGCCGTGGGTCTAGTGCGGCTTGGCGTCACGAAGGGCGACGTGGTCTCCATGCAACTGCCCAATTGCTGGCAGTTCACGCTGCTCTATCTGGCGTGCTCGCGCATCGGCGCAGTGCTCAATCCGCTCATGCCGATCTTTCGCGAGCGCGAGCTGTCGTTCATGCTCAAGCATGGCGCCAGCCGGGTGATGATCGTTCCGCAGCGCTATCGAGGCTTCGACTACGAGGCCATGCTGCACGCGCTGCAGCCTGAGTTGCCGGCCTTGCAGCACATTGTGGTTGTGGGCGCAACAGATCAAGGAAAGCCTGCACGGCACAGCTTCGAAGCGCTCCTGAGCGGCCCGCGCTGGGAAGAGGCGAGCGACGCCGAAGCCATCCTCACGCGCAATCGCCCAGGCCCCGACGACGTGACGCAACTGCTTTACACCTCCGGCACGACGGGCGAGCCCAAGGGGGTGATGCACACGGCGAACACGCTGTTTTCGAACATCCTGCCTTATGCGCAGGCCATGCGTCTCGGTCACGAAGACGCCGTGCTGATGGCTTCGCCGATGGCGCATCAAACCGGCTTCATGTACGGCCTGATGATGCCGATCGCATTGCGGGCGAGCGCCGTCCTGCAGGACGTATGGCAGCCGGAGGCAGCGCTCGCGCTGATCGCACAGGAGCGAGCGACGTTCACGATGGCTTCCACGGCGTTCCTCGGAGATCTCGCAAACGCGGCTATCAAGGCGGGAACGCGTGCGCCGACGCTGCGCACGTTTTTGTGCGCGGGCGCGCCGATACCTGGTGCACTGGTCGAGCGCGCGCGCCTGGCGCTGGGGGCGAAGATCGTCTCCGCATGGGGCATGACGGAACTCGGTGCGGTGACGCTTACCGGTCTGGACGACGACGATGAACGCGCATCCACGACCGACGGCGTGCCGCTGCCTGGCGTGGAAGTGAAGGTCGTGGACGAGAACGACCGCGCGCTGCCGCCGAACGTAGCGGGCCGGCTTTTCGTGCGCGCATGCTCGGGTTTCGGCGGCTATCTCAAGCGCGCGCACCTGAATGCTACGGATGCCGAAGGCTGGTTCGACACCGGCGACCTCGCGATGATCGACGAGCGCGGCTATATCCGTATCAGCGGGCGCAGCAAGGACGTGATCATTCGCGGCGGCGAGAACATTCCCGTGGTCGAGATCGAGTCGCTGCTTTACCGTCATCCCGCGGTTGCGCAGGTGGCGATCGTCGCGTATGCGGACGAGCGGCTGGGCGAGCGCGCGTGTGCCGTGGTGGTGGCGCGGCCTGGCGCGGCTGTCGATCTGCCCTCGCTCGTCGCATTCCTCAAGTCGCACAAGGTCGCCGTGCAGTATTTGCCCGAACGGCTATTGCTGCTCGATGCCATGCCGACCACGCCCGCAGGCAAGGTGCAAAAGTTCCGTTTGCGCGAAATGCTGCGTGAAGCCGACGTCAGAGAAACTGCCGGAACATCCAGTAAAGGCCAGCAGCCAGCGCAATGGAAGCCGGCAACGTGAGCACCCACGCAAGCACGAGATTGCACACGGTCCCCCACTGCAGGCCCGAGCCGTTCGCGGCCATCGTGCCCGCTACGCCCGAGGCGAGCACGTGCGTGGTCGACACGGGCATTCCGTAGAGGTCGGCCATGCCTATGGTGATCATGGCCACGGCCTCCGCCGAGGCGCCCTGGCCGTAGGTGAGATGCTGCTTGCCGATCTTTTCGCCCACCGTCACGACAATGCGCTTCCAGCCCACCATCGTGCCGAGACCGAGCGCCACGGCCACAGCCACCTTCACCCATGTTGGAATGAACTTGGTCGAGTGGTCCATCTGCTGGCGGAAGGTTTCGAGCACCTTTGCGTCAGCGGGTGACATCGGCGGCGCCTTCGCCTTCTGCATCAGCCGGATCGCTTCGCTCGCGACATACATGTTGTTGCGCACGTTGTCGACGATCGTGTCGGGCACCGTCGCCATCGAGCCGGACAGCGCCACCTGGTCGCCGATGGTGTCGGTGAGCTGGCGCAGCGCGGGCAGCGTGGCGGGCGTGAGCTTGCGTGTGCGCACGAACGCTTCGACCTCGGCGCGGGGGTTGTCGGGCGGCGCGCCGTTAGCGTAGCGGCCGAGCGTGGCGGACGCCTCACGCGCCACGACCACGAACGCCGCGGTTTCCTCGGGCGTAACGGCCTTGTTGAGCGCATAGGCGGTAGGCACGACGCCGATCAGGATCAACATGATGAGGCCCATGCCTTTCTGGCCGTCGTTCGACCCGTGGGCGAACGAAACGCCGGTGCAGGTGAGGATGAGCAGCGTGCGGATCCAGAGCGGCGGCGGCTGGTTGGACTTAGGCTCGGCATACAGCGCGGGCACGCGCACGAGGAGCTTGAGCGCGAGGAGCAGCAGCGCGGCCATGACGAAGCCGGCCACGGGCGAGAACAGCAGCGCCTTGCCTACGCCCAGCGCCTGGTCCCAGTCCACGCCGCTCGTGCCGGACGGCCCGCTGATGAACTGGTTCATGATGCCCACGCCGATGATCGAGCCCACGAGCGTATGCGAACTGGATGAAGGCAGCCCGAAATACCACGTGCCGAGATTCCAGACGATGGCAGCGATCAGGAGTGCGAACACCATGGCGAAGCCCGCACCGCTGCCCACCTGAAGGATGAGCTCCACCGGCAGCAGTTGCAGGATGCCGAACGCGACGGCGCCGCTCGAAACGAGCACGCCGATGAAATTCCACGCGCCCGACCACACCACGGCGAGATGCGGGTCGAGTGAGTTCGTATAGATGACGGTGGCGACGGCGTTGGCGGTGTCGTGAAAGCCGTTCACGAACTCGAAGCCGAGCGCGATGATGAGCGCGAGCCCGAGTAGAACGAAGGGCAGCGCCGAACTCTCGCGAACGGCGCGCAAATCGACGACGAGATGATCGATGACATAGATCGCTCCGGCCGCGATGATGGCGAGAAATACGGCGACGCCGATGCCGCGGCGGCGTGCGCTTGGCGCGCGGGAGGGGGACAAGGGTATGTCCGGCATGAAAGCGATGCTCTGGTCAATCCGCTTCGGGAAGCGCCTCGACGCAGCGTATGCGTGTTAGCAAACGCGCGTGGCGCGATGCCGCGCCGGCACGCCAGAACGGCGATTCGGACGAGACGGTGCAGTGTCGCACAATTGACAAAGATCAGACACGGACGTGACGTCGCACGTGCCGGCGCGGGGCGCCCTCGTGAGCGCTTTTGTGACTTTTCACAATCACGTTATCCGCTTTCCCAGTTCTCCAGGCGCGGGCAAGTCCGTAGCATGGGCATGAAACGCGGCACCCTGCAAACAAGCCGCGATCCGAATTCATGGAGACGAACGTGTCGAAAGCCCCCTGGCTCGCCAGCTACGGCGAGATTCCCGCTACTATCAATCCCGATCTGCATCCGTCGCTCGCGCACATGTTCGACGAAGCGATGCGCGAACACGCGCACCGGCCGGCATTGCGCGCGGGAGACGCCACGCTCAGCTACGCCGACGTCGATCGTCTCTCGCGCAATTTCGCGGCGTACTTGCAGCACGCGGGCGTGAAGAAGGGCGACCGCGTCGCCGTGATGTTGCCAAACCTGCTCGCTTTCCCCATTGCGCTGATCGGCATCGTGCGAGCCGGAGCGGTGCAGGTGAACGTGAATCCGCTCTATACGCCGCGCGAGCTTCAGCATCAGCTCGTGGATTCCGGCGCGCAAACGCTCGTGGTGTTCGACGGCGCGCTGCCGACCTTCGAGGCGATCAAGGCGAATACGGCCGTGCAAACCGTGTTGAGCGTGGCCGCAAGCGATTGCGCGGGCAGCGAGCGCGAACCGCAGCCCGGCTCGTTCGCCGCGGCGCTCGAGCAAGGTGCAACCTTGCCGTTCGAAGCCCCCACGCTGTGCGGCGACGACGCGCTCTTCCTGCAATACACGGGCGGCACGACCGGGCTTTCCAAGGGCGCGCTGCTCACGCATCGCAACCTGGTCGCCAATGTCGAGCAGTTCAAGACCTTCATGCCGGGCTTCATGAACCCAGGCGAAGAGGTCGTCGTGACGGCGCTGCCGCTTTATCACATCTTCGCGCTGACGGTGAATCTCATCGTCTACTTCTCGATTGGCGCGCAGAACTGGCTCGTTGCGAATGCGCGCAATCTCGATGGCTTGATCGACGTGTTCAAGGCCGCGCGGCCCACGAGCTTCATGGGCGTGAATACGCTCTATGCGGGGCTCGTTGCGCATCCGCGCATCGGCGAGGTCGATTTTTCGCGGCTGCGGCTCGCGGGCGGCGGCGGCGCGGCGGTCATTTCCACCGTGTCCGAGCGCTGGCAGGCGATTACCGGCGGGTTCATCCGCGAAGGCTATGGGCTTTCGGAGACGAGCCCCGTGGTGTCGTTCAACCCGGGGAGCGTCGACCGCTTCACGGGCACGACGGGGCTGCCGGTGCCGTCCACCGACGTCAAGCTGATGAACGACGGCGTCGAGGCAGTGCCGGGAGAGCCTGGCGAGATTTGCGCGAAAGGCCCCCAGGTGATGCAGGGCTACTGGAACCAGCCCGAGGCCACGCGCGCTGCATTCACGGACGATGGCTACTTTCGCACCGGCGACGTGGGCGTGTTCGACGCGCAAGGCTTCCTGCGCATCGTCGATCGCTCGAAGGACATGATCCTCGTCTCGGGCTTCAACGTGTATCCGAATGAAATCGAGGCGGTCGTGACCGCAATGCCGGGCGTGGCCGAATGCGCGTGCGTGGGTGTGGCCGACGAGCGAAGCGGCGAGGCCGTACGTGTGTTCGTGGTGCCCGCGCGTGAAGCGGTGCTGAGCGAGGAAGCGGTGATCGCGCATTGCCGCGCGCAACTCGCGGCGTACAAGGTGCCGCGCGTGGTGAGCTTCGTGGAGGCGCTGCCGAAGTCGACGGTCGGGAAGATCTTGCGGCGGGAGCTGCGCGACGCGGCGGCGTGAAACGTGTGAAAGCGAAAGGAGCGCGCCGCGACAATCAACGCGCTGCGCTCTTCGCCTTTTTCACGCCCAATCGTCCCTTCTTTTCCTTCTTTTTTCCGTCGCGCTCCGATCCTTGCGTCGCTGAACGCAGCTTGAGCGCGATATCGAGCCTGGCAATCCATTGCGCGTCGTCGAGCTTCGCGCCCAGCAGCGTTTCAATACGCTCAAGCCGGTAATCGAGCGTATTCGGATGCACACCTAATGTTTCAGCCGTCTGCCTGCGGCGCTGGCCGCTTGCGAACCACGCTTCGAGCGTGGCGAGCAGGTCCGCTTCCGTCGCCAGTTGCTCGGCCAGCGAAACGAGGTAGCGCAGAACGTTGGCGCTGCTGCGCACACTCTCCTCGATGGCGATAGACGAAAAACGGTGCACGCGAAGGACGTTGCCGAATTCGTCGCCAATGTCGTTGTCGTCATTCGCGCTGCTGCCTCGCGGCGCGAAGTCCACGGCCTTCAGCGCTTCTTCCACCGAGGCCGCCCAGCCGCGCGCCCCTTCATTCATGAGCCCGATGCCGATACTGCGCACGCGCGGCTCGGCACGCGAGAGCGCGGCCGCATGCTCGGCCGCGCGCTGATCGTTGCGCGTCATCGAATCACCGCGTACGCACGGCAGCCAGAACACCAGCCGCTCGCGATGCCACACGCGCACGAGCGCGTCGGGCTTCAGTTCGAAGTGACGCGCGGCGCTGAGCGCGAAACGATCGAGCGCATCCTCGCGCACCGAGGGTGCGTGGTCGCGCAAGTCCAGATCGACGGCGAGCGCAATGCGAGGCAGCGTGGCGTCGAGACCGAGTGCCTCGACGGTCTCGCGAAAGCGCGCGGCGTCGTCCGGGGCGTGGAACACGAGGTCGTAGAGCTGCTGCAGCAGCGAACCGCGCCAGCGCGCCTGCTGGTGCTGCTCGTCGAGATAGGCTTCGGCAATGTGCTCGGCCATTGCATCGAAGTAATCGAGCAGATAAGGCGAAATATCGAACAGCAACTCGTGCGCGAGCGCCGGGTCCGCTTCGGCAAGCTCCGTGCAGGTGCGCCAAAGTTCGCGCGCGCCGAGACGAAACGCGCGCAGCAGCGAGCGCAGCGGCACGTTCTGGTGCACGCGGCGGCGCGCGAACGCCGCAGTCTGGTCCATGACTTCGGCGGAGGGCGGCGTGCCGTCGAGCAGGCACTGGAACCATAGGCCCGCGGAAAACGCGATCGACGAGAAGATATCCTTGCGCGCCGCCGCTGAGAGCGTGCTATAGCCTTCGAGCGAGAGCAGCGTGTCGTAGGTGCGCTGAACGGCCTTGGGCTGGGTTTTGGCGAGCGTGCGCAGCTTGCTGCGCAGGCGTGGGCTGATGGCGGGAACGAGGGGCGGCACGGTGAGTTCGCGAGATTCGCGCGGATTCGTTTAGGCGATACCCGCGAGTGTACTCAGCGCCGTGCCGCTGCGTCGAGGGGGCGGCAGGGCGGCCCCCGGCGACGCATCGGAACACCGATCAGAACAACAGCGCGATACCCGCCATGCCGACGAACTGCGAGCGCGTGGACGAGGGCGTGGCGTTCTGCGAGTCGCCCACGGCCGGGCTCGCGTTGACAATGTTGCCCGCGCCGTTCGCGCCGAGCGTCTGGCCGCCCGCGTGCTGGTAGGCCTGCAGGGCGTAGAGCGTGGTGCGCTTCGAGAGGTGGTATGCCTCCTTGAGCGAGTACTGCTGGTAGCGCGCCGCGCTCGTGATGCCGTTGGCCTGCGAGGCCAGCGTGTAAGCGAAGCCGCCGCCCACGTCGAAGGCCGGCGTGAAGCGATACACCGCGAGCGCCGCCCAGGTGTTGAAGATGGCCGTGTCGTGGAAGATCGATTTGCCGCCCGCAATGTATTGAACGTTCGAATACGAGGCGCCGACGATCAGGTTGCCGATCGTGTAGTTGCCGGCCGCCGCGATGTGCTGGACCGCGCTTGCCGAGACATAGCCCGTGTTCAGTGAGGACTTGCCGAAGCTGCCGGTGGACGAGCTGTCGAAGCCGCTCGTCAGCTGCGCGTTGTCCATGCGCAGGATGGCTGCCGCGAGGCTCAACGGGCCGGCGGAATAGCGCAGCGCGGCGCTCCACGTCTGACCCTTGCCGGTGCTGCCCGCAATGCCGCCGAGCGCGTACATGGCGCTTGCCTGCACGCCGTAAAAGGTCGGCGAGGTGTAGGTGGCCGAATTGTTGATGCGCACGGTCGTGTCGAGACCGTCGATGTCGCCGGGGTGCGCGCCGGTCGCGCCGGTGAGCCAGGCGCTACCCGTGAGCGGGCCGACGAACAGGTAATACGGCGTGTACTGTCGGCCGGCCGTGAACGTGCCCAGATTCTGGTTTTGCAGGCCGACGTAGGCCTGGCGATTGAAGATCAGTCCGCTCGACGAAAGGGCGCCGCTGTTGAGGTCGAAGCCGTTTTGCAGGTCGAAGATCGCGAACGTGCCGCCGCCGAGATCCTCCTTGCCCTGCAAGCCGAACTTCGACGCATACAGGTTGCCCTGGCGCAGATAGACGTTCGAGTGACCGTTCTGGTTGTTGACGTAAGTGATGGCGTCGTCGACGGCGCCGTAGAGTGTGACGCTGCTTTGCGAAAATGCGGGGCTCGCCACAAGGGCTGCGCCAGTCGCGACAAGCGTACCAAGACCAAGGCCTGCTTTCTTCATCGTCGTGTGTCTCCGGTGAGATTTGGACTGCTTATTGTTTTCTTTGCTACGCCGCCCGGTTTGCAGGTCGATGCGGCGTGCGTACTGCTGCGGGAAGTGACTAAATCGACTGCGTGTACATCAATCTTGCGGTTCGTGCGCCCCCTTTGCGGCAAGCGCACGCTGGCGCGCTTGCGCCGCGAGGCGCACAGCGGCGTTGGGCGCGCCGTAGCCGTCGTAGCCGCCGCGCCGCTCCACGATCTCCAGGAAGAAGCGCTGGTCGAGCGTTTCCGTGTAGGCGTGCAGGAACTCGCCGCCGCGTTCGTCGCGGTCGTAGAGCAGGTTGTGCTCGCGCAGCGCGTCGAGAAACTCGGGGTCGAGGGCGTGGCGCGCGTCGAGATCGTCGTAGTAGTTCGCGGGCACGCGCAAGAGCGGCACGCCGGCCGCCTCGAACTCGGTCACCGCGCGGAAGATGTCGCCCGTGTTGAACGCCACATGGTTCAGGCCCGTGCCGTGGTAGGCGCGCACGGTTTCCGCCGCGGCCGTGTGCTGGTCGACCGAGGCGTTGAGCACGACGCGCAGCCCGCGGTCGCGGCTCATGAGCGCGCGGCTGCGCACGAGCCCGTACGGATCGGGCAGCAGCACGGCGGGCGTGGCTTCGAGCCCGAACACCGACTTCAGGAACAACACCCAGGAGTCGAACGAGCCGGCCGGCAGCGAAAGGCTCACATGATCGATGCCCGAGATCGGGCCTACCTCGACCGGGCCATCGATATCGGTGAGCGCGAAATCGGCTTCGAAGAGCGTGGGCTGACCCGGCTCCTCGTTAACGAAATAGTTAAGACTGCCGTCCGGCCCCTGGACGGCGGGCACCACGCGTTCGTTCGGACCCACGCGGCCCGAGAATGGCTGATAGCCGAAGCCCGCGGCGCGTTCGAGCGCCTGGCGTGCATCGTCCACGCGAAACGCCGAGGCGCACAGCGAGAGCCCATGACGCTGGAAAAAGGCGTCGGCGAACGAGTCGGGTTCGGCGTTCAGCACGATCGCGGCCGAGCCGTGCTGATAGAGCGTCACATCCTTTGAGCGATGCTGGCCCGCGCGGCGGAAATGCAGCGTTTCGAGCCAGTTCGCCACGTGCGCGCGCGCCGTGTCGTCCACGGCGAATTCGAGGAACTGCCACTGCGCGTGCGCGGGCGCGGCGCTCGGATGGTAGAGCGCGCTTGCTTCGACATGCTCCGCTTGCAGCGTCTCGCGCGTGAGCGATTCGAGCAGCAGCAGCGAGCGATGACCGTCGGCGGCCGTGGCGGCGGGCGGCGCACCGCGAAAGCCGTCGTTGAAGATTTCGAGCGAGAGCGGGCCCGTATAGCCGCTTTTCACCACCTGCGCCGTGAAATCCGCAAGCGCGAAGTCGCCCTGGCCCGGGAAGCAACGATAGTGCCGGCTCCATTCGAGCACGTCCATCTGCATTCTCGGCGCATCGGCGATCTGCACGAAGCCGATACGTTCGCCCGGAATCGCGGCGATACCGTCGGGCGTGTCGTCGAGAGAAAGCGTGTGGAAGCTGTCCAGCGCGAGCGTGAGGTTCGCGTGATTCACCGTGTTGACGAGCCGCCACGCGTGGCCATAGGTGCGCACGTGGCGCCCCCACGCGAGCGCTTCATAGCAGATCGTCACGCCCGCCTCACCGGCGGCTTGCGCGAGCGCGCCGAGTTGCTCGGCGGCGAGGCCGTCGTCGCAGATCGTTTCGGGCGAGACATTGCTGCACACCAGCAAACGATCCGTGCCCAGTTGGTGCATCACGTCGAACTTGCGCTTCACGCGTTCGATGTTGCGTGCGAGGCGCTCGGGCGCGACGCCCTCGAAATCGCGGAACGGCTGGTACAGCACGATATCGAGCCCGAGGTCGCTAGCCATGCGGCGCACGTCGGCGGGGGAGCCTTCGAAATAGAGCAGATCGTTTTCGAAGATCTCGACGGCATCGAAACCCGCGGCGCGGATGGCGGCGAGCTTTTCGGCGAGTGTGCCGCTGATCGACACCGTGGCGATCGAGCGGCGCAGCGCGCGAGAGGGGGTGTGGAGCGGCTTGGACATGGGCATGGCGAACGGGCTGACTGCAACTGCGGTGTTGAACAAGGGTCCGGCGCGGCGGCGTGGGGCGGGCGTTTAACTCACTGGCGCACCGCAGGCACACTTGCCGCTGGAGTGTCCGAAGGATACGCCAAACTAACTAGTTAGTACAAATTCTGGCAAACCCCAGGTGACCGCTGGACCGCTTCGCGGCACACTTGCGACCATGCGGTGAAGCATGCGTCGGTTGCTCAGTATGCGCCGTACCCGTCGTCAGCTGTTTGGGAGTATGTGTAATGGGAATGCCTTCGGTGCTGGTCCTGAACGGGCCGAACCTGAATCTGCTGGGAACGCGGGAGCCCGCGATCTACGGCGCTGAAACGTTAGATGACGTTGCCAACCTGTGCCGCGAGGCGGCGGGGCGTCTTGGGCTCGAGATCGATTTTCGCCAGTCGAATGCCGAGCATCAGTTGATCGACTGGATTCATGAAGCGCGCACACGCGTAGATGGCATTGTGATCAATCCGGCGGCTTATACGCATACGTCGGTGGCGATCGCCGATGCGCTTTCCGCGATCGCAAAGCCCGTGATCGAGGTCCATATTTCGAACGTGCACAAGCGCGAGGCGTTCCGGCACCATTCCTTCGTTTCGCCGATTGCAGAGGCGATCATCGTCGGCTGTGGCACGCAGGGGTATGTGCTCGCGCTGGAGCGCATGGCCGCGCTGCTCGCGAAAAAGGTGGCGAAATGAGCGCTCAGAACCCAGGCAAAACGAACGCGCTGGGCGCGCGCGCAACCGCCCATTCATTTCTCTGCGGGCTGATCGGCTCCGGCATTAGCGGCTCGCTCACGCCCGCAATGCAGGAGCAGGAAGGCCGCGAACTCGGCATCAACTATGTGTACCGGCGCATCGACCTCGAAGCGCTGAAGCTCACGCCCGCCGCGCTCCCCGAGCTGTTGCTCGCCGCCGAGCGCATGGGCTTCGACGGCCTGAACATCACGTATCCGTGCAAGCAGGCCGTGATCGAACTGCTCGACGAACTCTCCGACGACGCCCGCGCGCTTGGCGCTGTGAACACGGTGTTGTTCCGCGACGGCAAGCGCATCGGCCACAACACCGACTGGTCGGGTTTCGCGCGCGCGTTCCAGCGCGGCCTGCCCGATGTCTCGCTCGAAGCGGTGGTGCAACTGGGCGCAGGCGGCGCGGGCGCGGCGGTCGCGCACGCAGCGCTGCAGATGGGCGCTCAGGCGCTCACGCTGTTCGACGTGGATGCATCGCGCGCCGAATCGCTCGCCAGCGAACTGCAGGCGCGCTTCCCGGCGGCCCGCGTAAGCGCGGGCGGCGACTTGCGCGAAGTGCTCCAGCACGCCACGGGTCTCATCCACGCCACGCCCACCGGCATGGCGAAGCTGCCCGGCATGCCGTTGCCCGCGGAATATCTGCATGAGCGGCTGTGGGTGGCCGACATCGTCTATTTCCCGATCCGCACGGCGTTGCTCGAAGCGGCTGAGGCGCGCGGCTGCCGCACGCTCAGCGGCGGCGGCATGGCGGTGTACCAGGCAGTGGATGCGTTCCGGCTGTTCACGGGCGTCGAGCCCGACGCGGAACGCATGTATGCGCATCTGCAATCCATGCTGGCGGCCAACGCCGGCGCATAACAAACAGTTTGGAGAGAGACATGGCACCACCCGTATCCACGGGGCGCGGCGACGCGCCGGCCCTTTCCGCAGCAACGCCCGCGGAGGGCGCGATGCGCCGCTCGAAGGCGCGCTATCGCATCCTGGGCCTGCTGGCCGTCGGCACGATGATCAATTACCTCGATCGCACCGTGCTCGGTATCGCAGCGCCACAGCTCACGAAGGAGCTGGGCATCAACGCGGCGCTCATGGGCCTCGTGTTCTCGGCGTTCTCCTGGAGCTATGTCGTCGCGCAGATTCCGGGCGGCGTGTTCCTCGACCGCTTCGGCAGCAAGTTCACCTACTGGCTTTCGATGACGCTCTGGTCGATGTGCACGCTCGCACAGGGCTTCATCAGCGGCGTGGGCGCGTTGTTCGCTTGCCGTCTGGGTTTGGGCGCCGCCGAGTCGCCGTGCTTCCCGACCAACAGCCGCGTGGTCGCCACGTGGTTCCCGCAAAGCGAGCGCGCGTTCGCCACGGGCACCTATACGGTGGGCGAGTACATCGGCCTCGCGTTCTTTAGCCCGTTCCTCTTCGCGTTGATGGGCGCTTACGGCTGGCGCTCGCTGTTCTACGTGGTGGGCGCCGTGGGGATCGCGTTCGGTGCCGTGTGGTGGTTCCTGTATCGCGAGCCGCATGAACACCCCGCCGCCAACCGCGCCGAGCTCGATTACATCGAGGCGGGCGGCGGCCTCGCCCGCCACGAGCGCAAGGCCGACGCGCAACCCGCGGGCGAGAAAAAGCAGGGCTTCGACTGGCGCATGGCCGGCCAGCTCGTGCGCCGCCGCCAGCTTGCGGGCATCTGCCTCGGGCAGTTCGCGGGCAACTCCACGCTCGTGTTCTTCCTCACGTGGTTCCCGACCTACCTCGCCACCGAACGCCACATGGGCTGGCTCAAGATCGGCTTCTTCGCGATCATGCCGTTCATTGCCGCTTCCATTGGCGTGATGTTCGGCGGCACGTTCTCGGACTGGATGCTGCGCCGCGGCATCTCGGCCAACGTGGCGCGCAAGCTGCCGATCATCGCCGGTCTGCTGCTCGCCTCGACCATCATTCTCGCGAACTTCGTGGACAGCAATGTGGCCGTGATCGCGATCCTTTCGGTGGCGTTCTTCGCGCAGGGCATGGCCGCGCTCGGCTGGACGCTCGTTTCGGATATCGCGCCGGCTGGCATGCTCGGCCTCACGGGCGGCATCTTCAACCTTGCCGCCAATCTCGCGGGCATCATCACGCCGCTGGTCGTCGGGCTGATCGTCGGCGCAACGGGCTCGTTCGTCTGGGCGCTAGTGTTCATCGGCGTGATCGCGCTGATCGGCGCGGCCTCGTATATCTTCATCGTGGGCGATATCAAGCGCATCGAGTTGTAAGGCGCGCAAGCCGCGTCCGGGCGGCTTCGAGCTGGATTGCGGGGCGCGGCGCCTGATAAAGGGCCGCGCCCCGCATGCTAGAATCGCCCGCATTCCTTCCCTGCTGCGGGCCACAAAAACATGGCAAGACCGGCGGCTTCGGCCGAACGCAACGATGCTCAATCCGAAAGCCGGCGCAAGTACGATCCCGAGCAGACCAAGCGCAATATCCTCGAAGTCGCGACCGCCGAGTTCTCGGCGATGGGTCTCGCCGGTGCGCGAGTCGACGCGATTGCCGAGCGCACCAACACCACCAAGCGCATGCTGTACTACTACTTCGGCAGCAAGGAAGGGTTGTACGAAGCGGTGCTCGACAAGGTCTACGGCGACATCCGCGCGCTCGAGCTGGACCTGCATATCGACGAACTGGACCCTACCGAAGGCCTGCGGCGGCTTGTCGAATTCACTTTCGACTATCACGACCGCCACCGCGACTTCGTGCGCCTCGTGACGATCGAGAACATTCACGGCGCGAAGTACATCGAGCGCCTGAAGACCTTCCGCAGCCGCAACGCCAGTGCGATCCGCACGATCGAAGACCTGCTCGCGCGCGGCGTGGCAAGCGGTGCGTTCCGCGACGACATCGATCCGATCGACCTGCACTTGCTCATCAGCTCGATGTGCTTTCACCGCGTGGGCAACCGCCACACGTTTGGGGCGGCGTTCGGGCGCGATCCGTCGCATCCGCGCCTGCGCGCGCGCCATCGCGAGATGGTCGTCGACGCCACGCTGCGCTTCGTGAAGAAGTAAGCCGGACCTGGGGACGCGGCCGCCCTGGCCGCTTCGCGCTTGCCCGCCGATGCACGACGCATGGATCAAGCAAGGGTCAAGGCGCGCCCGCATCCCCGTACTGCGCTGCGCAGTGCAGCCAAAACGCTCCGGCGAGCGCTGCAAATTCATCTCCAAAAGCCCGGTGAGCCCCGTCCTGCGTGGCTGTCAGCTAACCTTCCTTATCACAAAAAAGTACGCAAACGCATTACACTACGGCGGTCAAGGCCGCCGCGCGCGGTCTCGCCGTGCGCCGCCGCGCCCCGCCTCGCCGGCAGGGGCGGTGCGCCGGTCCACGCCACCGGAGAGCCCCAAGCGCAATGAGCACCGCCATGCCCCGTTCCGGCCAAGCCGGCCTGCCTCGACAGACTCAAGGTCGTTACACCCTCGGCACGCGCATCGTCCTCAGCTTCGGCTTGCTGTTCGTGCTGATGCTCGCCACGGCCGCCATCTCCTGGGACCGGCTGCGCGCCATCGACAGCGAGGCGATGAGCCTCACGCACGATTCGGTGCCGGGCCTGTTCTACGCGACCTCCATGCGCGCGGCGGCCAACCAGACCTATAGCCTCGTGGAGCGCGCGGCCTTCGTCGACGCCGATGCGGACAGCGTAGCGCGCGATGTCGCCGCGTTGCCCACGGCGATGGCGCAGGTCGAGGACAATGCGCGGCAATACGAGCGCTCGCTCTTTCGCGCCGACGACCGCGAGCGCTTCCAGCGCTTTCGCGACGCCTACGCGCGCTATCTGCCGATGGCGAAAGCCGTGGCCAGCCAGTTGCCCGCGTCGCGCCCGGCAGCGCAGGCCGCGTTCATGCAGATCGGCCCGGTATGGCAGGAGGTGCTCGCCACGGCCAACGCGCTCGTCGACGAAAACCGTCAGCAGGCCGACGAGTCCGCGCAGACCATTCGCAGTTCGGTCACGGGTACGGAAATCACACTCGCCACGGCACTCGCTGTCGTGCTGCTCGCCGCGCTCGCTACGGGCTACGCGCTGTACCGCGCGATCACCGTGCCGATGGCGCGCCTCGTGGAAGTGCACGACTCCATGCGCACCGGCAACCTCTCGCAGCGTCTCGCGTTGAACCGCGGCGACGAATTCGGCGTGCTGGAAGACGGCTTCAACCGCATGAGCGACGAACTGGCGAGCCTCGTGGCCCAGGCGCAGAAGTCGTCGCTGCAGGTTACGACCTCGGTGGCCGAAGTGGCCGCGACCTCGAAGGAACAGCAGGCGACGGCGAGCGAGACGGCCGCCACCACGACCGAGATCGGCGCCACTTCGCGCGAGATTTTCGCCACGGCGCGCGACCTCGTGCGCACCATGAGCGAGGTGGCGACGGTGGCCGAGCAGTCGGCGGGGCTCGCCAGCACGAGCCAGAGCGGCCTCACGCATATGGAAGACACCATGCGCAGCGTGATGGAGGCGGCGGGCTCCGTGAACGCCAAGCTCGCCATCCTCAACGAGAAGGCCGTGAGCATCAATCAGGTCGTGGCGACGATCACGAAGGTGGCCGACCAGACCAACCTGCTTTCGCTGAACGCCGCGATCGAAGCGGAGAAGGCGGGCGAGTACGGGCGCGGCTTCTCGGTGGTCGCCACCGAAATCCGCCGCCTCGCCGACCAGACGGCCGTGGCCACTTACGACATCGAGCAGACCGTGAAGGAGATCCAGTCGGCCGTCTCGGCGGGCGTGATGGGCATGGACAAGTTCGCCGAAGAAGTGCGGCGCGGCATGCACGACGTGCAGGCCGTGGGCGCGCAGCTTTCGCAGATTATCGGTGCGGTGCAGACGCTCGCGCCGCGCTTCCAGGTCGTGAACGACGGCATGCAGGCGCAGGCCACGAGCGCCGAGCAGATCACCCAGGCGCTCACGCAGCTTTCCGAAGCCGCCCAGCAGACGGCGGAGTCGCTGCGCCAGTCGTCGCAGGCCATCGACAATCTCACGCTCGTCGCCAACGAACTGCGCACCGGCGTGTCGCGGTTCAGGATCGAGGCGTGACGCGGGAGCCGCGATGCTCTTCCTGGTGTTCGAACTGGACGGCGAGCGCTACGCGCTCGATGCCCGCGAGATCGCGCACGTGCTGCCGCTCGCTCCCGTGCGCGCGTTTCCGGGCACGCCCGCGTATATCGCCGGCGTGATCGACTACGAGGGCGCGCCCGTGCCCGTGGTCGATCTGCCGATGCTCGCGCTCGGGCGGCCCGCGCGCGCGCTCATGTCCACGCGGCTCGTGCTCGTGTATGACCGCGCGGACGACGCTGGCGCGGCCGCCTCTCAGGTGCCGCCGCGCCGCCTCGCGCTGCTGCTCGAAAGCGCGACGCGCACCCAGTCGATCGCGCCCGAGCGCTTCGCCGAAGGCGGCATCGCCACGCCCGAAGCGCGGTGGCTGGGGCCCGTGGCGCGCGACGAGCGCGGTTTCGTCCAGTGGGTGAAAGTTGCCCAACTGCTCGACGCGCGCGTGCGTGCGCTGCTCTTTCCCGATCCGCCTTCGTGGCAAGGCGCGGCATGAGACAGGTCGACCCGCGCTTCGCCGCCTGGTTGCTCGAAGAAACCGGCATCGACGCCGAATCGCTGGGCGCCAACGCGCTCGCGCGCGCGGTGGGCGCACGGGCGGCGGTGACGCTCGAGGTTCAGGCGGACCTGCATCCGGCCGAGACGCGCAGGGAGTGGATGAGCGGCGCCGTGCTGCCTGAATGGGCGCGCGAAGCGTACTGGCAGCGACTCACGACCACGCCGGCCGAGCGCCAGGCGCTGATCGACGCGCTCGTGGTGCCCGAGACCTGGTTTTTTCGCGAGCGCGAGGCCTTCGCCGCGCTCGCGCGCCTCGGTGCGAAGCGGCTGGCCGCGCAGCCGGGCGAAGTGCTGCGCGTGCTGAGCGCGCCGTGCTCGAGCGGCGAGGAGCCTTACTCGGCGGCCATGGCGCTGCTCGACGCGGGGCTCGCGCACGAGCAGTTCGCCATCGACGCGATCGACATCAGCGCGCAGTCCATTGCGGCGGCCGCGCGCGGGGTGTACGGCCGCAATGCGTTTCGCGGCGACGGCCTCGCGTTTCGCGAGCGCTACTTCGAAGCGACGCCCGACGGTTGGCGTATCGCCGCGACAGTTCGCCGTGCCGTGACGTTCGAGCGCGCGAACCTGTTCGAATGGCTCGCCCCGCACCCGGTGCGCTACGACTTCATTTTCTGCCGCAACGTGCTGATCTACTTCGACCGCGCCTCGCAGGACCGCGCCATCGACCTGCTGCGCGCGCGCCTCACGGCGGGCGGCATGATCTTCGTGGGACCGGCGGAAACCGGGCTGATGATGCGCCATGAGATGGTGTCCGCCTATATTCCGCTCGCGTTCGGTTTTCGCACGCCCGAACCCGGCGCGACGACGGATCATCATCCGGCGAGCCCGGCAGCATCGGTGCCGCCTGCGCTCACGCCGCTGCCGGTGATCGCGGCTACGGCTGCGGCCCCCGCATTCGGCAGCGCGCCGGTGTTCACGCCGCTCGACGCGCCCGTGGCCGCAGCGGCACACCGGGCAAGGCCTGCGCCGCCGCGCCACGCGCTGCGGCCGTTGCACGGCGCGCCGGCTCCACGCGCCGCCGCCGTGGTGCGCGCATCGGCTGCGGGTGCGGAGTGTGTGGGCGCCACGCCCGAAGCCGCGCTCGCCGACGCGCGGCGCTTAGCCGATGCCGGTGCGCTCGACGAGGCCGAACGCCTCGCCGCGCAAGCGGCCAAGGCGCTGGCGCAAAATGCGGACACCTGGTACCTGCTCGGCCTGATCGCCGATGCGCAGGGCCGTGCCGCCGAAGCGCTCGCACACTATCGCAAGGCCATCTATCTGGAGCCTTCGCACTACGAAGCGCTTACGCATCTGGCTGCGCTGCTCGAAGTGCAGGGCGACGGCGAGGGTGCCCGCCGACTGATGCGCCGCGCGAAGCGCGTCGCGCAGGAAATGGCACAGCGCGGCGCAACGGGCGCAGGAGGCACGCATGCCTGAGCGCGACTTCACGGAGGACCTGGTGCTCGCAGCGCAACCGCTTGACCCGTGCTGGAAAACCATCGGCACGCTCGGCGACAATTCGTGCCCGCGGCTTCAGACGTGTGTGCGCTGCCTGAATTGCCCGGTTTTCGAAGAAGCGGCAGCGCGCATGCTCGACCGGCCCGCGCCGCTTGCGTCGTCTGAGCCGGCGCCCGAACGCGTGCAGGAGTCTGCCGGTCCGCAAACGCGCCACGAAGGCTCGCTCGTGTTTCGCGTGGGCGGCGAGTGGCTCGCGCTGCCCGCGACCGCGCTGCGCCATGTGGACGAAGCGCGCGCCATCCACACGTTGCCGCACCGGCGCAGCGCTGCCGTGCTGGGCGTGGTGAACGTGCGTGGCGTGCTCACGCTCGCGGTGTCGCTGGCGGCGCTTCTGCGTATCGAAGTTGCGATGCCGCAAGCCGCTATGGCAAGAGCGCAAGGGTGCGCCGCCACGCCGCGCCTGCTCGTGACCGAGTGGGCGGGCGCGACGACGGCGTTTCCCGTCGATGCCGTGGAGGGTGTCACGAGCTTCGGCGCAGATGCGCTGCTGCCCGCGCCCGCCACGCTTGCGCAGTCGGCTGGGCGGCATGTGCGTGGCGTGACGCACTGGCGCGGGCGTTCGGTGGGCGTGCTCGACGCCGATGTGCTATTCGATGCGCTTGCAAGGAGTTTGCGATGAGCGACGACGAACTGAGCCGCCGCTCGCTGCTCGACCTCTTCCAGGAGGAGGCGGCGGCGCAGACGCGCACGCTTTCCGCGGGCCTGCTCGCGCTCGAGTCCGCGCCCGACGATGCCTCGACGCTCGAAGCGTGCATGCGCGCCACGCACTCGCTCAAGGGCGCGGCGCGCATTGTCGGACTGCCGGAAGCGGTCGAGGTGGCGAGCGCGATGGAGGATTGCTTCGTGGCGGCGCAGCGTGGCGAATTGCGCATCGACGCGGCGCGCATCGACGCGCTGCTCGTTGGCATCGACTTGCTGAGCGCGGCGGGCGACGTTGCGGCGGCGCCGATTACGCACGATGCGGTTGCGGCGTTCGTGGCGCGCCTGCAGGGTGTAGTGCAGCCCGGCGCGGCGAACGCTGACGCCAACGCGAGCGTGCGAATGCCGGAAGCCGACGACCTCGCTGCGCTGGCGGCGTCGCTGCGCCTGCCCGAACCCGAGCCGGAACCCGAGCCGGAACCTGAGGCCGTGTCGTCCGGCGAGGTCGAATCCGCGCCATTGGTACGGCCCGCGCAGCCCCGTTCAACTGACGCCGAGCGCATGCTGCGCGTGCGTGCCGGCACGCTCGACCGCTTGCTCGGTTTCGCAGGCGAATCGCTGGTGGAGTCTCGCCGCATGCGGCCGTTCGCCGAAGGTCTCTTGCGCACGCGCCGCGCGCAGGGCGACGTGCTCGCGGCGCTGGGGCAGTTCCAGGAGCGCCACGCCGATGCGCTCGACGCCGACGCACGCGCCGCGCTCGCCGGCATACGCGAGGCGTTGGCGTCGCTGGATCATCAGCTATCCGAACGATTCGACGACATCGACCGCATTGACCGGCGCGGCACGCAACTCGCGCAGCGCCTCTACGACGAGGCCTTGCAATGCCGCATGCGGCCGTTCGGCGACACGGCGCACACGTATCCGCGCGTGGTGCGCGACCTTGCGCGCTCGCTCGGCAAGCGCGTGCGCTTCGCGATTGTCGGCGAGTCGACGCAAGTGGACCGTGACATCCTCGAAATGCTCGACGCGCCGCTCGGCCACCTGCTGCGCAACGCGCTCGATCACGGTATCGAGGACCCCGAAACAAGGCGGCGCGCCGGCAAGCCCGAAGAGGCAAGTCTCACGCTCGAAGCGCGCCATAGCGCGGGCAAACTGCTGATCGCCGTGGCCGACGACGGCGCGGGTATCGACCTGGACGCGCTGCGCGCGAGCATCGTCGCTCGCTCGCTCGCGCAGCCCCAGGCCGTTGCCGCGATGTCCGACGCCGAACTGTTCGACTTCCTGCTGCTGCCGGGCTTCTCGATGCGCGACACCGTGACCGACGTGTCGGGCCGCGGCGTCGGCCTCGACGCCGTGCAGAACTTCGCGAAGGCCGTGCGCGGCACCGTGCGCATCGAGAGCGCGGCGGGGCAGGGCACGCGCTTCGTGCTGCAGTTGCCGCTCACGCTCTCGGTGGTGCGCAGCCTGATCGTCGAGGTCGCGGGCGAAGCCTATGCATTTCCGCTCGCGCACGTGCGCCGCGCGCTCAGCGTGCCGCGCAGCACGATCGAAATGCTCGAAGGGCAGCAGCACATTGCCTTCGAAGGGCGGCCGGTGGGACTCGTCACCGCGCGCCAATTGCTCGGGGCAGGCGCCGAACCCGCGGCCACGGAAGACCTGAACGTGGTGCTGGTGGGCAGCGAGGCGGGCCTCTATGGCGTGGCCGTGGACCGCTTCGCGGGCGAGCGCACGCTCGCCGTGCAGCCGCTCGATGCGCGTCTGGGCAAGGTGCGCAACGTCTCGGCGGCGGCGTTGCTCGACGACGGCGAGGTCGCGCTGATCGTCGACGTGGAGGACATCGTGACGTCGGTTGCGCGACTCGTGCGCGACGGTCAGCTCGCGGGCGTGGCGCGCGGCGCAGCCCTTGACGGTGCGCGCGCACGCAAGCGTATTCTCGTTGTCGAGGACTCCTTGACGGTGCGCGAGCTGGAGCGCAAGCTGCTCGAAAAACGCGGCTATGACGTGACCGTGGCGGTGGACGGCATGGACGGCTGGAACACCTTGCGCAACGCGCACTTCGACCTGGTGATCACCGACGTCGACATGCCGCGCATGGACGGCATCGAACTCGTCATGATGATCAAGGGCGACGCGATGCATCGCAACGTGCCGGTGATGATCGTCTCGTACAAGGATCGTGAAGACGACAGGCGGCGCGGCCTCGACGCGGGCGCCGACTACTATCTGACCAAGGGCAGCTTCCACGACGAAGCGCTGCTCGACGCCGTAAGCGACCTGATCGGGGAGTCGACAGGATGAAAATCGGTATCGCCAACGACATGCCGCTCGCCGTCGAGGCGCTGCGTCAGGCCATCGCGACGCGGCACGGCCATCGCGTGCTGTGGGTCGCCGCGAACGGCGAGGAAGCCGTGCAGTTCTGCGCGGCGCAAGTGCCCGACGTGATCCTCATGGATCTCGTGATGCCGAAGATCGACGGCGTGGAGGCCACGCGGCAGATCATGGCGCGCTCGCCGTGCCCCATTCTGATCGTGACGAGCAGCGTGGGCGCGAACGCCTGGCGCGTGTACGAGGCGATGGGTGCGGGCGCGCTCGATGCCGTGGACACCCCCACGCTCGCCGGGCCCGACACGCGCCGCACGATGGACCTGTTGCTCGCGAAGATCGAGCAGATCGGGCGCGTATCCGGCGCGCCCGATTTCACCGCGCGCGCGCCGGCCGCAACAGCGCCAGGCATGCCGAAGGCGCCGCTCATCGCGATCGGCGCCTCGGCGGGCGGACCCAGCGCGCTCGCCGCCGTGCTCGGCGCGCTGCCTGCCGGTTTCGGCGCGAGCATCGTGATCGTGCAGCACGTGGACCAGTCGTTCGCGGCGGGCATGGCCGCCTGGCTCGACGACCAGACAGCGCTCACGGTGCGCATTGCGCTCGAAGGCGAGCAGCCCGCGCCCGGATGCGTGCTGCTCGCCGCGACCAACGATCATCTGCGCATGACAGCGAGCGGCAAGCTGGCTTACACTCGCGAGCCGGCCGAGACACCGTACCGCCCCTCTGTCGATACCTTCTTTCACAGCCTCGTCGAGTGCTGGACGGGCGAGGCGATCGGCGTGCTGCTCACCGGCATGGGGCGCGACGGCGCCATTGGCCTGAAGGCGATGCGCGCGAAGGGCTGGCACACGATCGCCCAGGACCAGGCGACGAGCGCCGTGTACGGCATGCCGAAGGCGGCGGCGGCGCTTTCCGCCGCGCGCGCGATCCTGCCGCTCGACGCCATTGCCCCCGAGCTTGCGAGCCGGGTGAAATCACCGCATCAATCTGCCGGCTAGACGCCAGCCATCACGAGACGCGACCGACATCATGACCGAGAAGTCCACTCTTCCAATCAGCGCAAACGTTGCCGACAGCACGGGCCTCGAGACGGGCGGCACGGCTGCCGCCCTCGACCCCGGCAGCGCCGACGACGCCTCGCTCGCCGTTGCGCTGGACGCCGTGCGCAGCGCGCTGGAGCAAACGCTGCCCGCCGCCGACATGCCGATGATGGTGCTGCTGGTGGACGACCAGGCGATCGTGGCCGAGGCGGTGCGCCGGGCGCTCGCGAGCGAGCGCGAGATCGACTTCCACTACTGCGCGCATCCCGACCAGGCCGTGCGCATGGCCGAGGAAGTGCGCCCGACCGTGATCCTGCAGGACCTCGTGATGCCGGGCACCGACGGGCTCACGCTCGTGCGGGCTTATCGCGCGAACGACGCGACGCGCGACGTGCCGATCATCGTGCTCTCCACCAAGGAAGAGCCCGCCATCAAGAGCGCGGCGTTCGCCTCGGGCGCGAACGATTACCTCGTGAAGCTGCCGGACAGCGTCGAGCTGATCGCCCGCGTGAGATATCATTCGCGATCCTACGTAAACATGCTCCAGCGCGACGAGGCGTATCGCGCACTGCGCCGCTCGCAGCAGGAACTGCTCCGCGCGAACCTCGAACTGCGACGCCTCACGCATTCGGATGGCCTTACCGGCCTCTCGAACCGGCGCTATCTGGACGAATTCCTGAGCGCCGAGTGGAAACGCGCGGAGCGCGAGCGCACCGAAGTGTCGCTGCTCATGATCGATGTGGACTACTTCAAGCCGTATAACGACACCTACGGCCACGTGGCGGGCGACAACGTGCTGCGCTCGGTGGCGACGACGATCCGCCGCGAGATCCGGCAGCCGCGCGACCTCGTGGCGCGCTTTGGCGGCGAGGAGTTCGCAGTCGTCCTGCCGGGCACGGGCAGCGCGGGCGCGCGGCTGCTCGCCGAGAAAATGCGCCGCGACGTGGCGGGCCTCGCGCTGCCGCACGTGGGGTCCGCCGTGAGCGAGCACCTCACGATCAGCATTGGCGTGGCCACGCTCACGCCCGCGCCGGGCCTCGCGGAAACGGCGCTGGTCGAAGAAGCCGACGCCGCGCTCTACCGGGCCAAGCGCGATGGGCGCAATCGCGTGGCGTTTTCCACGCAGGTGTCGGGGCGCTCGTAAAGCCTGAAGGTTTACCTCGGCGTCCAGTCGTACATCAGGATTTTCGCGCGCGCGTCGTCCTCCACGAGCACGACGTAATCGCCGTTGTCGCGCTGCGCCGCGCTCATGCCCATATAAATGTCCACCCATCCGCTCGTGCTGCCCACGTTGGCGCCGGGCGTCATCGAGCCGGCGAGCTGGCCGCTGCGCGCGTCGTACACGTCGATCTTCTGCGTGTAGAGCTCCGCGATGAACACATAGTTGCCGGCCACGGCAATTCCCACCGTCGTCACCTGCGGACTGCTGCTCGTGTTCCAGGGCAACGACGCCTGCCACGTGAGCGTGGGCGTACCGCTCGACCAGTTGTCATAGCGCGCGAGCACAGGGCCCGCTTCCTTCCAGTGCGACGCATCCCACGGAATGGAGGCGGTGAAGCCGGTGATGTACATCGTATCGGTTTCGGCCACGTAGACAATGCGCGCAATGCGGTTGAACGGCGCCGGCATTGCGAACATCTTCGACGATGCATAGGTGTACTGGGGATTGCCCTGCGCGTCGAGACCTTGCAACGGCATCTCGCGAATGCCCGAAAGCGGCGTGGCGAGCCATACATTGCCGGGTGTGTCCACCCACCAGTAGCCGTTGCCGACGGTTGCGCCGGTGGAGGGGTTCGAAGCGATCTCGCCCGCATCCACATGGCCGTCGCCGTTCGCGTCGCGCCACATCCATTCGCCGTAGGCCGGTTGACCGGCGGGCCAGTTGCCCGGCATCGGATTCTGGGCGAGCAGGCCCGAGGGAATCGCGACTTCGCCATCGGTCGCGCTCGAGAAGCGGTAGATGTTCAGGTAGTGCGCGTACTGGTCGAGCGTGTAGAGGAAGCGCCGGCCGTTGAAGCGGCGCACCATCGGCGAGCCGCGCACGCCGCGCGTGGAATGGAGCGCCGGATCGTCCGGATACGCGAAGCGGTTGAGCGTGAAGCCCGCATAGGTCCATTGCTTGCCAGGCGCCTGGCGGTAGTCGAGCGTGAAGCGTTTCGAGCCGGTGAAGACGTTCGCGGCGTTGGCGGGGTCGAAGGCGGCGGCATCGACGAAGGTCAGGCCATCGAGGCGCCAGCCCAGCGTGCGTGTGCCCATTCCGTAGCTTTCCAGTACCGCGCCCTGGCCGACGAGCGCGGTGCCGTACGGCCGCGGCCCCTGGCCGTTCTGCGCGACATACAGATTGCCCGCCTGGTCGTAGCCAATGCTGGCGATGCCGTTGAAACGCCAGTCGCCGGGCGTGCCCGCCACGACATGGAAGATGCCCTGGCGCGTGCCCAGCGCGCCCGCTGCCGTCATCTGGCCGTTCGACGCGCGTGCGTAGAGCAGGATCTGCTGCGAGGGGCCGTTGTCGGCAATCGAAAGCTGGCCGGATGGCGCGAAGGCGAGGTCGGTGGGCACGGTGCCGGCGGGCAGCACGGGCGCGTCGTTGAGCGCGGTGCCGTCCTTGCGGTAGTGGCCAATGCTCGGGCCGCTCGCGGCCTGCAAGCCCTGGATCAGCCACAGCGTGCCGTCGTTCGCGAGCGCAATGCGCCCCGGCGCGGGCACGGTGAACGAGCGCAGTTGACGCATGGTCTGCGCGTCGTAGACCACGATGCGGTTGTCGGCGGTATCGGCAACGTACAGCTCGGTATCGGTGGCTGCGAGGCCGCGCACGGCGCCGTCGCCAGTGCTCGGCGCCGCGAGCACGCGCAAAAAGCTGTTCTTCGTCGCGTTCGCGCTGTTGCCAATGCCGCTCGCGAACGGCGCGCCTTGCGTCACGTCCGAACGCAGGCGGCGCGTCACGCCGAACCACGTCTGGTTGGCGGGCGGATAGTCCGCGCCCACGAGGCCGTTGCTCTCGTTGCCGATCGACATTGCGGCGTACACATAGGTGCTGTTCGCCGCGATGGCGTCGCCGCCCGCATTGCCCCAGCCGTGCGTATTGCCGGCCACGGCGAGCTTGTCGCCGCCGCGGTAGACGCCGATCTCGCTACCGCTTTCGTCCCACGGCGCGTTCGCGTAGACGGTGCCGTCGGGTGCGACGGCAATGGCCTCCACGTCTTGCTGCATCCACTTGCCGTCGCCGAAACCGAAGCTGTTGCCGATCCAGGACGTGGTGTAGTTGAGCGTGCTTTGCGCAATGGCAGGGTGAGTGGCGAGACCTTGCAGCGCGAGCGACAAGGCGATGAGGCGAGCAGCATTTTTCACTTGAATTCCCGTAAATCACGAACCTGCCGCAAGGTGTGCGGCCGTTGGGCGTGATGCTCGCACGCGCTTTTAAGGAAATAATTCAAATATTATTCAATGCGGGTAATGTGGCGTTTTTTTATGCGGATGCGATGCAAGAGCGGCAGCGCAGCGCAAAATCGCTCGAGCGCCGTGCGAACGCAAAAGGGGGAATTTCGCCGCCCGCAGGAATAATCGGCGCCGCCGCGTGTTAGTCCCCGCATCGCCACCCAATCAGCATCGCATCACGATCATGAAGTTCCGCGGGCCGCTCGACGAGCCGCCGATTTCCGAAGCCGATATCCAGGCCTATAGCGACGGCACGCTCGCCGGCGCGCGGGCGGCGCATGTGCGGCGCTACCTTGCGGGCAAACCCGGCGAATGGCATCGCATCCTGTTCTACCGGCGCCTGAACGCGCAGATTCGCGACGCATACCCGGCGCAGGCCGCGCAGACGGCGCAGCCGCGCACCGCTACGGCCCGAGGCGGGCGGGTGTTGCGCTACGCTATCGCTCTCGCGGCGGCCCTGGCGCTGGCGAGCGCCGCCTTGGCGTGGGTCGCCGTGACTGAGCCGTCGCAGCAAGTTTTGAACAACGCCGCGGTCATGGCGTTGATGGAGGCCGAAAACGGGCAGCCGGAGGCGCTGGAAGCAGGCGCGGCGCGTGCGCCGTTCGATTTCGGCGCGGCAGGCCTGCACTTCCTGGGCGGCGGCGAAGTGCGGGTTGGCCCGTTCGCGAACGCGCAGCGCTATGTCTACGAGAACAGCCAGGGCGAGCGCGTGGTGCTGCTCGCGAGCCGCGCCTGGCTGGCGGGCGCGGCGCCCCAGTGGAGCGCGCACCGCGCGGGTCCGCTGAGGCTGTTGATGTGGCGCGAGCATGGCACGCGCTGGGTGCTCGCGGGCAACGCGCAAACGCGCGGCCTGATGCGCGCGGCGGACCTCGCGACGCTCGCCACGCCGCCGGCGCGCGAGGGCGACGGATCGTGAACCCACCCGGCGATGCAAACCGCGCAATGACCCTTGCAGCAATCCAGGATGAAACATGGACATCCGTGACGAGCTGATAGAACACGTGCCGCGCCTGCGACGCTACGCGCGCGCGCTGATCAACAACCGCGAGCTTGCCGACGACCTCGTGCAGGACACGCTGGAGCGCGCGATCGCCCGCACGGAGCTGTTTCGCTCGGGCACCGACCTGCGCGCCTGGCTTTTCACGATCATGCACAACATCTTCGTGAACCAGGTGCGCAAGTCGGCGGCGCGCGGCGCGCATGTTTCCGTCGACGACGAAAGCGTGCCCGAAACCGACTACGCCGTGCCCGCCACGCAGACGGGCGCGCTCGAAGTGCGCGATCTGGATTTCGCGCTGCAGCGCTTGCCGGTGGAGCAGCGCGAAGTGGTGCTTTTGGTAGGACTGGAGGAAATGAGTTACGCCGACGTCGCATTGGCGCTGGACATACCGATCGGTACGGTCATGTCGCGTCTGTCGAGGGGACGTGAGCGCCTGCGCGCGCTCATGGCCGGTTCCGTCCCGCGTGCGAATCTGAAGGTGGTGCGATGAGCGAACAACAAAATCCAGTCACGCAAGACGAGATCCACGCCTACGTGGACGGCACGCTTTCCGAGGCGCGCCGCGCCGACGTGGAGCGCGAACTCGAGCGCAATCCCGAGCTTGCCGCGCGCGCGAGCGACTTCTTCGCGCTCAACAACCTGCTGCACGAGCGTTACGACCGCGTGCTCAACGAGCCGCTGCCCGCGCGCCTGCGCGTGGCCGCGCACGAGCCCGAGCCCGAGCCGCAGGTGCAAACGGTGCAAAACACGCGGCCGGCGTCGAACTGGCCGCGCTTCGCGGGCCTCGCGGCGACGCTCGTGCTGGGCGTGGCAATCGGCTGGGGCATGCACTACGGCATGAGCGGCACGGGCGCCATAGGCGGACCCGCAGGCGTGGCGGGCGGCGGCGAGCTGCACGCGGTGAGCGCGGACGGCTCCATGCGCTTCGCACGGCAGGCGGCGCTCGCACACGTGGTCTACATGCCGACGGTGGTGCGGCCCGACGCAATGGACGACAGCCAGGAGCAGGACTTCGTGAAGTGGCTCGCCAACCGGCTCGGCACGAATGTGCGCGCGCCGATGCTGTCGAAGAGCGGCTTCGAGCTTTCGGGCGGGCGCTTGTTGCCCGCCGACGACGGCGGCCAGGTTGCGCAGTTCATGTATCACAACGCGCAAGGCGAGCGCGTGACGCTGTGTATCTCGCACCGCAAGACGAGCGCCAACACCACGGCGTTCAAGCTGTATCAGGATGGACCGGTGAACGTGTTCTATTGGGTGGACGGCGACTTCGGGTACGCGCTTTCCGGCGGTATCGACCGCAAGGCGCTTTTGCAGCTCGCGCACGACGTTTATGCGCAGTTGACGCCGAGTTGAGCACCGCCGGGCGCGGGCACGGCGGCTTGTCAGGCCGCCGTGCCGCGCTTGTTTGTTCCAGGCCTGTCAGCTGAACTTCACCTGAGCTTTACCTGAGCTTCACCGCAACAAAGCTGCGCGCGTTGTTGCGCTGAATCAGCAGCGACACGCTCTTCGTCGCCTTGGCTTCGAGCGCGGCGGCTTCCTCCTGCGATTCGACCAGCGTGTCGTCGAGCGACAGCACGACGTCGCCAGCCCGCACGCCCGCCGTCGCGGCGGGGCCGGTCGAAGCGTCCACCATCAAGCCGAGCGGCAGGCCGGTTGAGCGCTTTTCCTCTTCGCTCAGCGCGTGCGCGACGAGGCCGATGCGGTCCGCGGCGTGGCGCGGGGCCTGCGCGGCGACGGGTTGGGCGAGCGGGGCGGCCGTGTCTGTCATCACCGTCTTCATGGCGTGCACATTGGCCGGCGGCGCCTTGCTTGCCGCATCCCCGGCGGCGGGCGCGACTGGCGCGTCGGTCTTTTCCGCCGCCTGTTCGGCGTCGGCTGCCTGTGCCGCTGCCGCCCCCGCTGCGCCCGCTGCCCCTGTCGTGCCTGCCGCCGCCGCAGGCGCATCCTCCGCCTTGGCCTCGAACGCGGTGTTCGAGAACCCGGCCACCGCCGGCTGCCGGTTGCGGATCACCTTGAGCGAAGCCGGCGTGGCGGGCGGCACCGCCGCGAGCGCGGCGGCAAGCGTCGCGGCCCGGTCAACGGGCTTGGTGCCGACCTGCACGATCACGTCGCCGGTCCGGATACCCGCTTTGCCGATGGGCGAGGCGGGGTCGACGGAATCGACGAGCGCGCCGCCCGCGTGCGGCAAGCCGAGCGCCGCCGCGAGCCCGGGGCTCACGTCTTCGACCTGCATGCCGAACGTGCGGATCGTGCCGCCGTTGCCCGCGTTTGCCCCGTTGGCTCCATTCGCCGCGTTCGCCGCATTGGCGCCGCCGGCGTTCGCCGCCTTGCTCGCCTGCAACTGGGCGCGGAACTGGTTGGCGGCGTCGATAGGAATCGCGAAGGTCAGGCCGCCGTAGCGGCCGGTGTCGGCGTAAATCTGCACGTCGATGCCGATCACCTCGCCCGCGCGATTGAAGATCGGCCCGCCGGAGTTGTCGGGGTTGACCGCCACGTCGGTCTGGAGGAACGGGAACGACTTGCCGTCGGGCAGCGTGCGCGAAGTCGCGCTGAGGATGCCCGTCGTCACGGTGTTCTGGTAACTGTCCGGCGAGCCGATCGAGAGCACCGGCTCACCGGCGTGCACCTTCGCCGTTTCGGCGAGCTTCACGAACGGCAGACCGTGCGCGTCGATCTGCAGCACGGCAACGTCGCTTTGCGGGTCGACGCCAACCACCTCCGCCTTGAACTCGCGCTTGTCCGTGAGCCGCACGGTCACCTGCCCGGCGCCGTCGACGACATGCGCCGTGGTGAGCACGACGCCATCGGGGCTGACGATGAACCCGGAGCCCATGCCTGTCATCACGCGCGGCCCGCTGGCGTCCGCGTCGGACGCCGGCTTCGGCGCGCGCCTGAAGAAGGCGAAGAAAGGATCGTCGGCGTCGATGGCCTCCTGCTCGGGCTGCGCGGACGGGTCGTCGGCGCTGCGCGCGATCACGTGCACGACGGCGGGACCGTAGCGCTCGGCGAGCGAGAAGAAGTCGGGTGTGGCGGCCGCCGGCGCGGAGGTCTCGGCGGCGGCCGGCTGCGCGGCTGCCTTGTCGCTGGCGGCCTTGTCGTTAGCCGCCTTGTCGTTTGCGGCCTTATCGGCGGCTGCTTTACTGGCGGGCGGCTTGGTGGGGGCCGCAGGCGGCGTGGCCGCGTTAGCATCAAAACAGAAAGCGCTGGCAAGCGCCAGGGCAAGCGCTGCCGCGGAGCGCGAATTGCGGGCGAAGTTCAGGCGGAGCACAGCACACCTCCCAGTGGTCATCGTGCTGGCGGGCGGCACGCGAACGCGGATAGCAAACGAATGCCGACGCACATAGTGTAGTCACGCCACAAGACAATTGGGGGGCAGGGTTTGTCCTGTAGCGCACGAAAGTCTGCACGACGGCGTGCCGGTGCATGCCCGGCGCATCGAATATGGCGCGTTGCCGACACTGCGGCTGGCCAGGACGCTTGGGGGGCGGTAGGGGGCGGTAGGAGGCGGCGGCGAAAAAGGCGCGCGCGATGCCCCGCTCGTCCTGAGCGGGGCGTGCGACTGTGGCAGGAGGCGGCAGTCGCTTTCAGCTACCCGAATACAGGTTGCAGAAGCTCACCGGCCCAACGCATGCCGCGTGCGGCGCGCCGGAGTCGCTCGTGCCTTGCATGGGCGCGCCCATGCCGCCGGATTGCTGCTGTTGCTGTGCCTTCGCATGCGCGACTTGTTGCGCGAATACGGGGCTCACGTCGGGATACGAGGTATCGGTCACGAATTGCGAGCCGTTGGCCTGCGCTTCGATCAGCTGTTGGCGCACCTGGGCGCGTGTGAGTCCTTGCGCGGAAGCGGTGGAGACGGCGCCGATGCAAGCAGTCGCGACGAGGAAGGCAAAAAACGGGCGGCGGTTAATCATTTCGAACTCCTGATGAAATTGCGTGGTACTGCGACCGGCTGGAGCACGGTCGCATCAACGGAGACTGCAATGGGTATACCGCGGCGGGTGGGCTGCTATTCCCGTGGAGTTGTAACGGCGGGGTGTTTTTTTACGTGAGCTGCACCTGGAGCCAGTGCGGCAGACCCGCGCCGATCAGGCTCACGCCAACGAGCGCAAGCGCGCCGGCCAGGAGAAGAACCAGCGGACTGACGCGCGTTCTGAGCAGCACGCAAAGCGACACGACGGCAATCGCCTTCGCGGGAAGGCCGCCGTTCAGCGATTTGAGCAGCACCCAGCCCGCCGCGAGCATCATGCCGGCCGCGATGGGACGCAGGCCGCGCTCGAGCGCGAGCTGCCACGCCGCGCCCTGATAGCGGCCCCAGATATGCGTGACGCCGTAAATCAGGAAGCCCGTTGGCAGCAAGAGCGCGGCGGTCGCCACGAGCGCGCCCCAGAAGCCGGCAACCTGCCAGCCGATCAGCGTGACGAGCAGCGAGCCCGGGCCGGGCGCCATGCGCGAAATCGCGAAGTCGGCGGCGAATTGCGAGTGCGTCATCCAGGGATGCACTTGCACGACCTGGCGCTGAATCTCCGCGACGATCGCCTGGCCGCCGCCGATCGTCACGAGCGAAAGTGGCGCGAAAATGGCGGCCAGCTGACCGAGCAGGCGTGCATTCATCGCGCACCCCGGCGGATCGCCACGTATTCGTAGAGCACGCTCACCGTGCCCCCGATGACGACCACCCACACCAGCGACAAACGCAGAATGCCGATTGCAAGGAAAGTCGCCGCCATGAGCAGCAGCGGAAGGATTTGCCGCCGCACGCGTCGCGCGGTGACGACACCCATCGACAGCGACAACCCTGTGGCCGCAGCCGCGGCGCCGGCGATCAGAATCTGCGTGAGCGGATGGAAGATGAGCGCGCCGACCACGCTGCCAATCACGATGATCAGGCACGCGGGCGGCACGACGATACCGGTGACGGCCACGGCGGCCCCGCGCCAGCCCAGCAGCCGATGCCCAATCCAGATCGCCATGTTCTTGACGTTGATGCCGGGCAGCGCCTGCGAGATGGCGAGCCCGTTGAGGAAGTCCTCTTCGCTGATCCAGTGGCGATCCTGAACGAATTCGCGCAGCAGCCAGCCGCTCAAACCGCCACCAAAGCTCGTCAAGCCAATGCGGCTGAATATCAGAAAGAGTCCGAACAGCGTGGGGCGCGGCGGGGCGTTGGGTGTGGATGCAGTCACGGGAATGGTGGAATGGGCGGCGCAGCAACGGTCGCCGAAATTATAGCGCCAGCGACACGCGTGACGCGGGAGCGGTTAGCGGCGCGCTGTCACGCAAAATTCAGCGCGAGGTCAGGGCCGCTATGATGGTTGGACTCGCAGCGACACGATCGCTGTGTCGCGCTGTCCGCCGCGTGGCTCCTGGCGTGACGTGAACAAAACGCCTTGTCGCCATTGCTCACGCCCAGGAAAAAGACCAACGTTTGGCTCAAGGGTCTCGAACTGCTCACCCGCATGAGCACAACGCGACCGAAGAAAAAGGCCACCGCACGCAAAACCGCGCCTGCGAAGGCCGCGAAGCCCACGCACGTCGCGAAGCCGGGAACCAAATCGGCGAAACACACCGGCAACGCGCACGTGGCGCATGCGCAACCGGCGGGCACGGGCGGCAGGTGGTTGCGTTCCTGGCATTCCGCGCCGCCCAGGGCCGGGCATCTCATCAACCATCTCGCGTACGCGCTCTATCTGCCCGCCGGCGTGGCCAGGGCCATGCCGCTCGTGGTCATGCTGCACGGCTGCAAGCAAACGGCGGAATCGTTCGCTGCGGGCACGCGCGTTTGCCGGCTGGCGGATCGGTCCGGCTTTGCCGTGCTGCTTCCCGAGCAGGCGAAAACGGCGCACGCACAGCGCTGCTGGCACTGGCACGGCGATCATGCGCAGTCGGAGGCGCCAGCGGTGGCTTCGCTTGTCGACGCGATCGTGCGCGAGCACGGATTCGATCGCGAACGCGTCTACCTGGCGGGCATCTCGGCAGGGGCGGGGCTCGCGTCTGTGCTCGCCATGCGCTATCCGTGGCGTTTCGCAGCCGTTGGCCTGCACTCCGGGCCGGTATTCGGCGCGGCCACCTCCACGATGAGCGCGATGAGCGTCATGCGTCACGCGAGCCGCGAAGAACCGGTGCACCTCGTCGATGCCGCGCTCGACGTCGCCGTGCATCCGGGCATGCCCGCCTTCATCGTGCAAGGCGAAATCGACGCGGTCGTGGCGAGGCGCAACGCGATGCAACTTGGCATGCAGTTCGCGCGAGTCAACCGGCTGCTCGACGCGCAGAGCGAATTGCGCGTTGGCGAAATACGCAGCTATAGCCGCGACGCGGTGGCGTACACCGACTATGTCAAGGCGGGCAGGCTCGTCGTACGGGTATGCGTTGTTCGAGGGCTCGGGCACGCATGGAGCGGCGGCGACCCGAGCGAGCCGTTTCATTCGGATCGAGGCCCCGACGCGATGTCGATGATGTGGCAGTTCTTCCGGCGGCAGCGCCGAAGCGCTGCAAGTGGAATGGCGTGAACGGGGCGTTCAGATCACAAAAAAGCCGTGCGTACCGTCTCTTCCGAGTTGAGCGACGAGACCATACTCCCATTCCAGGTAGGCGTTCATCGCGTCACGCGCGTTGTTAGTGCCTTCGTACGGGCGCCGGTAGCGGTCGATACGCGGGGAGGCCAGGTGCGTCTCGCCGCTTTCCACCGGCAGCCCCGCGCGTTGCCATGCGGCGGTGCCCCCGTCGAGCACCTCCACGGGTTTGCCCGTCAGCGCGGCGATATCGGATGCGGCGAACGGGGCGAGTGCATTGCTCATGCACACGGCGACGTAGCGCCTGGCATCCGGCAACGCGCGCAGGTCGCCGAAGCCGGGAGCGAGATGCGAACGCAACGCCCACCATGCGCCAGGGATGTGCGCCTTGACGTGATTGGCGCTCGACGTGAAATCGAGCACGACGGTGCCGTGATCCGGCTTGGCCAGACGTGCTGCGAGCACCGCGGGCGTGATCGACGCGATGCGCGGCGCCGCGGGCTTCGGCGCATGCCACGCCCCGCCTTCGGTGAGGTCTCCGGCGCGCGCCTCATCCACGACGTACACGTCGACATTCATCTGTGCGAGCCAGGAAGCGGTCATGTTGGCGCGCACGCCGTCGTCGTCGAACAGCACCACGCGCGCGCCCCGCACGGGTGCAAACATTTCGGTTTCCTGAACGAGCTGGCCGCCTTGCGCACCCTGGAAACCCGGTGCGTGCGCCTGCTCGTACTCGGCGGGCGTGCGCACGTCGAAGCGGTACGTGGTGCGCGAATCATCGGCGGCCCAGCGCGCGGCCTCGGCGAGCGTGGTGCGCCCAACACCCGCACGGTCGGCAAGCGCGGCGGCCCCCGCGTGCGATGCCGCCAGCGTCGCGGCGTCGCGACCCGCCTCCGGATCGAAGCGGCGTGCGCTGCCGTGCTCCAGCGTCTGGCCTGCGAGCGTCCACCCTATCGTGCCGTTGCGCAGCGCCGCCACCGGGTTCGGCAGGCCCGCATTGACGAGCGACTGCGCGCCGATGATGCTGCGCGTGCGCCCCGCGCAGTTCACGATCACGCGCGTGGCCGGGTCGGGCGCGAGCGCACGGGCGCGCAGCGCGAGTTCCGCGCCCGGCACGCTGATGCTGCCGGGAATGTTCATCGCCTGGTATTCGTCGAAGCGGCGGGCGTCGAGCACGACCACGTCTTCGCCGCTCGCCAGCAGCGCGCCCACCGCTTGCGCCGAGAGCGAAGGCGTGTGGCGTTCCGATTCGACGAACTCGCCAAACGCCTTGCTGGGCACGTTCACGTCGCGGAACACTTCACCGCCTGCGCGAAGCCAGCCCGCGAGGCCGCCTTCGAGCAGCGCGATATCGGTGTAGCCCAGCGCATCGAGCGTGACGGCCGCGCGCTGTGCAAAGCCTTCGCCGTCGTCGAGCAGCACGATTGGCACGCTGCGGCGCGGCAGCTTCGTCCAGGCATCGAGTTCGAGCCTCGAGAGCGGCAGATTGGCCGCGAAAAGCGGATGGCTTTGCGCATGCGTGTCTTCCTCGCGCACGTCGAGCAGTGCGATTTCGCGGCGGGCGAGCAGCGCGTCGCGCACATCCTGGTACGTGCGCGTGGGAAATGACTTCATGAGGCGATGGACTCCTTGGTGAGGTCCCAGATGTTCGGGAGCGTGTCGTTCGAGTAGCCGGAGATGAAGGGCTTCGGCGGGGCGTTGGGCGGGTAGGTGAACCGGCGCACTGCGCCGATGTTCGCGCCATACACGTGAATGCTCACCGAAACGCGGTCGTCGAACGCGTTGCGCACGCGGTGAATGTCGCCGAGCGTGGGCGAAACGGCCTCGACGTCTCCACGCGCGAGCAACACCTCGTCACCGAACGGACGCAACGCGCCAGCCGCGTCGTGGGCGTAAGGCTGCGCATACTCGGCGCCGCGCAGCACGCCAATCAGGCCCCAGACGGTATGGTCGTGTATGGGCGTCTGCTGGCCTGGCCCCCAGACGAAACTGACCACGGAAAAGCGCTGGCGGGCATCGGCATGAAGCAGATATTGCTGATACCGCTCGGGCGAGGGGGCGGCGTACGCGTCGGGCAGCCAGTCGTCCTCGCGCACGAGTTCGCGCAGCGCGTGCAGGCCGTGCTCGATCAGTCTGGGCTCGCGCGGCGCGCGGTCGAGCAGTTCCGCGATCGTGCCGACGAAGCGGCGAAGCTTGTGCATACTCATTAGTCGCGCAGATCCGGTTCGCGCGCCACGAGTCCCGCGTCGAGGCGCTCGAACGCGCAGCGGGCGAGGTCTGCGATGGCGGTGTGAGTCATATCGGTTTCTCGGGAGTCCTCACGCAGCGGCGCGCACGCGCGAGGTTAGTTCGCGCGTGGCCGGAATCAGGGCGCGGCCATAGTCGATGGCGTCTTCGAGCGGATCGAAGCCGCGAATCAGGAACGTCGTGACGCCCAGCGCGTGATATTCGGCAAGCGTCTGTGCGACTTGCCCGGGCGTGCCAACGAGCGCCGTCGAGTTCGAGCGGCCGCCGATCTCCTTCGCGACGGCGGTCCACAGGCGTTCGTCGGCGCGCACGCCATCGCCGTCACCGGCGGCGGCTAGCAGTCGGCGCGCGCCTTCGCTCTGCAGCGGGCCGCCCTTGTCGACGCCCTGTTCGGCGCGCAGGCGGCGCGTTTGCGCAAGGATGTGCTCGGCACGTTCCCACGCTGCTTTTTCCGTGTCGGCGAGGATCGGCCGGAACGATACTGAAAAACGCACGGTGCGCCCGTGTTTCGCGGCCTCCGCGCGCACGCGGCCGATCAGGTCGGCAACGCCTTGCTTCGATTCGCCCCACAGCGCGTAGACATCGGCGTGCTTGCCCGCGACCGCGAGTGCGGCTTGCGATGCGCCGCCGAAGTAGATCGGCACATGCGGCTGCTGACGCGGCTTGACCTCCGACCAGGCCTGCTCGAAGCGATAGAAGCGGCCCGCGTGATCGAACGGTTGGTCTTCGGTCCAGACGCGCTTGAGGACCTGCAGATACTCGTCGGTGCGCGCGTAGCGTTCGTCGTGGCTCAGGTAGTCGCCATCGCGGCGCTGGTCGGCGTCGCTGCCCCCGGAGATGAAGTGCACGGCGAGCCGGCCCCCGGAAAAGTGATCGAGCGTTGCGAGCTGGCGCGCGGCGAGCGTCGGCGCGACAAAGCCGGGGCGGTGCGCCAGCATGAAATGCACGCGCGAAGTCACACTCGCCGCATAGGCGATGGTGAGCGTGGCGTCGGGGCTGACCGAGCTGTGCGGAACGAGAATGCGGTCGAAACCCGCGCGCTCGTGCGCCTGCGCGAAGTCGCGAACGTAATCGACGTCGATAGCCGGGCCTTCGGCGAGATGGGTTTCCGACACCTTGCGCTGCTGGATCATGCCGATGAATTCAATGCTCATGCGGGGTCCTCGGTTGGATGCGGGTTCGATGCCGGTCGGATGCGGGTCACGTCGGTGCGTTGCGAAGAAGGCCATGCCGAGCGCGACTCGATCCAGCGAGGCTAGCATCCATCCATGCGAGTTTTAAATATTGAATGCTGATAAACATTCCATTCGCACATGAATTCATGCGGCCCGCAGAAAAAGGAAAGTCCGAATCATTCGTTGGCGCGATGCGGGAGCTGGCCAATACTCGAAGCTTCCGCGCCCCTTTGTGCGCGCCTTTCGCAGGACGTCCTCATGAGTGAATACACGCTGCCTGACCGTCACGCGCACGAAGCGCTGCGTCTCATCGGCCCCGATCCGGACGACTGGGTCGTCAGCCGTGCCGGCATCGATCACAACGTCGTTGTCGTAGGCGGCGGCCAGAGCGGCACGGCATTTGCGTTCGGCTTGCGGCGCGCGGGTATCGGCAAGGTCAGCGTGATCGACGCCGCCGCCGCCGCGCCGCTCGCCGGCGTCTGGACCACGCGCGCGCGCATGCAGCGGCTGCGCACGCCCAAAACGCTGCCGGGGCCGGAGGCAGGGGTGCCCGCGCTGAGCTTCCAGGCATGGTACGAAGCCCGCCACGGCGAGGCGGCCTACGCGGCGTTCGATCGCATCGGCCGCGAGGAATGGGCCGAGTATCTCGCGTGGTATCGCGAGTTTCTCGGCATTGCGGTTCGATACGGCACGACGCTCACGCGCATCGAGCCCATTGGCACGCACTTCAGGCTGCATCTGCTCATTCGCAATAGTGAAGGCGTCGAGCCGCGCGTGGAAACCGCGCGCAAGGTCATTCTCGCGAACGGTGTGGCGGGCAACGGCCGGCCGAATCTCATCGCACCGCTAGCGTCGCTGCCGCGCACGCACGTCGCGCATACGTCCGACGCGATCGATTTCGCCGCGTTGCGCGGCCGGTCCGTCGCGGTCGTGGGCGGCGCCGCCTCGGCTTTCGACGCGGCGGCGACGGCGCTCGAAGCGGGCGCTGCCGACGTGCATCTGTTCGTGCGGCGCGCGTTGCTGCCCAGCTTGCCGGTCACGCGCGCCCGCGCGTATCCGGGTGCGTACGACAACTATCCCGCGCTGCCCGACGCGCTGCGCTGGGCTCAGGCGCTGCGCTTTCGCCGCGCGGGTTCGACGCCGCCCGCCGACGCGGTCGCGCGCGTGACGCGCTTTCCGAATTTTCATCTGCATCTGGACGCGGCCTGGCAAGGCGCGCAAGTGGCGGGCGCTCGCGTGCAGGCGCGGGTCAACGACACCCCGTTCGCATTCGATTTCGTGATTGCAGGGACGGGATACGCCGTCGATCTGCACGCACGGCCCGAGCTTGCCGATCTCGCGAGGCACGTGCGGCTCTGGCGAGATCACTACACGCCCGCCGCGCACGAGCAAGACGAGGTGCTGAGCGCGCATCCGTACCTCGGCGCGGCGCTCGAGTACCTGGAGAAGACGCCCGGTGCTGCGCCGTTTTTGCGCAACGTTCATGTGTTCAATCCGGCGGCGTTCGTCAGTCGCGGGCTGCCGGTCGGCGACGTGCCCAGCATGAAGCGCGACATTCCGGCCGTGATCCGGCGCATCAGCGAGGATCTGTTCACCGAGGATCTGGACGCGCACGAGGCACGCATGAGCGGCCCGGTGCCCGCCGATTTCGAGCCGTCGTTCTATGCGGGCAGCGTGTACCGCGAGGCCAGCGCGGAGCCGGTGGCCCCACGCTAGCCAGCGTGGCGCGCCCGGCGCCCGGCATGGGCGTGTCTTCATTACTCTCACTACGTCGTCACCCAATGTCCCGTTCTTTCCCACGCTTTGGCATCTGGGCGCTCGTGCACGGAAGCCGCGCGGCGCTGCAGGACCCCGCCGAACCCTACGACGCATCGTGGGCCCGCAACAAGGCGCTCGTGCTCGAAGCCGAGCGCCTCGGCTTCGATTCGGTGCTCGTCGCGCAGCATACGGTCAATCCGCACGATTCCACGCTCGATCAGCTGGAGGCGTGGACCGCATCGGCTGCGTTGGCGGCACTCACGTCGCGCATCGAGATCATCGCCGCGATCAAGCCGTTTCTCTACCATCCGGTCGTGCTCGCGAAG
This sequence comes from Paraburkholderia sp. J7, assembly GCF_905220155.1. Classification (NCBI taxonomy): domain Bacteria; kingdom Pseudomonadati; phylum Pseudomonadota; class Betaproteobacteria; order Burkholderiales; family Burkholderiaceae; genus Paraburkholderia; species Paraburkholderia sp. J7. Next base: position 87,290 of record NZ_CAJMYZ010000003.1, on the reverse strand, counting down.
ATGGCGCAGCAAATCGAGCACATCAGCGGCGGGCGCTTCGCGATCAACCTCGTGAATGCATGGAACCGTCCGGAGCTGGAGCGTGCCGGCATTGCCTTTCCGGAGCACGACGATCGCTACGCCTATGGCCGCGAGTGGATCACGGTGGTCGACGCACTGTTGCGCGGCCAGAGCGTGAATCACGACGGTGCGCACTTCCATATCGACGATTACCGGCTGCTGCCCGCCGATCCGTTTCGTGCGCGCCCGCGCATCTATGTGGGCGGGGAGTCGGAGCCGGCACGCGAACTGGTGGCGGCGCACGGCGACGTCTGGTTCATCAACGGCCAGCCGCCCGACGACGTCACGGGCCTGATCGCCGATGTGTCGGCACGCGCGCGGCCAGACGGGCACGCGCCCTTGCGCTTTGGTTTGTCCGCCTTCGTGATCGCGCGCGAGACCGCGGCGCAGGCCGAGGCGCACCTCGATCATCTATTCGCGCTGGCCGAGCGCGACAAGCCGTTGCGCGAGCGCCAGAAGGCCAACATCGATCCGAACGTCGAGATGTTCAAGACCTTCGCTCGCTCGCCACGCGTCGGCTCCAACGGAGGGACGGCGGCGGGGCTCGTGGGCGACTACGATACCGTCGCGCGCCGTATTGCCGCATTTCACCGCGCGGGCGTTGAACTCTTCATGCTGCAGTTCCAGCCTTTCGAGCACGACATGCGCCGTTTTGCGCAGGAAATCGTGCCGCGCGTGCGCCGCGAACTCGCGGCATGAAGCCACGCTCGCGCGGCACGGATCAGAAGAACGCGCCCGTTGGCGGGAGCTGCCCGGTCAGCAGGTTCTGACCGAGCAGACGCTCCTTGTAGAGCCGCGGATTGTGCGAGGCGATCACCTTGATATTGCGCCAATGCCGGTCCAGCGCGGCTGTGCTGGACACCACCGAGCCCGAGCCGAGGTCGATGAGCCAACTGGCGACTTGCGGCGCGAGATCGTCGATCACGACCTTGGCTTCCGAGGCGGCGAGCGTCGCGGCCAGGGTGCTCGCATAGTCGTCGGGCGTGCCTCGGTTTTCCGACGCAAGTTGCAGCGCCTCTACGGCGCGCACGGCGCTCGCCTCGATGCTCGCGGCGTAGGCGCGCATGCGCCCCAGCAACGCCTGTAGCGCCGGTTCGTCAGCGGGCTGGGCGGCTTCGCCATGGTAGAAGTTGCGCCGCCGACCGCGCAGCACCTCCACCGCGTCCAGCACCACGCGCCGCACGATGCCGGCAATGCAGTTGGTGAGGTAGACCTGGTGGAAGGTGAAGCCCCAAGGCGCGGCTTCGGGCGCTTTTGGCGCATCGGGCGCATAGACATGCCCGGCCTTCACCACGACGTCGCGAAACCGCGTAGTGCCCGAGCCGGTCAGGCGCTGGCCGAAACCCTGCCAGTCGTCTTCTGTGCCAACGCCTTCGCCGCGTTCGAGCACATATTGCACGGTCTCGTTCGCGCGGCTTTCGACCGCGAGCCCAACGAACGCGTCGTTGTAGAGATTGCCTGTTGCGTAGACCTTCTCGCCCGAGCCCACGTAGACCTGCTTGTGCTCGTCCCATTCCAGCCGGCTCAGCACGCGGCTTGGGCGCGCGCCCGCCGCCTGCGCGTCGCTCTCGACAAAGCTCAGGCCGATTGTCTTGCGTTGGCGCGTGAGGTCGAGCACGTGCGCATGGAAGGGATGGTCGCGGCGCTGGAGGGCCGCCTCCACTTGCCAGAAGTGATTGCGAAAGGCGTGCGCGATGTTCGAATCGGCTGCGGCGACGTCGCGTGCCACGGCAAAAAGCCCGCTCAGCGACACGCCGTGGCCGCCTTCACCGGCGGGCAGGCGCAGCGCGCCGAAGCCGAGCGCCTTCAGCGCGGCGATCTCTTCGTGCGGCAGGCGTTGTTCGCGCTCGCGCTGCGCCGCCGTCGCGGCGATCGCGCCGATGGCTTCGGTGAATTCGAGCGACGCCGATAACGGCGAGACGAGCGAGATCCCGCCCGGCGCCTGGGTGAGAAGTTCAGACATACGGTTTCCGATTCATGGCGCCTTCGCACGCGGCGTGGGCGTGGCGTGTGCGCGGTGTGTGATCAGGCGGCGCGTCATACCTTGACGCTGTAATCGGCGACCTTGATGGGCGCGTTGATGATCTTGCGCTGCGCGAGCCAGTCCGCCGCGCGTTGCAGCTGCGCCATGAAGGCCGCGTCGTCGGGCTCGTGGAACTGGTTCACGCGCTTCAGGCTCGTCAGATAGTCGCGCACCTGGTCCGGATATTTCGCCTCTTTTTGCACGAGCCCTTCCGACTCGGCCGGATGTTGCGATTGCCAGGCGCCTTCCACGTAATACGCGTCGAGCACGGCGCGTACCAGCTCCGAGTTTTCGTCGGCGAACTTGCGGCGCGTGACGAGCGAGCTGTAGTCGACGAGAAAGTCGAGATCGCGCCCTTCGTTGAAAATGTCCTTTGCGTCGTTCGAATAACGCGAGATGTCGACTGCGGGCGACCACATCGACCACGCGTCGACCCTGCCTTGTGCGAATGCCGGCGCAGCATCGGGCGGATTCAGATAGACGAACTCGACCTTGTCCCGGTCGACGTGGTGCTTTTCCAGCGCCGCGATGAGCAGGAACTCGCCGAGCCCCGAACGGTTCACCGCAACCTTGCGGCCGGCCAGATCGGCAACGGACTGAATGCCGCTTGTCTTCTTCACGATGATGGCGGTGGAACGCGGCGAATAGATGTCGAAGCCGGCGAAGACGATGGGCGCGCCGGCCAGCATGGCAGCGAACGCGGGTGTCGTCGATCCCCAGAAGCCGAAATCCGCGCTGCCGCCCACCACGGCCTGGATCGACGGCGCGTGGTTCGGAAACGGCCCGATCCATTCGACCTTGATGTTCTTCGCCGCGAGTGTTTTCTCGAACACGCCGCGTTGCCTCGCGATATCGGGCAGCGCGCCATAGCCCCAGCCAACGCGGACCGTGTCGGTATTGCGCGTGAGTTTCGCCGGCTGCGCGGCGCGCGCGGGAAGCAGATGCGCGGCGGCGGCGCCGGCCAGCAGTCCGCCCGCCGCGCGCAGGAGCTGGCGGCGAGTCAGTGAAGTATCATTCATTCGTTATCCTTTCTTTTGTGTGGTGGAGGAAGCGGCTCAGTGGGACTGAACGCCGAGTTCCTCTAGCAGCGTGAGCCGCAATGCCTGTGGCGTGTGGTCCTTGGGTTCAAACGAAGCCGCGATGCGCCCGGCGCGCATGACGAGAATGCGGTCGGCGAGCGCGAGCGCCTCGTCGACGTCATGCGTCACGATGAGCACGCCCGGTGCGTGACGTGCGACCAGTTCCTTGACGAGCCCATGCATCTTGATGCGCGTGAGCGCGTCGAGCGCGGCGAACGGTTCGTCGAGCAGCAGCAATGCGGGATCGCGCACGAGCGCGCGCGCCAGTGCCACGCGCTGCGCCTGGCCGCCGGAAAGATTGCGCGGCCAGTCGTGTTCGCGACCCGCGAGGCCGACTTCGGCCAGCGCGCGTGACGCACCGTCGCGGCCGACGCTCGACTCATGACCGAGTGCGACGTTCTCCCACAACGTGGCCCATGGGAGGAGGCGGTGCTCCTGAAACACCACGGATGGCCGCTCGGGCGCGCGAATCTGCCCGGCATCCGGCGTGTCGAGACCCGCGAGTGCGCGCAGCAGCGTGGTCTTGCCGCAGCCGCTTTCGCCAAGCAGCGCGACGAATTCGCCTTTGCGGATATCGAGGTCGAGCGCATCGATCACGACACGCGCGCCATAGCGGCGCTGGAGTCCACGCACCGATACGGCCAATGGCGACGCGACGGTTTCGCTTTCACGGCGAGGCACGGCGTTTGCGTGGCGGGACAGCGTGGCGGTGGCGCTCACTGTTTCGCTCCTTTCGCGTAGTTCGCGTGCCACGACAGCAAACGCGTTTCGAGCGAACGAACCAGTGCGTCGGCGGCGACGCCGATGATCGCGTAAATAATCATGGTCAGCAGGATGACATTGGTCTGCAGGAATTCGCGAGCGTCCATGGCGAGAAAGCCGATGCCTTTCGTCGTAGCGAGGGTTTCGGCGATCACGAGCGCGAGCCACGCGTGCGCCAGCGCATAACGCACGCCCGTGAGGATCGCGGGCATCGCACCGGGCAGAATGATCCGGCGCACGACAGCGGGCCATTTCATTCCGATCACCTTGGCGAGTTCCATCAGCTTTGGATCGATCTGACGAATGCCGAGCATCGTGTTGATGTAGATGGGAAAGAGGACCGCGAGCGCGACGAGAAAGATCTTCGCGACTTCGCCTACGCCAAACCACACGATCACGAGCGGCAGCATCGCGAGAAAGGGGATCGCGCGCACCATCTGGATCGACCGGTCGATGAGCGCCTGGGCGAGGCGGGAAAAGCCGACCAGTACGCCTAGTGCGAGCCCGATTGCACCGCCGATCACAAACCCGGTCATCGCGCGCAGGAGCGAAACGCCAAGGTGAACGAACAGTTCGCCGTTGCGGGCGAGATGCCACGCCGTCACCGCGACGCTGCTAGGCGCAGGCAGCACTTGTGGCGTGAGCCATCCCGCGCGCGCCGCTAGTTCCCAGAGCACGAAAATCAGCGCGGGGATCGCCCAGGAGAGCCAGTAATAAGCGCCGTCCCTTGAAAGCGGCGAGCGAGCCCGCCACGACTGGACATAGCTGTTCGAAGAGGTGGTTAAGTCAGCCATGTCGGTTCCGTCATCGCCTTGAACAGATGCATCGGGTGGTAGAAGCCTTGCGTGTGGGCGGCTCGCATGATCATGCAGCGGCCGCGCGCTGCGCACCGTCTTCGTTCGCGACGGCCGCGCGCACGAGCGGCAGCAGATCGCGTCCGTAAGCGAGGGCGTCCTCGAGCGGATCGAAGCCGCGAATCAGGAAGGTCGAAATGCCGAGCTTACGGTATTCGAGAAGCGCGTTAGCGACTTGTTGCGGTGTGCCGACGAGCGCAGTCGAATTGCCGGCCGCGCGCGTGAGCGCGGTGATCCCGGTCCACAACCGCGTATCGACGACATTGCCCTTCGCCGCTTCGGCGAGCAGCCGCTTCGCGCCCTCGTTCTGCGGGTCCTTCGGGCGGCGCGTGAAATTGGGCGAGCGCGCGACGACATCTTTCGCGCGCGCGAGAATCGATTCGGCGCGCGCCCAGGCGGCGCTCTCGGTTGCCGCCAGGATCGGACGCAGCGAGAGGCTGAAGCGGATGTGATCGGCTCGCCCATGCACGGCAGCGGCCGCGCGCACGCGCGCGATGGTTTCGCGCACCGCGTCGAGCGATTCGCCCCAAAGCGCGAACACGTCTGCATGTTTGCCTGCGACGGCGATCGCCGCATCGGACGATCCGCCGAAGTACACGGGCAGATGCGGCCGCTGCAACGGGCGCACCTGCGAGCGGTGTCCCGCGACGCGGTAGTACGTGCCTTCGTGGTCGAACGGTGCATCGCTCGTCCATGACCGCTTGACGACGTCGAGATACTCGTCGGTACGCCCGTAGCGTTCGTCGTGCGTGAGCCAGTCGCCGTCGCGTTGCTGCTCGGTGTCGTCGCCGCCGGAGATGATGTGCACGGCGGCGCGGCCCGCGCTGAAGTGATCGAGCGTGGCGAGCTGGCGCGCGGCGAGTGTCGGCGCGACGAAGCCGGGGCGGTGTGCAAGCAGGATGCCGAGCCGTTGCGTCTGCTGGGCGACGAACGAGGCAATCTGCAAGCCGTCTGGCGAGGCGCTCGAATGCGCGATCAGCACGCGGTCGAAACCGCCATACTCGTGCGCTTGCGCGACGGCCGCGATCCATGGCGGATTGACGGCTGGACCTTCCGGCAAATGAATTTCACTGGACTCCTGATGACTGACGTAGCCGATGAATTCGACGCTCATGACAAGGTTCCTTGAAGTTCGCTCAGTGAAGCGGCGCGCGCGTGGCGCGGCGAGGGCGGTATTGGGTGGCGGGCGGGGTGCGTTCAGGGTGCGGTCGACGAGAACTGCTTGTCGAAGCTCGGCGCGACGTCAAGACGCGTCTTGATCACATCCGCGCGCAGGTAGAGATCGGCGGTGCGCTGCTGCTCGGCGATCACGCCGTCGTCGATCCGCACGGGATGCAGTTGCGCCCGCTGATAGACCGTCTTCAGCACGTCGGCGGGCAGGCCTGTCACGCGCGACTGAATTGCGGCGACTTCGTCGGGATGCGAGAGGGCCCAGCGTTGGCCCGCTGCCACGCGGCGCAGGAAGTCGGCAAGCTCGGCGTGCTTGTCGCGAATCGCGGTATCGGTGGCGGCCTCGAAGCTCAAGCCGGAGGAGACGCCCACGCCGTTCGCAATGCTGCGCGCGTGCTGACGCGCTTCGCTCAGTGCGACGTAAGGGTCCCATGTCGCCCATGCGTCCACGTTGCCGGAGACGAGCGCCGCCTGTGCGTCGACGGGCTGCATATACGACAGATTCACGTCGGTGAGCTTGATGTTCGCGCGCTCGAGCGTGGAGACGGCGAGATAGTGGCCGATCGAGCCGCGTGTCGTGGCGATGCGGCGGCCTTTGAGGTCGGCCGCGCTGTGGATCGGCGAGTCGGCGGGCACGACGATCGCGAGATCGACGGGCGTCGAACGCGTGGCCGAAACCGCGCGGATCTTCGCGCCTGCCGAGTAAGCGAAGATGAGCGGCGCGTCGCCAAGGCCGCCTACGTCGATTGCGCCCGCGTTGAGCGCCTCGCCAAGCGGTTGCGCGGCGGGAAAATTGAACCATTCGATCGGGTAGGGAACGTCCTTCAACTGGCCCGATGCTTCGAGAATGCCGCGCGTTTGCAGCTGCTGGTCGCCGACCTTGAGGGTGGCGGCGGCAAAGCCCGCGACCGGCAGCATTGCAGCGATTGCAGTCATTGCAACGAGATAACGGACATAAGCGCGGCGCATGAAATATTCCCCAGATAATGCGTATGACGAGGAGACACGATACGGAGCGCGTCCCCATAAGGCAAACGCATTGTTCTTCTATGGAAAGATGCAGATCGCAAATACGACGTGGCTTGAACGGATCGTTGCGAAGACGCTAAGCTACTCGATCATCACATCGGGACCATCATGAAACTCGACGAGATCGAAGCCTTCGTCGCCGCCGTGCGCAGCGAATCGCTGAGCCAGGCAGCCGAAAGGCTCGAACTGACGCAGCCGGCAGTCACGCGCCGCATCCAGAATTTCGAGGAAGCATTGGGCGTGGCGCTGCTCGATCGCAACACCAAACCCATGCGCCCAACGCCGATGGGCCGCACGGTCTACGAGCAATGCCGCGCCATCGTGCGAGAGATCGACGTGCTGCGGCAACTCGTGAACGAAGAGGCGCCGCTCGCGGGCGTGTTGCGCCTGGGCGTAGCGCAAACGGTCGCGGACATCGCGATGCTCGACGCGCTGCAGGCGCTGCGTCACGCGCATCCGGAGCTGCGCGCGCGCGTGTTCACGGGCTGGGGTGCGCCGCTGCTGCAAAAAGTGGAGGACGGCGAACTCGATGCGGCCGTCGTGCTGTTGCCCGCGAATCGCACGTTGCCCGAGACGCTCCTCGGCGAGTCGCTCAGTTCGCTCAAGCTTGCCGTGGTTGCGCAAAAGGGCTTGCTCAAGCGTCGCGCGTACACGCTCGCCGAATGCCAGTCGCACGGCTGGGTGCTCAATCCAGACGGTTGCGGCTTTCGCGCGGGGCTGCAGCATGCGCTCGCCGCACAAGGCCATGTGCTCAAGCTGAATCTCGAAACGCTCGGCACGGAACTGCAACTGGGCCTTGTCGCGGACGGTGTGGGCCTCGGGGTCGTACCGTACCCGCTCGTCGTGGCGAGCGCACATTACGCTTCGCTAGACGTTGTGCAAGTGAGTGACTTCAAGCCTGAAATCACCGTGCGGATCGTGCGTTCGCGCGCCATCGGCAAGATGGAGTCCGCTATCGCCGTGCTCGCGCAGAGCATTGCGCAAAGCTTCAGGTCAGCGAAACTCGCACGCGCGGCCTGACGCCGCTGTCGCGGCAAACGGAATATCGATCTTCCGAACGCTCGGTTTGTCGGGCGCACAGGTGCTGATAAGTTGTAGGCCGAAGCCGCACGCTGCCTTGACGAAGCGTGCGCCTGACTGTGCCACCTGGCCTGACTCAACCGGAATCCGCACTATGTCCAAAATTGCGTCTGACAAAGCAACGAGCGCTGATATCAGCGTCGAAACTCACGCTGCATGGGGCGCGGCCCCGAGCGAGCGTTATGAAACGCTCGCGCGCGACTGGCGTCCGCTTTTCGCGCGCATTCGCGCGAGCGCCGTTGAACGGGATCTTGCTCACCAGCTGCCGTACGACGAGATCCAGTGGTTGCGCGACGCAGGCTTCACGCGCCTGCGCCTGCCACGCGAGCAGGGCGGCGTGGGCGCGACGCTTCCTGAACTGTTCGGGTTGCTGATCGAACTTGGCGCCGCGGACACGAATGTCGTCAACGCGATTCGCGCGCACCTCGGCTTTGTCGAAGACGTGCTCACGGCGCACGAAGCGCAATGGCAAGCGCATTGGCTAGGCAAGCTGGCTTCCGGCGACCTGATTGGCGCCGGCCTTTCCGAAGCGGGCGGCGCGAAGGTCGGCACATTCGATACGCACCTCACACGCACACCGCAAGGCATTCGACTGAACGGCCGCAAGTTCTACACCACCGGCTCGCTGTTCGCCGACTGGGTTGCCGTTGCTGCGCAAGACGGCGACGACACCGTATATCTTCAGGTGCCGCGCACGGCCCGGGGCGTGGAGGTGATCGACGACTGGGACGGTTTCGGCCAGGCGCTGACGGCAAGCGGCACGGCGACATTTACCGATGTGGCCGTCGAGCCCGAATGGATTCGACCCTCTGCCACGCGTTTTCCCTATGCCGTGCCGTTTTATCAGCTCGTGCATCTGGCTTCGCTGGCCGGCATCGGCCGCGCGCTCGCCGACGACGTCGCGCGCCGTGTGCGCCAGCGCGACCGGGTCTACAGCAACGGCAATGCAGCGCGCGTCGCCGACGATCCGCAGATTCTCCAGGTCGTCGGCCGCCTGCATAGCGCCGCATACGGCGCGCGCGCCGTGGCGTTGCAGGCCGCGAAGGCGATCGGGCGCAGCTACGAAGCCCATCAGGATCCCTCCGCCAATGAGGCGCGGCGTCATGGCGCGCATACCGAGGCGCACGTCGAGGTGGACCAGTCCGTCCCGGTGATCACGCGTCTCGTGCTCGACGCGAGCACGGATCTCTTCGACGCGCTTGGCGCGTCGGCTACGCTTCGCACCGAAGGGCTCGACCGTTACTGGCGCAACGCGCGCACCATTGCGTCGCACAATCCGCGCATCTATCGCGAGCGGCAAGTCGGCGCGTTTGCGGTGAACGGCACCGTGCCACCGAGCTTTTATCGCGTGGGCAAAGGTTGATTGGCAGGGCGAACGAATCGAGGTTCGTTCGCCCCGTTCAATGCACGTAGCCGCCCTTGACGTAACGCACCGGCTCCGCGTCGATACGCAGCAGCAGTGCAGTGAGCGGGTCGGCGCTCGCGCGCGCCTCGCGCTCGGCGCGGCCGCCGCCCGCAGCGCACAGTAACGTGGCGTTGGCCCATGCGGGGTCGCCCGGCTTCGCTTCGGCTCGCAGCCAGCCATCGCGATCCGCGATCAGTTGCGAGCCCGCGAAGCGCTGCGCATCGATGCCCGCCATGCCCGCGAAGGCATTCCACGCACCGGGCGTGACGGCCACGCACGACGCCCCACCGTTCACCGCCCAACGCGCCGCTTCGGACGGCGACGGCAACGCGCCGTCGCGGAAAAGCAGAAGGGTCTGCCAGCGCGGGTCCTCGCGCGGCGGCGCGCCTGTGTCGATCGCCACGGCGCGCAGGCGCTGGTTCGCACGCCAGCGGGCGAGCGGTTCGGCAGGCGCGTCGCCGCAGCGCACGTCGAGCGCGGGCAGCGCGACGGGGACCGGCCAGCCGTCGCCGTCCTGCACGCCGCCGCCCGCCGCGAGCACCTTCAGGTAATCGAGAATGGCCCACGTGTCGGCGTCGGTGAGGCGCCCCTCGAAGCCGGGCATGGTTTGGGTGCCGTCGTGCGCGTGCATGCCGTGCATCACGCGCCAGAACAACTCGCCGTCCAGCCTGTGACCGAGCAGCGGGCCGACCACGGTCGGCGGCCAGCGCACCAGCGTGGCCGCGCGCGGGCCGTCGCCGCGGCCCGTGTCGCCGTGGCAGGACGCACAGTCGCGTGTATAGAGCGCCGCACCGTGCGCGGCCGCCGCCACCGTGAACGGCGTGGTCTGGAAACTGGTCGGCACAGCGTCGGCAAGCCAGAGCGAACTGTCCGGCCAAGGCGCGAACCAGGCCGCGCACAGGGCCGCCGCAAACAGTGCGACGCGCCGCCTGCGCGAGAAGAGGCCCACGATCGCGAGCAGCAGCGCGCCGCCTGTTGCGGCGAGCGCGAGTGCGAGCTGGCGCGCGACGCCCGCATCGATCAGCAGCACTTCGACGGCGAGCCGCTTCGGCCACGGCCAGGCGGGCTGGCCGTGGCTGTCGCCCGCGATAGCGAGCGCGTGCGCCGCGCTGCCGAGGGCCACCTGCGCGGACTCCAACGCACCGAGAAGCGGATTGACCCAGGCGTTACCGGAAAGCAGCGCGCTCATCGCCGCGCGCCGTGTGCACCGTCATGCATGGCTTACCAGCTTGCGTCGAGGCCGAGGTGATGCAAGGCTTCGCGGCGCAGCGCGGCAAAGGCCGGGTCGCCGCGATGACGCGGATAGGGCAGGTCCACACGCAGCTCTGCCGCGACGCGCGCGGGCCGCGGGCTGAATACGATCACCCGCTGGGCAAGGAACAGCGCCTCCTCCACGTCGTGTGTGACGAGCAGGGCGGAGAAGCGATCGCGCTGCCAGAGATCCACCAGCTCGCTTTGCATCGCCAGACGCGTGAGCGAGTCGAGCTTGCCGAGCGGCTCGTCGAGCACGAGCAGCCGCGGATCGTTGACGAGCGCGCGGGCCAGCGCGACACGTTGCGACATGCCGCCCGAAAGCTGGTGTGGAAACGCATCCGCGAATTCCGTGAGGCCCACGCGTGCAAGTTCGACATCCACGCGCTTGCGCTCCCGCTTGAGCACGCCGAGCGCTTCGAGCCCGAGCGCGACGTTCGCTCGCACGCGCCGCCAGGGGTAGAGCGTCGGGTCCTGGAACACCACGACGCGCGACGGATCGGGCCGCTCGATGAGCGCGCCGTCTTGCAGGAGGCGCCCCTCTGTCGCGGGTTCAAGCCCGGCGACGAGGCGCAGCAGCGTGGATTTTCCGCAGCCGCTCGGCCCGAGCAACGCAACGAATTCGCCTGGATCGACCGACAGGGTGACGTCGTCGAGCACGGGGAGCGGTCCCTTTGGCGTGTCGAACTGGTGGCTCACACGTTCGACAGTGATGCGCGCGCCCCGGGTGAGTGCCTCGCGTGAGGGCGTGACGTGCGCCACGGCGGCATTTACCATTTGACGGTTCCTTTTTGCCACACGAGCGTGCGGTCGCGTACGAGGAAGAGCAGGCTGATGAGGCCCGAGAACAGGACGGCCATCACGAGCAGCGCGGCGTACATGTTCGAATACGAGGCCCATCCCTGCGCCCATGTGAGGTACCAGCCGAGACCCGACTTCACGCCCATCATTTCGGCCGTCACCAGCACGGTGAACGAGGCGCTCAGTCCCATGAAGAGGCCGACGAAGACTTGCGGGAGTGCGGCCGGAATCGCGACGCGCAGCACGAGGAAGCGCTGGCTCGCGCCGAGCGTGCGCGCCACGTCGTAGTACGCCTTGTTCACGCTCGCGACGCCCGACCAGGTGAGCACGGTGACGGGAAACGCGGTGGCGAGCGCGACGAGGAAGATGGCGGCGGAGCGGCTCGACGGGAAAATGTAGAACGCGAGCGGCAAAAGCGCCGTGGCGGGCACGGGGCCGAGCACGCGCATGACGGGATGCACCCAGTAGCCCACCGCGCGCGACCAGCCGATCGAGACGCCGATGAGAAAGCCGGCCACGCCGCCGTAAAGAAAGCCGACGGCGAGCAGGCCGAGCGAATGGACCACGCAATCGACGAGGCGCGCCCAGTCGTCGTGATAGACCTCGATGAGCGCCTGTGGCGGTGCGAAGAACGGCGTGGGCAGGATCGCCGTTTTCGCCGTGAGGACTTCCCAGAGCGTGAAGGCGGCGGGCAGGGCGAGCAGCCACGGCCCCGCCTTTCTCAGTCCGCGCAACGCGGGCTGCAGCCGGATGCTGGCTCGCTCGATGGCGGGCAGCGTCAAGGCGAGCAGCGCGATCCATGCCGCGACGACCCAGGCGGCCGCGCCGAGTTCGGCGCTATAAGCCCAATCGGAGAAGCCGGTGACACGGTTCGGCCACAGCCGCGTGAGCGCGCCGAACACGGCCCATGACGCCGCCACCGCGAGACCGGTGTACCACACGGTTGATCGCACCGGTGTACGGGCGTGGCGCCGGTCGATATTGGCGAAACGTTGACCGGCGCTGTCGCCGGGTTCGAGCGCATCGCCTACGCTGGCGCGGGCCAGCGTCGTCTGTTCGAGCGAGGACATCGCGTTACCCCAGTACGTTGGTGTAGACGGCCGCGGCGAAGCGCTGCGGATCGGTGGTCGGCTTCAGCACGCCGGCGCGCTTGAAGTCTTCGGCGAAATAGGCGATCTCCTGCTGGAGATCGACGTTGGCTGGATGGTGGTCGTAGGTGAGCGTCGCATAGAGCTTGACGAGGTCGTCGACGGCGAACTTCGGCGTGTACTTCGCGAACGATTTCGCCGCTTCCCGCGGGTTCTCGCGCGAGAAGTCGGTGGCCTCGACCAGCGCGCGCGCCAGCGACGCGGCCGTGGCGCGGTCGCTGCGCAGGAGCGAGCCGCGCGCGGCGACCACGCAGCAGACCTTGTGCGCATACTCGTCCGAGAGATTGCTGGCGAGATGCGTATAGGCGCCCGGACGTTGCCGCTCGAGCAGATAGAGATTCGGGTCGCCGTCGGCGATGGCCTGAATCTCGCCCTTTTGCACCGCGACGTCCAGCAGGTCGGCGGGATATTGCCGCCAGTTCACGTCGCGGTCCGGATCGATGCCGTGCTTGAGCAGCAGGATGGCGAAGAAGTTCTTGCCGGGCGAGGCGAGGTCGCTCACGCCCACGGTCTTGCCTTTGAGCGAGGCGAGCGACGTCACACCCGCCGCGCTCGAACCGATGAGGCGCACGCACCCGCCATGCACGCTGCTGATGATCTTGACGTCGAACCCTGCTTCCAGCGGTTTGAGCCAGCGGTGAATCATGCCGACGGCGGCGTCTGCCTTGCCGGTGGAAAGCGTTTGCAGCAACTGGTCGTTCGAGCCTGCGTAGCTGACGAGGTCGACCTTCAGCCCGTTCTTCTCGAAGAATCCCTGCTCCTGCGCGACGGCGACGGGCGTGAGGCAAAACCCGTTCGGCGCCCACGCAAACGTGAACGGTTTAAGCGGCGGCGCCGACCAGGCCTTGCGGCCGAGCGTCAGAACCGGGGCGCCCAGCGCCGTTGCGCCAGCCGCACGCAGCCATTTGCGGCGTTGCGCGTTCGGGGTGGTTGGGGTGGTTTGGGCGGTTGGAGCGGGGCTGGAACCGGGCAGTGCGGCCATGAATCGGTCTCCGTACGGATCGAAGTGTGGATTTCGCTTGGGGTGAGGAGGGTTCGCATGCAGATGGCGGCGTTATCAGATCGTATGCAATCCTTATCATGCGATGCATGACTTGCGCCACGATCTGCCCGCTTTGCAGCGATGCGAATGCACGCAGACGACATCGGGGCCCAGCGTAATCCCGAATCTGCGCCGCCGGGAAATAACGATTTGCGCAATCCATATCTGCTTTGTGTCGAATCGCACCGCGCGGCGAGCGAAGCGAATCGTGATGACGAAGTGGCGCCTACGCTGATTTGCTAACGCCAAAGCATTCTTTGGCTGCGCGCGTTTCGCGCACTAGCATGAAGTGCCGCGGACGCTCGTGTCCGCGCCTGCTTTCACGGGAACCTACATGCGATACAAGGGATATCACGTCGAACCGTCCGCGCATGCGCTGCCAAGCGGACTCTATGCGGCGAACCTGACCATCGAGAACAGGGCGCCTGCGCTTGAAACGTCGTTTTCTTTCGAGGCGCTCGATTATTTCTTCGAGCCCGATCACGCCATCGCGTATGCCTCACGATGGGCGCGCCTGTGGATCGATCAGCGCGGCCAGCGGGCGGCGAGGTGATGTGCCGCGTAGGCTCAGAATACCGGCTGCGCTTGCGTGAGCGTGGAGACGAAGCGCGCCGTGCGCGCATCGCGCGGGCGTGAGAAGAGTTCGCTGGACGGTCCGGCTTCGACGATCGCGCCATCCTTGAGGAAGACCGCGTCGTGCGCGACGGAAGCCGCGAGTCGCAGGTCATGCGTTGCCATCAGCATGGTCGTACCCTCCAGCGCGAGCTGCCTGAGCACCTCCACGACTTCGGCGGAAAGCTCGGGGTCGAGCGCCGAGGTCGGCTCGTCGCAGAGCAATACCTGGGGTGAGGGGGCGAGCGCGCGTGCAATGGCCACGCGCTGCTGCTGCCCGCCCGACAGCGTGGACGGCCACGCGTCGGCCTTCTGCGCGATTCCGACCTTCGCGAGAAGTGTGGCCGCGCGCTCGCGGGCGCGATCCTTGTCCCACTTCAGGACCGTCAGCAGTCCTTCCATCACGTTCTCGATAACGCTCAGGTGCGGAAATAGCTGGAAGTTCTGGAATACCATGCCGGTGTGTCTACGAACCGACGCGATTTCGCCGTGAGAGAGCCGGCGGCGCGGGCCGAATTCCACGCGGGCGTCGCCCACGTTCAACGCGCCCGAGTCGGGGACTTCCAGCAAGTTGATGCAGCGAAGGAGCGTGCTCTTGCCGCTGCCAGAAGGTCCGATCAGCGCGGTGACGCTGCCGGGTTTGAGCGTCAGGTCGATGGCTGCGAGAACCTGATGCTCGCCGAACGACTTGTGAATTTGCTCGATACGGATCATCAGCGCCCCACCGAAAACAAGGCGTGGCGGCCGTAGCGCGCTTCGAGGCGGCCCTGCGCCTGCGAGAGCACGGAACTGAACACCAGGTAGATCAACGCGGCCTCGGTATAGAGAATCAGGGGTTCGTAAGTCACGGCCGCGATGCGCTGGGCAGCCTGGAAGATTTCCGGCACGGTCAGCACCGCCGCGAGCGAAGTGTCCTTCACGAGCGAAATGAACGAGTTCGAGAGGGCGGGCAATGCCACGCGGATCGCCTGCGGCAGGATGGCGCGGCGCAACGCCTGCGCGCGCGTCATGTTCATCGAATAGGCCGCTTCCCACTGCCCGCGCGGAATGGATTCGATCACGCCGCGAATGACTTCCGCGTTATAGGCGCCGACGTTGAGCGAAAAACCGATGATCGCCGCCGTCAACGGATCGAACACGATGCCCACATTGGGCAATCCGTAGAAGATGACGAACAGCTGCACGAGCAGCGGCGAGCCGCGAAAGAGCCAGATATAGAAGCGCACGGCGGCGACCGCCCAGCGCTGTCCGAACAGGCGTATGAGCGCCGCGCAGAACGCAAGCGCCATGCCGATTGCGAAGGAGGCCAGCGTGAGCGGGACGGTAAACACCAGTCCCGCGTAGAGCAGTGGCCACAACGATTGCGCCATCAGATGCAGCCATGCAGGCATCGTTCAGTCCGCCTTATTGCGAAATGTCTTTGCCGAAGTACTTCCGGGAGATTTTGGCGTAGGTGCCGTCGGCCTTGATGTCCGCGAGCGCCTTGTCGACTGCCGCGACCAGCTCGGGGTTGCCCTTGCGGAGCAGCACG
The DNA here is from genome assembly GCF_905220155.1 of Paraburkholderia sp. J7. Taxonomy (NCBI): domain Bacteria; kingdom Pseudomonadati; phylum Pseudomonadota; class Betaproteobacteria; order Burkholderiales; family Burkholderiaceae; genus Paraburkholderia; species Paraburkholderia sp. J7. The sequence continues at coordinate 71,443 of NZ_CAJMYZ010000003.1, read as the reverse complement.
CCGGACTGGTCGTCGGCGGAGGAGGTGTCGGTGGCTGCGATCCTGAGTTTGGCGTCGGGCTTGTGCTTCTGGAAGTCGAGGAACGAGAGCGAGTCGTTTACGGTGGCGTCCACGCGGCCCGAGGTCAGCAGATCGATCGATTCGTTGAAGCCCTGCACCGGCACAACATCGGCGCCGTGCGATGCCGCGAGCTTGCCGAAGTTGCTGGTCAGTGTATTGGCCGACTTCTTGCCTTTGAGGTCGTCGAAGGAGTGGATGTTCGTATTGTCCGAGCGCACGATCAGCACCGCATGCGTCGAGATATACGGCGTCGAAAAATCGTACTTGACCTTGCGCGCGTCCGTGATCGAAACCTCGTTGATCACCGCGTCATAGCGGTTGACGTCGAGGCCGGCGATCAGGCCGTCCCACTTGCCCTCGACGAATTGTGGCTTCACGCCGAGCCGCTGTGCGATGGCCGTTGCAATGTCGACGTCGAAGCCCGTCAGCTTGCCTGTTTCGTCGTGGTAAGTGAACGGTGCGTACGTGCCTTCGGTGCCGACGCGAAACACCCCGGACGTCTTGACTTGTGCGAGGTCATCGGCGGCGAGGGCGGGTACGGCGGCAATGGCCGACAGGAGCGCGGCAACGAGAACGGAGCGGATGGCTTTCATGATCGAAGAGGAATAGTTAAAGGTTCAGTAGCGTGGTCATCGAAGAGCGGACCGATTCTACGAGGCGCGCGCGTGGCTGCAAAACAGCCACATTCGCTATGCATATGCTGTAGCGGAATATAACGACGGATGGGTCGCAGCGACGGACGAAGCGGCAGTGCTGGCGTACGCGATCTGCCTATTCGTGCGGCAACGCAGCGACCGCGTCTTCCGGCGTTTGAACGGTGCCCGGTTCACTGGCGCGCGCCGCGAGTTCGCGCTTCACGCGTTCGATATCGCGAAAGCGCGCCGCGGGATGCTCGTCGGGCAACCGGGCGCCGGCGCCGAACAGCTTTTCGCGCAGCGTGCCCGGCGCATAGTCGCGTGGGTACACGCCGCGCCGCTGCAACTCGGGAACGAGAAGGTTCACGATGTCCTCGAACGTCTCGTGCGCGACCGCGTAGGCCAGGTTGAAGCCGTCTACGCCCGTGGCCTCGACCCACTTCTGAAGAATGTCGGCTACCGTCGCGGCGGAGCCCACGAACACGGGCCCCATTCCGCCGATGCCGCCCCACCGCGCCAGCGCCTCGATCGTCCACGTTTTGTCGCCGCCTGAAAGATGATCGACGGCGGAGTGAATGGCATTCGTCTGCACGCGTTTCACGGTGTCGGTCGGCAGGTACTGGCCGAAGTCGATGCCGGTCCAGCCCGACATGAACACGAGCGAGCCGTCATAGGAGACATGGCGCTGGTACTCCTCGAAGCGCGCCAATGCCTTTGCGTCGGTCTCGTCGACGATCACGGTGACGAGGTTGTAGATCAACAGCTTGTGCGGATCGCGTCCGGCGAGCGCTGCCTGGCGGCGTACATCCGCGACGTAGTCGCGCAGCTGGGCCTGCGAGAGCGCGGCGACGAACACACATTCCGCATGCTGCGCCGCGAACGTCTTGCCTGGACCGGATGCGCCCGCCTGGAACAGCACCGGCGTGCGCTGCGGCGAAGGCTCGCAAAGATGATAGCCTGGCACTTCGAAGTATTTGCCCTTGTGACCGATCTCGTGCACTTTCTCCGGATGCGTGAACACGTGTCGTTCGCGGTCGCGCACCACGGCGTCATCTTCCCAGCTGCCCTCGAACAGCTTGTAGAGCACTTCCACGTATTCGGTCGCGACTTCGTAGCGGTCGTGGTGGTCGCGCAGGCCGCCTTGCCCGATGTTCTTCGCGCCGCTCTCGAGATACGACGTCACGATGTTCCAGGCGAGGCGCCCTTGCGTGTGGTGATCGGCGGTCGAGAGGCGGCGCGCAAACGTGTACGGGTGCTCGAAGCTCGTGGAGGCGGTGATGCCAATGCCCAGGTGCGACGTGACCATCGCAATGGGCGCGGCGAGCTGCAAGGGATCGTTCACCGGGATCTGCGCGGCCTGGTGAAGCGCGTGATAGTTGCTGCCTTTGTAAACGTCGTAGTAGCCAATCACGTCCGCGATGAAGATCGCGTCGAACACCCCCCGCTCGAGGATCTTCGCGAGATCGGTCCAGTAGGCGAGGTCCTTGTATTGCCAGGAGCGGTCGCGCGGATGCGTCCAGAGGCCCGGCGACTGATGCGCCACGCAGTTCATTTCAAAGGCATTGAAACGGATGGTTTTGCTCATGATGGTCATTGGCTCCCGCGTTTCGGTCCGTTGCCGATTTGCCAGACAAAGGTCGGCTCAGTGCCGTTGATGGTCCAGTCGCCCACGATCTTCGCTTTGTAGACGAGCGGATTGTGCGACGACACGGCGCGTGCATTGCGCCAGTGCCGGTCCAGCGCGTGGTCTGCGCGGATGGCCGAGGCGCCGAGCGCGTCGAACAGATGCGTCGCGGCGCGCAGCGCGAACTCGGAGGCGACGAGCTGGCTCTGCGCCGAGGCGATTTCGGCCTCCACGTTCGCCGCGCGCTCGGCTTCGTCGTCGCCGCCAAAGCGTGCCTCGTACGCGCGCTGCACCGCCTGCGCGGCCTGCAAGGTCACGGCCCGTGCGCCATAGGCCCACGACGCGATCTCGCCCACCACCTGCTGGATCTGCGCGTCGTCGCTCGCGCGCCCGGCGTTGCCGTGGCTGTAGATGCGTTTGCGGCTGCGCACGAGCGCGGCGGCGTCGCGTTGCGCGGCTTGCGCAATGCCCGCGAGCGTGGCGACATGAAACAGCTGATAGAAGGCGGTCTGATACTTGAAACGGCGGCCGAAGTCGATGACATGGCGCGCGTGCACCTCGGCGTTCCGGAACACGGTGGTGCCGCTGCCGGTCGTCGTCTGGCCGAAGCCGTCCCAGTCGTCTTCACGAATCACGCCGGGCTGGTGCACATTCACCGCGACGATGACGTCGCTGCCGTCGTCGTCACGCTGCGCGAAGACGTCGATCCAATCCGCGTAGAGGCTGCCGGTGCTGTAATACTTCGCGCCGTTCAGCACGAACCCGCCATCGCGGCGGCTCACCTTCGTGTTGATCTGGCCGAGCGCGACATCGCCGGCTTCGGTCCACGCATTGCCAACCAACTGCCCGCCCGCGAAACGATCGAACCAGGCGCGCTGGTCCTCGTCCGCCGGCGCATTCAACCTGTCTTCGACAAAGGCGAAGTGGCCGCGCAGCGCCTGCGGCAAATTAGAATCGGCCGCCGCCAGTTCGATGATCAGGCGGAACAGTTGCTCGATCGAGGCGCCTGCGCCGCCGTGACAAGCGGGAACGCGTACGGCGCCGAAGCCCGCTTTCTTGAGCAGGGCGACCGCTTCATGCGGCAGGCGGCGTGTGCGATCGCGCTCGGCGGCATCATCGGCGATTTCCGCGAAGGCGGGGAGGAACCGGGCGGCGAGGGCTTCGTAATCGGCGCCGCTGGAGAGTGTGTCGTCGGATCGCGATGAACTCATGCTTTCGTTCTCGAATGAGGGGTAACAACACTGCGCGAGGCAAGGGCCGCGTAGCCGTTTGAGGCAGCATGCGCGCCCGTTGGCACGGGACGAAGAGGATGAGTATAGGAAGGCGTGTGACGCCACTCCAATAACCGATTGTCGAATCGATATCGGTTTGCCGGATTTGCGTGGAGGCGCGCCGCGCGATGACAGCGATTGCGCTGTCATCGCGGAAGCGCTGCGCGGAAGCTGTTATGTAGTTTCCCTTATCAATCGGGGGCGCATGAATATGAGCATCGCTTCGTTTGGCTGACTGCCGCGCGTCGCTAGGATGAGTGCCAATGCCAACCTTTGATGCGCGAACGCGTACGCTGCGATGTCCGCTCCGATTCTGACTGCTCATGCGATCACCAGGCGCTTTGGCGCAACCGTTGCGCTATCGCGGCTCGACTTTTCCATCCGCGCGGGCGAGGTCGTCGCGCTGATGGGCGCGAACGGGGCGGGCAAATCGACGTTCGTAAAGATCCTGAGCGGCGTGAACCTGCCCGACGAAGGCTCGCTCACGCTTGGCGGGAAACCTTACGCGCCCGCTTCACCGCAGGCAGCGAAGCGCCTGGGCGTCGCCACGGTGCATCAAAGCATTGCCGACGCGGTAGTGCCCGCGCTGTCGATTGCCGACAATCTGTTGCTCGACGCGCTGTGTGACGGCCACGCGCACTGGTGGACGCCGCGGGCCGCGCGCCGGGAACGCGCGCGCGCATTGGCCGCGCGCGTGGCGCTCGAAGCCGATCTCGACGCGCCGCTCGGCTCGCTTTCGCTTGCCGGGCAGCAACGCGTCGTGATCGCGCGTGCACTGGCTTCGCGCCCGCGCCTGCTGATCCTCGACGAGCCGACGGCCAGCCTTTCTGCAAGCGAGGCGCAGCGGCTTTACGCGCTCGTCGAAGACCTGCGGGCCGAGGGCGTAGCAGTGTTGCTCGTCTCGCACCGGCTGGGCGACCTCCGAAGGCTCGCTTCACGCGTTTCGATCCTGCGCGATGGCCGCATTGTCGGTGAGCAGCACGCGCCGGTGGATTACGACGCTGCGCTCGAAGCGATGATCGGCCGGCCGCTGGCGGCGGCGCGAACCTCGCCTCACACGCGGCTGGCCGGTGCGCAATCGGTGCAGCCCGCGCTGCGGTTGCGCGGTCTGCGTCTCGCGCCGGGTTGCGATGCATTCGATCTCGAGGTGGCGCAGGGCGAGATCGTCGCAATTGTCGGCCCGGTCGGGGCGGGCAAGTCGCGGCTCGCGCAGGTGATTTTCGGCGCGCTGCGAGCGGCAGCGGGCCAGATGGAACTCTACGGGCGCCCTTGGGCGCCGCGCACGCCCGCAGAGGCGATTCGCGCAGGCGTATTTCTCGCGGGCGAAGACCGCTGGCGCACATCGCTCTTTCCCGACACGGTTGCGTTTGCATCGATCGCCGGCACGATCAGCTTCCCGTTCTTGTCGCGCTGGCGGCGCGGCGGCGCGTTGCCGCACGAACGCGAGCACGCCGAGGCGCGCAACGCGATCAAGGCGTTCGGCATTCGCTGCTCGGGACCGGACGACCGCGTCTCACGGCTGTCGGGCGGCAACCAGCAGAAGGTGCTGCTTGCGCGCTGGCACGCCGAGCCCGCGAGGCTGCTCCTGCTCGACGAGCCGTTTCAGGGCGTCGATGCGGGAGCTAGAGCCGATATCGCTGCCACATTGCGTCATCGCGCGGCCGGTCGCGCGACGCTCGTTTTCGTCAGCGACCTCGAAGAGGCGCACGAAGTCGCCGACCGCATCGTTTCGTTCGATCGCGGCGCGATCGATCATCAGGACTCCACAGTCTCCCACCTCGCCCACTGAATCATGAGATCCGTCACGCCGACACTCGCCTCCGAAGACTCTCCCGCCCGTCACGAGACTGCGCAGTATCGCCGCGGCCTTTTCGTCGCGCTCGAACGCGCCGGGCTGCTGATCGTGCTCGCTGCGCTCGTGGTGATTTTCACGGTACGTGAACCGGCGTTTCTGAACATCGCCAACCTGTTCAGCATCCTGCAGGCCGTATCGATCGTTGCGTTGCTCGGCATCGGTGTGACGATCACGCTCGCCGCTGGCGGCTTCGATCTTTCGGTGGGGAGCGTCGCCGCCTCCGCGCAGATGGCCGCGAGCTACGTGCTCGTGGTGTGGCACGGCAGCACCTGGGAGGCCGTGCTCGCGTGTCTCGCGCTTGGCGTCGCGGCGGGGCTGTTCAACGGCCTGCTCATCACGCGCCTGCATGTGCCGGACCAGCTTGCGACGCTCGGCACGCTCTTCCTGCTCGCCGGGCTGCAACTGATTCCGACGGGCGGCCGTTCTCTGGCCACAGGCACGATCCTGCCGGACGGCACCGAAGCAAGCGGCATGTTTCCGGCTGCGTTTCTCGCGCTCGGACGCGCACGCTTCTTCGAGGTGGTGCCCGTTCCCGTGCTCGTGCTGCTCGTGCTGACCGTGCTCGTTTCGGCCGTCATGGGCTCGACGCGGTGGGGTCGCGTGATCTATGCCATCGGCGGCAACGAGAACGCGGCGCGACTGGCGGGCGCGCCCACGGCCCGTTACCGGATGGGCGCGTATGTCGCTTCGGCGACGATCGCGGCACTCGGCGGACTGCTCATTGCCGCGCGCGTTGGTCGCGGCGACGTGAGCGCTGGGCATTCGTTGCTGCTCGACGCGGTGGCGGCGGCACTCGTGGGCTACGCAGTGTGGGGCGCGAAGCGGCCCAACGTGCCGGGCACGGTCGTCGGCGCCGTGTTCGTTGGCGTGCTGCTCAACGGTCTCACGATGCTCAACGCGCCTTACTACCTCCAGGACTTCATCAAAGGTGCGTTGCTGGTCGTGGCGCTGGCATTTACGTTCAGCGTCGGCCGCAGGACGCAAGGCCGTGACTGACGCCATCCGAAGGCCGGCAGATTTTATTTTCTGGTTTGCGAGTCATACAACCTGATCGAGCGGAGCACAACATGGCAGAGACACTGGCAGACATCGCGGCACAGGGTGCCACACCCGCAACCGAAGCCGCACATGTCATCGCCACGGACAGCGAGGCGATAGCGGTTGCAAAGGAACTGGCCGCACGGCTGGCCGAGGGCGCCGCGCTGCGCGATAGCGAGCGGCGTTTGCCGCATGAAGAAGTCGAGTGGTTTTCGCGCTCGGGCCTGTGGGGCATCACGGTGCCGAAGGCATACGGCGGCGCTGGCGTTTCTTTCGTTACCCTAAGTGAAGTGGTCAAGCTCATTGCCGCCGCGGACGCGTCGCTCGGGCAACTGCCGCAGAACCACTTCGGTCTCGTCGACGTGATCGCGCTAACGGGCACCGAGGAGCAAAAGCGTGGTCTGTTCGGCCAGGTGCTCGCCGGCAAGCGCTTCGGCAACGGTTTCTCGGAGAAGGGCACGAAGCATGTGCTCGACCTGAAAACACGGGTGCGCCGTGACGGGGACCACTACGTGGTCGACGGCACCAAGTTCTATTCGACGGGTGCGCTATTTGCCCATTTCGTGCCCGTGCTCGGACTCGACGAGGACCGCAGGGGATGGCTCGCCTATATTCCGCGAGGCACGCAAGGGCTCAGCGTGGTTGACGACTGGTCCGGTTTTGGCCAGCGCACCACCGCGAGCGGCACCGTCACGCTCGAAAGCGTTCGCGTGCCGGCCAGTCTCGTGTTGCCCGCGCATCGTGTTTCCGAGCAGCCCACGCTCAATGGTCCGGTCTCGCAGATCATCCAGGCCGCGATCGATGCGGGCATTGCCCGCGCCGCGATCGACGACACGCTCGCGTTCGTGCGTGCGCGCACCCGGCCGTGGGTCGACAGCGGTGTCGAGCGCGCGAGCGACGATCCGCTGACGATCCGTGAGGTCGGCCATCTGCATATCCAGCTGCATGCGGCTGAGGCGTTGCTCGAACGCGCGGCGCGCGTGCTCGACGAACTCGCGGCACAGGGTGCGACGACGGAAGAGGATGTGGCGCGCGCCTCTGTCGCCGTGGGAGAGGCGAAGGTGCTGACGACGGAAATCGCCCTGCTAGCAGGGGAGAAGCTGTTCGAGCTGGCGGGCACCCAGGCGACGCTCAGTGTCCACAATCTCGACCGCCACTGGCGCAATGCACGCACACACACGCTGCATGACCCGGTGCGCTGGAAGTATCACCTCGTCGGGAATTACTACCTCAACGGCGTGAAGCCGGCGCGTCACGCCTGGAATTGATCCAGACACACACAACGGGAACGTCATGAAGACATCGATTCATCAGCTCATTCACAACGGCGCATCACGCCGCCGTCCTTCGGCGCGCCGCGCGCTTGGCGCATTCGCGCTCTGCGCTGCGAGCCTTGTTGGCTCGCTCGCTGCGCACGCCGAGGCGCTGAAGGGCGCGCCCGCGCCGTTCGACAAAGGCGGCGTCAAGGTCGCTTTGGTCAACTACATTTCCGAGGGCGACTTCTTCCAGGCCTACGAGGCGGGCGCACAGAAGCAGGCGAAGGCGCTCGGCATCGATCTGCGCATTTATGAAGGGCGTCAGGACGCGGCGCAGCAGCGCGACCAGATCCAGCAGGCCATCAATCTCGGCGTGTCCGCGATCATCGTCAATCATGGCCTGCCCGAGTCGCTGGGCGACGTCGTGCAGCAGGCGCTCGACAAGGGCATCAAGGTCATTGCGTTCGACGTCAATCTCGCGAACCCCAAGGTCCCGCAGATCGAGCAGAGCGACGGCGATCTCGCATCGCTGTTGCTTGCGCAGGCCGTGAAGGATAACGGCAAGGCGTTTTCCGCCGGCTACGTCTACGTGGCGGGATTTGCACCGCTCGATCGCCGCGACGCGGTGTGGCAATCGTTCAAGCGCGAGCATCCGGGGGTTCAGGAAAAAGCGCGCTGGGGCACCGTGGACAATCCGATTGCGCAGTCCGTGGCGAATCAGGCGGCGGCCGCCTATCGCGCCCATCCGGATATCCGCGTGGTGATCGCACCGTATGACGAGTTCGCGCGCGGCGCCAATCTCGCGGCGAACGAGGCGAATCTCGGCGACAAGCTGCGGATCTACAGTGCGGACATCTCGACCGCCGACATCGAGGCGATTCGCGCGCCCAACAGCGCGTGGGTGGCCACGGCCGCGACGAATCCCGCTGTCGTGGGCGCGGTGTCGGTGCGCGCCGCGGCAATCGCCGTGGCCGGGCAGCCGCTCGCCCATCAGATCGTCGTGAAGCCCACGCTCGTTACGCGCGACGATCTCGTGAAGAACGATATCCGCACGATCGCCGAACTGGGGACGAAGTTTCCGGCATTCCGCACGAGCAACGCGGCGACCGCTCCGTGGATTCCCGTGGAGTAGTGATTGGCCGCTGACCGGCTGACGGTGTCGCGCCGAAGGTTCGCGATGCACAAGCCGTCTGCGATCACCGCTGAACTGGCGTAATTGCATGTGAAGCGTATGCCCATTTGGATAGCATTTTTAATTGGTTGGACGCGCGCCGCCTTGCCCGCATAGTGAATTCCTGATGTCTAAAGGCGGCAGCTTCTCCCAAAGGGCCTGATGTGCCGCCAACATTACATGGAGGCACTGATGACAGTGGCATTGCAGGAAAAGCCGTTGCACGCGGATCTCGAAGCCGCGCTTGGCGCCGCGCGGGCGGCCGGTTTGCCGTATGCGGGCAGCGTGACTGCGCAGCAGGCGTGGGCGCTCCATCAGGCGGGCGAGGCGGTGCTCGTGGATGTGCGCACCGGCGAGGAGCGCAAGTTCGTCGGCCACGTGCCCGACACCTTGCACGTGGCCTGGGCGACCGGCACGAGCCTGACGCGTAATCCGCGCTTCGTGCGCGAGCTAGAGGCGAAGACCGGCAAGGCCGCCGCGGTCTTGCTGCTGTGCCGCAGCGGCAACCGCTCGGCGCAGGCTGCCGAAGCCGCCGCCAAAGCGGGCTTTGCGCATGTCTTCAACGTAGCCGAAGGCTTCGAAGGCGAACTGGACGATGCGGGGCATCGCGGCTTGCATAACGGCTGGCGTTTTCATGGCCTGCCGTGGGTGCAGGACTAGACAGGGCGAAAGCAGCCCCGGTTGCGCACCCGCTCGCCGGATCATTGATGCGAACAACGAAGAGAGAACTGGCGTGACCGTATTTCATGTGGCTGAAATCGTCGACGCGCTGCAGGGCGTGCGGCAACAATGGCGCGAACTGCAGCGGCGGGCGCTGGAGCCCGGTGGCCGCGATCTGCCGGCGCGCGAGGCGCTGGCCGAAGTCGTCGAGACGCTCAAGGGCGTGCTGTTTCCCATGCGGCTCGGGCCGCCGGATCTGCGCCAGGAGAGCGAAAACTTTTATGTGGGCCACGCGCTCGACGCGGCGCTGCATGCATTGCTCGCGCAGGCGCGGCTCGAACTGCGCTACAAGGCGCGGCACGCGGAAACCGCCCCGGACGAGATCGATGCGCGCGCGCTGACCGCGGTGCGCGCGTTCGCGCAGCGCCTGCCCGCCATCCGCTCGCTGCTCGACACCGACGTGCTCGCCGCCTTCAACGGCGATCCCGCCGCAGGGAGCGTGGACGAAGTGCTGCTCTGCTACCCCGGTGTGCTTGCCATCACGCATCACCGGCTTGCACATGAGCTGTACCGGCTCGGCTTGCCGCTGCTCGCGCGCATTATCTCGGAGCTCGCACACGCGGCCACAGGCATCGACATCCACCCAGGCGCACAGATCGGCAGCGCGTTCTTCATCGATCACGGCACGGGTGTCGTGATCGGCGAGACAGCGGTCATCGGCGAGCGTGTGCGTGTCTATCAGGCGGTGACGCTCGGCGCGAAGCGCTTTCCGCGCGATGCGGCCGGCAACCTCGAAAAGGGCTTGGCACGCCATCCCATTGTCGAGGACGACGTCGTCATCTACGCGGGCGCGACGATACTCGGGCGCGTCACCCTCGGGCGCGCCGCGGTGATCGGCGGCAACGTCTGGCTGACCGAGAGCGTGCCGCCAGGTGCGCACGTGACGCAGGCCATCTCGCGCCACGAAACACGCGCGCCGGCGGCGGTCGCAACGGCAGAGCCCGGCGCAGCCGCGCCGGTTGCGCTTGCGGCGGGCGCCTCGCGATGAGCGCCATCGTTCACGACTTCGGGGCCTCGGTGCGGCGGCTGCGCGAAGCGCATGCGTGGTCGCAGGAGCGGCTCGCCGAGCATGCGGGATTGAATCGGACCTACGTCGGCGAAATCGAGCGTGGCGCGGCCATCGCATCCATCGTCACGGCGGAGAAGCTCGCTCGCGCGCTAGGCGTGGATATCGGCGACCTGCTTGCCGGCGGCGCCGGGGGCGCGGTCCATGCCACTGTGCTGCCGGGCATTCCACTGTCTCCCTGATTGCATGTCTTTTCGGACGGGCACTCGCGCCTGGAATGGCGTCGCATGCTTCGCGCAGCGTCGCGCCATTGCGCTTGATGCCGCCTGTTTCCGCCTGATGTCTATAGCCGGTTGAAGCGGAGAATGGCTCTCCTCATAATCGGCCGTCTTCATAAGCAAAGCAGTTTTCGTTATAAGTAACCGGAGCCTTCATTCATGTCCACGACTCTGAGCGGCCAGACCGCGCTTGGCGATAATGCCGCGCGGCAACTGGCGAATGCCACCAAGACCGTCCCGCAGCTCTCCACGATCACGCCGCGCTGGCTCACGCACCTGCTGCAATGGGTGCCTGTCGAAGCCGGCATTTACCGTCTGAATCGCGTTAAGGATCCCGAAGCAGTGCGAGCCGCCTGCACCGCGCGCGAGGACGAAGGCACGCTGCCCACGACCTTTGTGCCATACGAGGAGCAGCCGCGCGAGTACTTCCTCAATGCGGTGAGCACCGTGCTCGACGTTCACACGCGCATTTCCGATCTCTATAGCAGCCCGCACGACCAGATCAAGGAGCAGCTGCGCCTCACGATCGAGACGATCAAGGAACTGCAGGAAAGCCAGCTCATCAACAATCCCGACTACGGCCTGCTGGCGAACGTCGAGGAAGAGCAACGCATCTTCCCGCTGACCGGTGCGCCGACGCCCGATGACCTCGACGAACTGCTCACGAAAGTGTGGAAGGAACCCGCGTTCTTTCTCACGCATCCGCTGGCGATCGCCGCGTTCGGCCGCGAATGCACGCGGCGCGGCGTGCCGCCGCCGACGGTCAGCCTGTTCGGCTCGCAGTTCCTCACGTGGCGCGGCATTCCGCTGATTCCGTCCGACAAGGTGCCGGTCGCCGACGGCAAGACGAAGATCCTGCTGCTGCGTGTAGGCGACAAGCGCCAGGGCGTGGTGGGCCTTTATCAGCCGGGTGTGGCGGGCGAGCAGGGACCGGGGCTTTCGGTGCGCTTCATGGGGATCAACAATCAGGCGATCGCGTCGTACCTGATCTCGCTGTATTGCTCATTGGCCGTCCACTCGCCGGACGCGCTGGCTGTCCTCGATGACGTGGAGATCGGCAAGTACCATGACTATCCAGACACCTACCGCTAATCCCGCGGCATTGCCGCAAGCGGCAGGGCGCGCGCCGCTGCCGGGTGGTCTGCCGGACCCCGCTACGCTCGCGCGGCTCGCCAACGAGTTCTTCAACTCGCTGCCGGGCAGTGCGGGCGCACCCGAAGTCGCGGCGGGCAGCGGCGCCGTGGGCGGCGTGCCGTCGGCGTTGCCCGCGGCCGCACCGATACTCGCCTCGGTCAGCAATCCGGCGCCCGCGGGCTCGCCGCTCGCGGGACCGGCCGGCACAGGCACGGGCGTGCCGGGTCTCTCGCCGCCGCAGGGCAAGGTGCCAGGCGCGAACCTCGCGCCTTCCGCACCGACTCACGTGCTCTCGCTCGGCAACCGCGCACCGGCGCTCGCACCGCATGCGGCGGCGGCAAACGGCCTGCCGGACAACGCCGTCGCAATCGCGCCCGCGCTGGAGCCACGCGTGGGCGGCGCGCTGCTCGGCGTACCGCAGGCGTATGCAGCGGAGGAGCCGGTTCCGGCCGCAGTTGCGCCCATCGAGCGCTCGCCGTTCTATTTCACGCAATCGGCCACGCACGGCTGGAGTCGGGAGGGGCAGGAAATCGAGGTGCCTTCGCGAGGCCTTGCCACACCGGAGACATTCGGACTGCCAGGCGAAGACGCGCTGCGTGAACTGCTCGCGCTCAATCGACGGGACACCAATGGCCAGGACGGCCCTGCGCGATACTTCCTCGACGCAAGAGAGGACGTCGCGCCCGGCACACGCACTGGCGGCGCCGCACAGGGCGACCTGCTGCGCGGCGCTCATCCGCCTTTCGACGTCAACGCCGTACGCCGCGACTTCCCGATCCTGCAGGAGCGGGTGAACGGCAAACAGCTGATCTGGTTCGACAACGCCGCCACGACGCACAAGCCTCAGGCCGTGATCGATCGTCTCGCGTACTTCTATGCGCACGAGAACTCGAACATTCACCGCGCCGCGCATGCACTGGCCGCGCGTGCAACCGACGCCTACGAGCATGCACGCAAAACGGTGCAGCGCTTCATCGGCGCTGCGTCGCCCGAGGAGATCGTGTTCGTGCGAGGCACGACCGAGGCGATCAATCTGATCGCCAAGAGCTGGGGCGTGCAGAATGTCGGCGAGGGCGACGAGATCGTCGTCTCGCATCTGGAGCATCACGCGAATATTGTGCCGTGGCAGCAGCTCGCGGCGCTCAAGGGCGCGAAGCTGCGCGTGATTCCCGTCGACGATTCGGGCCAGGTGTTGCTCGACGAGTATCGCAAGCTGCTCAACGACCGCACGAAGATCGTTGCGGTGACGCAGGTCTCGAATGCGCTCGGAACCGTGGTGCCGGTGCAGGAGATCGTGGAACTCGCACATCGCGCGGGCGCGAAAGCGCTCGTCGACGGCGCCCAGTCGATCTCGCACATGCGCGTGGACGTGCAGGCGCTCGACGCCGACTTCTTCGTGTTTTCCGGCCACAAGATTTACGGTCCGACCGGCATTGGCGTCGTGTACGGCAAACGCGAGGTGCTTGAAGCCATGCCGCCGTGGCAAGGCGGCGGCAACATGATCCAGGACGTCACGTTCGAAAAGACGGTGTTTCATGGTGCGCCCGCGCGCTTCGAAGCGGGCACGGGCAATATCGCGGATGCAGTGGGTCTCGGCGCGGCGCTCGACTATGTGAGCCGTATCGGCATCGAGAATATCGCCCGGTATGAGCACGACTTGCTTGCGTACGCAACGAGTGTGCTCGCGCCGGTGCCAGGCGTGCGTCTCGTCGGTACGGCGCGCGATAAGGCGAGCGTGCTCTCGTTCGTGCTCAAGGGCTATACGACTGAGGAGGTCGGGCAGGCGTTGAGCCGGGAAGGCATTGCCGTACGCGCCGGGCACCACTGCGCACAGCCGATCTTGCGGCGTTTCGGTCTCGAAGCGAGCGTGCGGCCTTCGCTTGCGTTCTACAACACCTGTGACGAGGTCGATGCGCTGGTGTCTGTCGTGCGTGCTCTGGCGCCACGTCAATAACAAAACGCGGGGCGCATGCGCCCCGCGTTTTCTCCTTGTTGCGCGGCTTGACCGGTGCCCGCGCAACCATCGCCTCCATCCCCTTCATCCCCTCCATCGCTGCGGCATCGAACCGCGAGTCGCGTCACCGCGATATCCATAGGCGCGTTCGCGAGATATCCATCTGCCAATTCGTTATTGGAGCGCCGCTCGCGCGCTTTCTATACTGGGTTTTCCATCAGCACTCGCACGTGGCGAGTGCCAATCTCATCGAGAACACCCCGGAGAAAGCCGCCCATGAGCCTGCGCCCCTTGCACGATCGCGTGATCGTCAAACGACTCGACCAGGAAACCCGCACCGCGTCGGGCATCGTCATTCCCGATAGCGCCGCGGAAAAGCCCGATCAGGGCGAGGTGCTCGCCGTGGGTCCGGGCCGTCGCGACAACGACGGCCGCCGCATTGCGCCGGACCTGAACGTGGGCGACCGCGTGTTGTTCGGCAAGTACGCGGGGCAAACCGTGAAAGTCGATGGGAACGAGCTGCTCGTGCTGCGCGAAGAAGACATCGTCGCGGTCGTGAATCAATAACGGAACCTGAGAGAACATCACTATGGCAACCAAAGACATCGTATTCGGCGACCTCGCCCGCACCAAACTCATTGAAGGCGTGAATCTGCTCGCCGACGCCGTAAAGGTCACACTCGGCCCGAAGGGGCGCAACGTCGTGCTCGAACGCAGTTTCGGCGCGCCCGTCGTGACCAAGGACGGCGTGTCGGTCGCGAAGGAAATCGAGCTGGGCGACAAGCTGCAGAACATCGGCGCGCAGATCGTCAAGGAAGTCGCCTCGAAAACCAGCGACGCGGCCGGTGACGGCACCACGACCGCCACGGTGCTGGCTCAAGCCATCGTGCGCGAGGGCCAGAAGTACGTGGCCGCCGGGCTCAACCCGCTCGATTTGAAGCGCGGCATCGACAAGGCCGTGCTGGCGGCCGTGGAGGAGCTGAAGAAGATCAGCAAGCCCACGACCACGAGCAAGGAGATCGCACAGGTCGCGACCATCTCGGCCAATGGCGAGGAGTCGATCGGCCAGCGCATTGCCGAGGCAATCGACCGGGTGGGCAAGGAAGGCGTGATCACGGTGGAAGACGGCAAGTCGCTCGCCGACGAACTCGACGTCGTGGAAGGCCTGCAATTCGACCGCGGCTATCTCTCGCCGTACTTCATCAACAATCCCGACAAGCAGATCGCGGAACTCGAAAACCCGTTCATTCTGCTGCACGACAAGAAGATCTCGAACATTCGCGACTTGCTGCCGGTGCTCGAACAGGTGGCGAAAGCGGGCCGGCCGCTCCTGCTCATCGCCGAGGACATCGAGGGCGAAGCGCTCGCCACGCTCGTCGTCAACAACATTCGCGGCGTACTCAAGACGGTTGCCGTGAAGGCACCCGGCTTCGGCGACCGCCGCAAGGCACTGCTCGAAGATATCGCGATTCTCACGGGCGGCCAGGTGATCGCGGAGGAAACGGGCTTCACGCTTGAGAAGGCCACGCTGCAGGAGCTGGGGCAGGCCAAGCGCATCGAGGTGGGCAAGGAGAGCACGACCGTGATCGACGGCGCGGGCGAAGCGGCCGGCATCGAAGCGCGCGTGAAGCAGATTCGCGCGCAGATCGAGGAAGCCACGTCCGACTACGATCGCGAGAAGCTTCAGGAACGCGTGGCGAAGCTCGCGGGCGGCGTGGCGGTGATCAAGGTGGGCGGCGCGACCGAGATCGAAGTGAAGGAAAAGAAGGACCGCGTGGACGACGCGCTGCACGCCACGCGCGCGGCCGTGGAAGAGGGCATCGTGCCGGGCGGCGGCGTCGCGCTGATCCGTGTGCGCCAGGCGATTCTCGACGTGAAGGGCAACAACGCCGACCAGACAGCGGGCGTGAAAATCGTGCTGCGCGCGCTGGAGGAGCCGCTGCGCCAGATCGTCACGAATGCCGGCGAAGAGGCGAGCGTCGTGGCGGCGCGTGTCGCGGAAGGCTCCGGCAACTTCGGCTACGACGCCGCCACAGGCGAATACGGCGACCTCGTCGAGAAGGGCGTGCTCGACCCGACCAAGGTCACGCGCACGGCGCTGCAAAACGCGGCTTCAGTGGCGGGCCTCTTGCTCACGACCGACGCGACCGTGCACGAAGCGCCCAAAGCCGGAGCTGCGACGGCGCCGGCCGGCGGTCCTGGCGGTGCGGATCTGGGCTTCTGAAGCGGGCTGCACGCGCCATGCGCCCCGACCGCTGCGCATGGCGGCGGTTCGTGGCGCAGGCGCGTTCAGGCCGAGCGCCAGCGCGCGTCGGCCACGACGAGCTTCTTCGGAATGAGCTTGAGACCGGAGAAGGTGTCGGCGATCTGCTGCTGATAGGCGAGGGTGGCGGCATCGATGGGCTGCACGCCGTATCCCGCTCGCTTGAGCGCGACTTCGAGCGTCGGCGCATCGAGCCCCACGAGAGGCGAAAGCTGCGTGGCCACGGCGGGCACGTTGTCGCGCGCCCACGTGTCCACCGCGCCGATCTCGTCGAGCAGCGCGTGGATGATCGGCGCGTGCGCGTTCGCGAAGCCACGGCTCGCAATGTAGTACTGCGTATTGCGCACGAGGCGCTCACCGTTTGCGATCGAGCGCGCGTTGGCCTGGCGTTCGATGGCCGCGAGGTACGGGTCCCAGATCACCCATGCATCGACGCTGCGGCTCGTGAATGCGGCGCGCGCGTCGGCGGGCGCGAGATAGATTGGCTGAATCTCTTCGTACTTCAGGTTGGCCTTCTCGAGCGCTTTGACGAGCAGATAATGCACGTTCGAGCCCTTGTTCAGCGCTACGCGCTTGCCGCGCAGGTCGGCGCTCGTACGGATCGGCGAGTCCTGGTGCACGACGATAGCCTCGCCCTGCGCAGCGGGCGGTTCGCTCGCGATATAGACAAAGTCCACGCCACCGGCCTGCGCGAAAATGGGCGGCGTTTCCCCAACCGTGCCGACATCCACCGCGCCCGCGGCCAGCCCTTCCAGCAGCTGCGGGCCGCCCGGGAACTCCAGCCACTGGACCGAGAAGCCGAGCGGCGCCAGCCGCTTTTCCAGGGTGCCGCGTGCCTTTAGCACGACGAAGTTGCCGTACTTCTGAAACCCGATGCGCAGCACCCTGGCGTCTTGTGCGCGCGCCGTACCGCTTTGCAGCGCCAGCGCGGCCGCGCCTGCAATTCCCGTTACGCCGCGCAGGGCGGCGCCGGTCGCGGCGAGCGACGCGAGCTTGATCAGTGCCCGTCGCGGGCGGTTTGCAGCGGGGTCGTCATGCTTGTCGATCGACATGTCTCTTGTGCCTTAATGGAAATACGCTGAAACGGCCGCGCGTGCGCGGCAAAGCGCTTCTCACCTTAGTCCGTTTCGTCGCCGGCACAACCAAGATATTGTCAGATGCTTATCTCTGAGCCGCTCACGATATCGCGATTGCGCACATCATTCGTCGGTTTTATTCGTTATCAAGGCGCCCCTGCACGACTACGATGCTTGCATGGAAGCCTCAAGAACGAATTGTGAGCAGCTCACGAAGGCGAGTGCGAGATGAACGAAACTGGCATTGCATCCGGCCAGCCGGAACAGAGCGACCTGCCGGCGCTGCGCGGCGAGGACGCCTACTGGCGAATCCGCCGCGATGTGCTGTCGTGCCGCTTCATGCCTGGCGCGACCCTCACGGAAAGCCAGTTGATGGAGCACTACGGGATCGGCAAAAGCACGTGCCGTGTGGCGCTCGTGCGGCTCGTTCACGAAGGGTTCATTCGCGCCATGCCGCGTCAGGGCTACCGCGTCGCGCCGATCACGTTACGCGACGTCGAAGAGGTCTTCGCCCTGCGCGTGCAACTGGAGCCGCTCGCGGCGCGCCTTGCGTGCGGGCGTGTCGACGTCGCGCTGCTGCGCAAGCTGGAAGCCGCTTGCCGCGTGCCTTACCCCGAGCGTGAGCTCTCCGACCAGATCGACGTCTTTCTCGACGCGAACCGCGAGTTCCATCTCGCGATCGCCCAGGCAAGCGGCAACGTACGCCTGCACCACACGCTCGCCAACCTGATGGACGAGATGTCGCGCCTCGTCGCGCTCGGCTTCGGCGTGCAGGGCACCAAGCCGGAAATCCGTCACGACCACAATTCGATGATCGACGCATTCGAGACCAACGACGCACGGCGCGCGGAAACGATCGCCCGCCGGCACATCGAAACGTTCCGCGACATGACGATGGAGAAGGTCTACGCGAGCTTGTCCAGCTCGGGCGCGTCGCTGCCCGTGTATACCGTTGCGGAGTTGAGAAGGTGACGACAGCGGCCATTTCGGTGCGCGGCATCGGTAAATATTTCGGATCACTAAGCGTGCTGGACGATATCCGGTTCGACGTCGGGCAGGGCGAGATCGTGGCGCTGCTCGGCGCCTCGGGCTGCGGCAAGAGCACGCTGCTCAACATCGTCGCGGGCCTGGCCGGGGCCGATTCGGGCGAACTGTGGCTGCACGGCGAGCGCGTCGCGCCTGGCAATGGGCGGCAGTCGCTTTCGTACATGTTTCAGGAAGACCGGCTGCTGCCGTGGCGCACGGTGCGAGCCAACGCGGAGTTCGCGCTCGAATCGGCCCGCCCGCGTCTTGCGGCCCGTGAGCGGCGCGAGCGTGCGGCGGCCGTGCTCGACATGGTGGGTCTCGCTGCGTTTGCCGAACACCACCCGCATCAGCTGTCGGGCGGCATGCGCAGTCGCGTGGCGCTCGCGCGCAGCCTGGTGAGCGAGCCGGGCATCTTGCTGATGGACGAGCCGTTCTCGAAGCTCGACCCGCAAACGCGCGCGCAGATGCACGCCGAAGTGTTGCGGCTGCGCGCGCTGCGCCCGACCACGATCCTTTTCGTCACGCACGACGTGGAGGAGGCCATCGTGCTCGCCGACCGCGTGATCGTGCTGGCGCCGCGCCCCGGCCGCGTGCGCGAGATCGTGCCCGTCAGTCTGCCGCGCCCGCGAAGCGCGACCGACGCCGAAGTCGCGGAAGCGATCCGCCGTCTTCGCCTGCTGGTATGAGCCTGTTGCCATCCACTACTGCACGCCGCCAGGGCCCTTCGATGCCTGCTTTGCTGTCCCGTTCCTTCGTTTCGCTCGCCGCGCAGCGCGTGGCGCTCGTGGCCCTGCTCGTGGGGGTCTGGTGGATCGCGGCGCGGCGCATGCCGGCCTTCGTGATGCCGGGCCCCGGGCAGGTTGCGCACGCGCTCGTTGCGTTGCTGCACTCGCCCTCGTTCTTCCGCGATCTCGGCGCGACGCTCTACCGCGTGCTGGCGGGCTTCGCGCTCGCGGCCGCGGTGGGTGCGCCGCTCGGCGTGGCCCTTGGCGCAAGCCCGCGCGCGGCGCGCTTTTTCGAGCCGTTGCTGGCAATCGTGAACACGGTCTCGTCGGCGATCTGGGCTGTGTTCGCGATCATCTGGTTCGGCATTTCGAACGCAACGACGATATTCGTCGTCTTCATGACCGCTATGCCGCTGATCCTGACCAACGTATGGCAGGGCGCGTTGACCGTCGACACGCAGCACGTCGAACTCGCGCGAAGCCTGCGTTTTTCGCCCGCGCAGATCATGCGCAAGATCTACCTGCCGACCATCCTGCCGCACTTTTTCGCGGGCGCACGGCTCGCATTCGGCTTCGGCTGGCGCGTCTCGCTCGTGGCGGAGACGATCGGCTCGTCGGACGGCATCGGCTACAGGCTGCGCCAGGCCGCGGATCTCGTGCAAACGGATCAGGTGTTCGCCTGGACCGTGACACTCGTCGTGCTGATGCTGCTGCTCGAGGCGGGCGTGCTCAAGCCGATCGAACGCCGCCTCTTCCGCTGGAAGCGCGCGGCCTGAATCCACTGACTACGGGGAATGACACCATGCAAATGACACGACACATCAAGCGGGCAGCCGTTACGGCGCTGGTCGCCGCCGCTTCGGCTTGCGCCGCGCAAACGGCGCTGGCCGACACCGTCCGGATCGGTTACTGGACGAGCGGCGTGAGCCTTGGCTTTGGGGCGGTGCTGGAGGCGAAGCCCTTCCTGCAGCAGCGCGGGCTCGACGTGCAGTTCGTGCGCTTCGCCGACGTCAATGCGCCGAACCGGGCGCTCGCGGCCGGCGCAATCGACTTCGCCTTCGCCGCGCCGGCTTCCGCCGTGTTCAGCTCCGCTTCGCAAGGCGCGCCGCTGCGCATCGTGCTCGCGACCCAGCCCGCCGACGTCGCTTTCGTTGCACCCGAAGACTCGCCTATCCGCTCGCTTGCCGAGTTGCGCGGCAAGAAGGTTGGCATGTCGCCGCCGGGAAGCTCGGTCGCATCGATCGCAACCGCCGTTCTGCAAGGCAACTACGGCATTCACAGCGCCGACTTTTCGATCGTGCCAGGCAACGAAGGGCGTCTCGCGCAGTTTCTCGTGCAGAAGCAGGTCGATGCAGCGGCGGTGCGCACGATCACCGTGGCGCAGTTGAAGGACCTGAAGGTGCGCCAGCTCGGCACGTTCGGCGACGAATGGAAGAAGCTCACGAAGAGCGACGCCGTGCCGTATATCGGCGTGAGCGCGGTGCGTGCGGACTGGCTCGCGCAGCATCCGGCCGACGCGGCGAAGCTGATTGCCGGCTTGCGCACCGCGCTGCAATGGGGCGCCGCACACCACAGCGACGTTTCGGCGATCCTGCAAAAGAGCGCGAACCTTCCTGCGGCCGACGCCGATGCCTACGCGGCGCGCTGGTCCGAAATCAACCGCGTGAGTTTCGAGCCGGCCGACATCGAGACCTTGCAGCACGAGCACAAGATCTTTGTCGACGGCGGCGTGATTCAAGGTGAGTTGCCTGCCGGTCTGTTCGACACCGCGCCTTACACCGCCTCGCGATCCATTCAGTAACCCTCATCTTTCTTTCAGCATTCATTCGGAGTCCAGATATGGCAGTTTCCCTTCCTTCCACCATGAAGGCGCTCGTGCTGCGCGCGCACGGCGATCTCGACCAGCTCGAGGTCGTGAGCGACAAGCCCGTGCCGCGGGCCGAGCCGGGCGGCGTGGTGATCCGCGTGCGCGCTTCGTCGTTCAACTATCACGACGTTTTCACGGTGAAGGGCATGCCGGGCATCAAGGTGCCGTTGCCGGTCGTGATCGGCCTCGACATGGCGGGTGAGATCGTCGCCGTCGGTGAGGGCGTTGAAGGCTGGAAGATTGGCGAGCGCGTGCTTGTGAACCCGCTCAACCGCGAGAAGGGGCTGATGGGCGAGATGCTCGACGGCGGCATGGCCGAATATTGCGCCGTTTCCGCGGCGCAATTGATCCCGCTGCCCGACGCGGTGAGCTTCGAGGCGGCATCGGCGCTGCCGGTTGCGTATGGCACGGCGCATCGCATGCTGATCACGCACCAGACCGTGAAGGCCGGCGACCGCGTGCTGATTCTCGGCGCGAGCGGCGGCGTGGGGACGGCTTCGCTGCTGCTCGCGAAGCAACTCGGCGCCGAGGTGATCGCCTGCGCGGGCAGCGACGAAAAGGCCGCGCAACTGAAGGCGCTCGGCGCCGACCACGTCGTCAATTACCGCACGACTGACTTCTCGAAGTGGGCGATCGCGCAGTACGGCAAACCGCAGCGGCGCAGCCAGGAGGGCGGCGTGGACGTGCTCGTGAATTTCACGGGCGGCGAAACCTGGGTGCCTTCGCTCAAGTGCGTCAAGCGCGGCGGAACGGTGCTCGTATGCGGCGCGACGGCGGGCCACGACCCGAAGGAAGACCTGCGCTACATCTGGAGTTTCGAACTGAAGGTGATCGGCTCGAACAGTTTCTACGACGACAACCTGCGTGCGCTGCTCGCGCAGATCGCGCGCGGCGAGCTTACGCCCGCCATCGACCGCGTGCTGCCCCTTGAAGAGGCCGCTCAGGGCTTGCGCCTGATCCGCGACCGCGAGGTGCTGGGCAAGATCGTCGTCACACCGTAATCGGGGCAAGGAGAGAATACGCATGAATCAGGCAGCAAACCCAACGGCATTGCCGACAGCCGAAGACGTAGAGGCGCGTCTGCGCCGTGGTCCGTATCACGAATGGCTCGGGCTGAAGGTCGTCGCGGTGGCCGACGGCGAGATCGAACTCACGGCGGCGTGGCGCGAGGAATGGGTCGTGAACCCCGAAAAGCGCTACACGCATGGCGGCATCCTGGCCGCGCTGGTCGACCTCGCCGCCGACTGGGCGCTCGTTTCGAAGACGGGGCGCGGCGTGCCGACGATCGACCTGCGCGTCGATTACCACCGCGCGGCGCTGCCGGGCGACCTGCGCGTGAAGGGCAAGGTGATCCGCTTTGGCGCGCAGATCGCGACGGCCGAAGCGCAGGTGTTCGACGCGGACGGCAAACTCGTCGCGAGCGGCCGTGGCGCCTATTCCACCGCCGGCGCAGCCGCGCCCGCGCCGCAGCCGGCTCGCCCGTGATGCTGAGCCTCGATCACCTCGTCATCAACACGCGCTACGACACCGACGCGGCGCAAGCGCTGTTCGGCGCACTGGGCTTTACGCTCACGCCGCGCGGGTTCCACACGCTCGGTTCGATCAATCACGCGATCGTGTTCGAAGGGCACTATCTCGAACTGATCGGCCTGCCCGCCGACGGCTCGGCCACGCGGCCGGAGATCGCCGCAAGCCCGCTTGGCGCGGATGGCCTCGTCTTGCGCAGCGACGATCCGCAACGCACCTTTGACGAACTGCGCGCTGCCGGTTTCGACGCAACGCCGCCGCAGCACTTCTCGCGGCCGGTGGCGGGGCTCGGCGATGCGCGCTTCGTGACCGTGCGCCTTGGGTCCGGCCAATTGCCGGGCGGGCGTGTGTACTTCTGCCAGCACCTCACGCCCGAGTTCGTGTTCCGCGAAGCGTGGCGCACCCATGCCAACGGCGCGTATGCGCTCGCGGCGCTGCACCTCGTGGACGCGGAGCGCGCGGCCTATGCGCGTCTCGGCGAACCGGAGCCGGGCTTCGAGCTGGTCTTTCACAGTCGCGCCCAGTTTGACGCGCATTTCGGCGCGCTGGCCGGGCATGTTACGGCGCGCGTGCCGCGCTACGGCGCGGTCACGATTCGGACTCCAAAGTGGCGCGAGATCGGTGCGTACGCGCAGAACGCGCAATTGCCGTATGAAGTGGAAGCCACACGTAGCCTTGTCGCGTTGCCCCGTTTCGATACCTTGCTGGAGTTCGTGCCATGAGCTTGCCGCGAAACCTCGGCGATCTGATCAACCGCAGCGGCGACGCCGAAGCGCTCGCGCTCATCGAACTCGACGACGCGCTGGCACCGGTGCGCTACCGTTTCGGAGAACTCGACGCGCTGGCGGACCGCGTCGCAGCAGCGCTCGCCACGCGCCACGCACGCGGCGAGCGCATCGCCGTGCTCGCCGCGAACTCGGCGCATTATGTTGCGACGGTGCTGGGCATCATGCGGGCGGGTCTCGTCGCGGTGCCTGTAAACTTCCGCTTCCCTCGCGCGCTCATCGCCGACGTGATAGCGGACAGCGGCGCGCGCCTCGTGTTCTGCGACGCGAAACGCGTGGCGGACTTGCCACCGGGTCTCGCGGGCGTCGTGTTCGATGCGCGCGCGCCGTTGCTTGCAAGCGAATTGCCCGATCACGTCACGCCGTTTTCGGCCTTCGTGGCGAACCTGCGCGCGACGCGTTTCGAGCCAGTCGAGCCGCTGCCGGGCGAAGCCGCGCTCATGCTCTATACGTCGGGCTCGACAGGGCGGCCCAAAGGCGTTGTGCTGTCGCACGAGAGCCACCTGTGGGTCGTGCACACGCGCCTGCTGTCGCAGCCGCTCGCAGGTGAGCGCGTGCTGATCGCCGCGCCGCTCTTTCACATGAATGCCCTTGCGCTCGCGTTCCTCACATTGGCTGCGCGCGCAACGACCGTGATGCTGCCGCAATTCGAGGCCGCCAACTATATTCGCGCCGTGGCCGCCTGGCGCTGCACGTGGCTCACCGCCGTGCCGCCGATGATCGCCATGATGCTGCAACAGCGCGAACTGCTTGCGCAAAGCGATCTTTCCTCCGTGCGCTACGTGCGGATGGGCTCGGCGCCCGTCAGCGCCGCGCTGTTGCAACAGATCCACGCACTGCTGCCGAACGCGCGCGTCATCAACGCGTACGGCACCACGGAGGGCGGGCCGGTCGTGTTCGGCCCGCATCCTCAGGGCTTGCCGACGCCGCCGCTTTCGGTCGGCGCCGCGCATGCGCTCGTCAAGCTGCGTCTCGTCGACGAGAACGGCGCTCAGGCGGAGGAGGGCGAGCTGCATCTGCGCAGCCCGGCGCTGATGACCGGCTATCACAACCGCCCGGACGTGCGCGCGCCGCTCACACAAGACGGTTACTACCGCACCGGCGACGTCTTCCGCCGCGACGCGCAGGGCTTCTACACGTTCGTCGGCCGCCGCGACGATATGTTCGTCTGCGGCGGCGAGAACATCTATCCGGGCGAAGTCGAGCGCCTGCTCGAACGCCATCCGGATGTCGCGCAGGCGTGCGTCGTGCCGGTGGCCGACGAGATCAAGGGCGCAAAGCCGGTGGCGTTCGTCGTCCTGAAAGCCGGCGCGCAGGCTGACGAAGCCACGCTCAAGCATTACGCGCTGGAGCACGCGCCCGCTTTTCAGCATCCGCGCCGGGTGTGGCTCGTCGACATGCTCCCGATCGCTTCGACAAACAAGATCGACCGCGCTGCGCTCAAACGCGAGGCCGCGCGCCGCGTGGCCGCGACCGCGCTCACCCACGGAGACCACTCATTCCATGAAACCCCGTAACAGACTGGCCGCCTGGCTCGCCGCGGCCTGCGCGCCGCTTTTCGCGCTCGCGGCAAGCGATGCCCATGCGCTCGATACCGTCACGGTCGGCCTCGCGATTCCGCCCGCCGTGCACGACGGCGCGCCCTATGCCGCCGCCGACAAGCTCGGCCTCTTCAAGAGCGAAGGGCTCGACGTGAAGCTCGTCGTGTTCCAGGGCGCAGGGGCGCTGATTCCGCAGGTGGCGAGCAAGCGCATCACGTTCGGCTACCCGACCTCGGAGCCGCTCCTGTCGAGCTATCTGAACGGCGGCACGCCGCCGCCAGTGCGCTACTTTTACAACGGCGTGCCCGCGAACACGATGGAGTTCGCCGTGCTCGCTTCGTCGCCGGTGAAAAGACTGGCCGATCTGGACGGCAAAAAGATCGGCGTCGGCGCGCTCACGTGGGGCACGATTCCGGGTGGCCGCGCCGCGTTGCGCGAGGCAGGGCTCACGCCTGGCAAGAATGTGGACTACGTGCCCGTGGGCTCGCTCGGCTCCGGGTTTCAGGCACTGAAAACGGGCGCCGTCGACGCGCTCAATTTCAACAGCAGCTGGGACGACATGCTGGAACTTTCGGGCACGCCGATCCGCCGCCTCCGCTATCCGGCCGTGTTCGACGAAACGGCCGGCAACGGCTTCATTGCCCATCGCGATACGTTTGCCGAGCGGCCGGACCTGATCGTGCGCTTCGGCCGCGCCTATACGGAAGCGCAAATCGTCTGCGATGCGAATCCGGCGTTCTGCGTGAAGGCCTTCTGGGAGGCGCACCCCGAGTCGAAGCCGCCAGGCGACGAAGCACACAACCTGCGCGTGGCGGAGGAACTGCTCAAGCGGCGTCTCTCCCGCGTGCTGCGAACTGCAGACGGCAAACCGCGCCAGCCCGGCGCATACGACTTGCCCGCCGTGCGCGCGAATCTGGCCGAGATGCAGCGGGTGGGCGAGTTCCCGAAGGGCGACGTTCCGCTCGATCAACTGTTCTCGAACCAGTTCGTGGCCGACTTCAGCCACTTCGACGAGGCCGCGCTGCGCGAACGCGCGCGGCAGCAGCCGTGAGCGCGCGTATCGAGGTGACGCCGCGCGTTGCGCTGATCGATGTCGCGCGGCGCATCGTGCTCAAGGGCTTCGCGCCGCATGCGCAGGTCGAGTTGACCGCGCGGCTCGACATGCCGGACGGCAGCGCATGGCGCGGCACGAACCGCTTCGCGACCGATGCCGACGGCAACGCCGATCTCGGCGAGGTCGCGCCCGTGGCGGGCGACTACGCGCACAGCGGCGCGCAGCCGATGGGCGTGGTCTGGTCGATGCGCGGCGTGAGCGAGCCGACGCGTGCGGAAAGCATCGAGCCGCTGACCGTCGAACTCGTTGCGCGCCAAATGGGAGAGGCGGGCACCACAGCCACGGCGCAGTTCGTGCAACAGTACGTGGCCGACGGCGTCGTGCGCCGCGAGATTCGCGAAGCGGGCGTGGTCGGCACGCTGTTCACGCCCGCGACGCCTGGGCCGCATCCGGCCGTGGTCGTGCTCAATGGCTCGGGCGGCGGCATCAACGAGCCGCGCGCGGCGCTTTATGCGGCGCACGGTTACACGGCGCTCGCGCTCGGCTATTTCAACGCGCCGGGACTGCCGCCCACCATTTCGCACACGCCGCTGGAATACTTCGCGGCGGCGCTCGACTGGCTGCGCGAGAGCGTGCACCCGCAAAACGATTTTGTGGCCGTGGCGGGACAGTCGCGCGGCGGGGAACTCGCGTTGCTGCTCGCGGCGACGTGGCCCGAGCGGGTTTCGGCCGTGATCGGCTATGTGCCGAGCGCCGTGCTGCACGGCACGCTGCGCGCGGGCGCGCCCGGCGAACCGCCGGATTCGGTCGCGTGGACGCTTGGCGGCCGCGCGCTCGCGCATGTGTGGGAGCGCAATACGCACGCCGACTGGACCGCGTTCCGCCACGCGAGTGCGCCGGGCGAACCGGTGCGTCAGGCGCCGGCCTTCGAGTCGGCGCTCGGCGACGCCGAGGCGGTGGCCCGCGCCCGTATTCCCGTCGAACGCATTGCCGGACCGGTCTTGCTGATTTCAGGCACCGACGACGGCTTCTGGCCATCGTCGCGCTACGCCGAAATGATCGCCGCCGATCTCGCGGCGCGCGGCTTCCCGCGCCGCGTCGAACATTTGCGCTACGAGGGCGCGGGCCACTCGATCCTGTTTCCGCATGTGCCGACCACGCAGATCGCACGCGTGCATCCGGTCGCGCGCGTGCCGATCACGGCAGGCGGCACGGCCGCCGCGAATGCGCGCGCAAACGAGGCTTCGTGGCCGCGCGTGCTGCAGTTCCTCGACGCAGCGAGGCGCGCGCCATGAGCACGAGCGCCTTTCATGCCGAGCGGGTCTCGGTGAGCTACCGCACGCGTACCGGCACGATCGACGCGTTGCTCGACGTGGACCTGCGTATCGAGGCGGGCGAGTTCGTCGCGCTGCTGGGGCCGTCCGGCTGCGGCAAGTCCACCTTGCTCAAGGTGGCGGCGGCGCTGATTGCGCCGACCTCGGGGCGTGCGCGCCTCGGCGGCGCGGCGCTGACGAAGCCGGGCCGCCAGGTCGGCGTAGCGTTCCAGAAGCCGAACCTGCTGCCGTGGCGCAACGTACTCGACAACGTGCTGTTGCCCGCGCGCACGCTCGGCCTGCCGATGGAGCACGCACAGGCGCGCGCACGGGAACTGCTGGAACTCGTGGGACTGGATGCTTTCGCGCGCAACTATCCAGCCGAGCTTTCCGGCGGCATGCAGCAGCGCGTGGGCATTGCGCGCATGCTGCTGCACGACCCCGAACTGCTGCTGATGGACGAGCCCTTTGCCGCCCTCGACGCGCTCACGCGCGAGCGGCTCACGCTCGAACTCCAACGTATCTGGCTCGCGCAGCGCAAGTCGGTGCTGTTCATTACGCACAGCATTCCCGAGGCGGTCTTTCTCGCCGATCGCGTCGTCGTCATGTCGGCGCGGCCGGGCCGCATCGTCGACGAACTGGTGGTGCCGATCGCGCGAGCGCGTGACGCGGACACCCTCAGTTCCACGGCATTCGTCGATGCGTGCGCGTATTTGCGGAGGCACTTCCAATGAATCAACGAAAGCGCAAAGGCATGCCCGCGGCGCTGTATCCGCTCGTGAGCCTCGCGGCCGCGATCGCCTGCTGGCAGGCCGTGGTCGCATGGTGGTCGATACCGGACTATGTGCTGCCCGCGCCCGCCGAAGTGGGCCGGGCACTCGCGGCGGGCTTCGCGGACGGCACGTTGTGGCCGCATATTGCCGCGACCCTCGGCGAGACACTGCTTGGCTACGCGATCGGCAGCGTGCTCGCCGTCGCGACCGGTGCCGTGCTCGCGGAGTCGCGTACGTTCGAGCGCTTCGTGTTCCCGCTGCTCGCTGGCCTGCAGGCCATGCCGAAAGTCGCGCTCGGGCCGATCATTCTCGTCTGGTGCGGCTATGGCAGCGCCTCGAAGGTCGTGCTCGTGGTGCTCGTGTGCTTCTTCCCGCTGTTCGTGAACACGGTCAATGGCCTCAAGCGCGCCGACCCGGATCTGCTCGACGCGTGCCGGGCATTCTCGGCCTCGCGTGCGTTTCTGTTCTTGCACGTGAAGTTGCCTTGCGCCGCGCCCGAAATCTTCAGCGGCCTGCAGATCGGCGTGTCGCTGGCGCTGATCGGCGCGGTGGTCGGAGAGTTTCTCTCTTCGCAGCGCGGGCTCGGTTATCTGATCAGTTCGGCCTCGGTCAATATGAGCGTCGCGACGATGTTCGCGGGCGTCGTGCTGCTCGCCGTCATTGGCGTGGGCGGCGCGCAGGCCGTGCGCGCGGTGCAGCGCCGAGTGGTGTTCTGGGAGCGCAGTGACGGCGATACCAGTCGCGTGGGCGGCTGAGGAGGTCGGCGCGTATCGGGTCGCTCAAGCCGCACGCCGCTCATGTCCAGCCAGCTTTCTGAAGATGTCGCCTGCGTTGAACCGGCCAGAAGCGCCCCATTCGAGCGTATGCTTGCCGTTAAACGACGGCATTCAACCCCGATGGAGACACGCATGGCGGCACTTCAGATCGACGATGTCCCGGCCGCGATCCGGCAGGCCAAGCGCATGTTGCGCGCGCAACTGCCGAACTATCGCGAAGTGTTCGAGGAGGTCGCGCAGGCCATAGGCGAAGAGGCGCGGAGCATCGCGCGGCTGCGCGAGGCGGGCGAGTCCGTGATTCCGGAGATCGCCTTCGCCGATATCGCGGCGCAGCGCGTGAGCGCCGAGACGATCGCGCGCGTGAAAGCGCGTGGCGCCTGCGTGATCCGCCGCGTATTCGAGCCGGAGCAGGCCGCGCGCTGGGATGCCGAAATCGCGGAGTACGTGGCGCGCAACGATCTCGACGCGCTCGCAACCCAACGCGCGGCGCAGCGCAATGCCCTCCCGCCGCAAGCGAGCCGCCCGCTGATCTACGGCTTGTACTGGTCGCGCCCGCAGGTGCAGGCGCGCGAGTCCGCCGAACTCACCGCCGCGCGCGTGTTCCTCAACCGCCTGTGGCGCCACGAGAGCGAAGGGCGCGTGCATTTCGATCCCGATGTCGTGCCCGCCTACGCCGACCGCCTGCGGCGCCGGCCGCCCGGAACGGCGGCGCCCGGCCTCGCCGCGCATTGCGACGGCGGCGCGGTCGAGCGCTGGGTCGACGAGAGCTTCCGCCAGGTGTATCGCCACGTGTTCTCGGGCGACTGGCGGCGCTACGACCCGTTCGACGGCGCTTACCGCACGCACGCGAGCGAGATTCCTTCGCGCATCGCTTCTTCGATGTTCCGCACCTTCCAGGGCTGGACCGCGCTCACGCCGCAGGGCCCCGGCGACGGCACGCTGCAGATCGTGCCGATCGCCAACGCCATGGCGTACGTGCTCCTGCGCGCGCTGCAGGACGACGTGGCCGAAGACGACCTGTGCGGCGCGCTGCCGGGCCGCGGGCTGCCGATCAGTTCCGAATGGCACGCGCCGCTCATCGACGCGCTGACATCGATTCCGCAGATGCAGGCCGGCGACACCGTGTTCTGGCACTGCGACGTGATTCACTCGGTGGAAGACGAGCACCGCGGCACGGGATACAGCAACGTGATGTACATTCCGGCCACGCCGGGTTGCGCGAAGAACGACGCCTATTTGCAGCGCCAGTTGCCGAGTTTCCTCGAAGGCCGCAGCCCGCCGGACTTTCCCCCTGAGCACATCGAAGCCGATCTGGCGGACCGGGCGGGCGTAGCCGATCTCACCGCGCTCGGCCGCACCCAGCTAGGTCTGCCGGGCGCCGCCTAGCACAGGCAGATGACGCGCGCGTGTCGGCGCATCGATTCGCGCGCTTGCCTGCAAAAGCACGCCTATGGCATGCTGTGCGCCGATCAACCGGCCATGACGACCATGGATTTCGCTTCGTCCGTCGCAACGTATGGCGCCGACCTGTCGGGTCTCGTTTGCGGTTTTCGCTTCACGCCCGGGCAACCCGGGCAGTCCGTCACGTGCGACGATGTCCTCGACGCGCTGCGGCGCACGCACGAAAGCGGCGAGCCGCAAGCCGCGCACGACGACACGTTCTACTGGCTGCACTTCAATCTCGCCCACGCCGCGGCACAACCGTGGATGCGCGCGCATCTCGACCTGCCCGACGCCTTCTTTGAAATGCTCGTGGAAGGCTCGCACTCCACGCGCATCGAACACGTGGACAACGGGCTTTTCGCCGTGGTCAACGACGTGATGTTCGATTTCGAACTCACGCCTTCGCAGATCGCGACCCTCTGGTCATACACGCACGAACGCATACTCGTCACGGCGCGGCTGAAGCCGCTGCGCTCCATCGACCGTCTGCGCGGCTACGTGCGCAACGGCGAGACGTTCCGCTCGCCGGCCGAGTTGCTCATCCACTTGATGCGCGATCAGGCCGACCTGATGGTGGAGATCGTGCGCCGCACGAGCGTCGATGTCGATCGCGCCGAGGACCAGTTTCTTGCCTCGCGCCGCTCGGCGAGCCGTCATGAACTCGCGGCCATGCGGCGCATCCTGGTGCGCCTGCAACGGATGCTCGCGCCGGAGCCTGGCTCGATTTTCCGTCTGCTCGCGCGCCCGCCGCGCTGGCTCCAGCTAGCCGACATGCAGGACCTGCGCGAGGCGACCGAGGAGTTTTCGCTCGTGCTGGGCGACATGGCCGGACTGGTGGAACGCATCAAGCTCCTGCAGGAAGAAATTGCCGCGCGGCTCGAAGAGCAGAACAACCGCACGCTTTTCACGCTCACGCTCGTGACCGTGCTCGCGCTGCCGATCAACATTGTCGCGGGCTTTTTCGGCATGAACGTAGGCGGCATTCCGCTTGCGGAAAACCGCCACGGCTTCTGGCTCATGGTGGTGCTGGTCGCGACCTTCACGGCGCTGCTGGGATGGTGGGTGTTCCGCCGGCGCGCGGACACCTGAGGCACGCGTTGCCTATGAGGCACCGCAGGCTTGCGGGGCCGCCGCCGGGCCCTCACGCGCGCACTATATACTAGGCGCTCGAATTTCCTGTTTGAGCGCCTGCCATGACCGTTCCCTCGTCGACGCCCGAGGCCGTGCCCCCCGTAAGCGATGCCGCGTATGCCGGGGTGCGGGAGCCGGACGCCGACCTGCGCGAGCCGTTGCGCTCGCACGATCATGCGGTTTTTCCCGGCGCCGGGCACGCAACGGCGGACCCGTTGCTCGATGGCCTGTTGCGCCTCGTCGCGGCGCATTTCGGGGTGGCGGCAGCCTGCGTGGTGCCCGGCGAGGCGCCTGCCGTGCACGGGCGCGGCGCCGGCGTGGACGAGACGGTCTACGAAGCACTGCGCACGCTTGCGCATCCGACCAGCGAAAGCGGCGCACGAGAGCCGCTCATCGTGCCCGATATATCCACCGACCCCGCCTGGTGCACTGTGCTTGCACACGCAAGCAAGCCGCTCCGGTTCGTGGCCGCGTGGCCCTTGTACGGCGCGCAGGGCGAGCACGTCGGCAGCCTCTGCCTGATCGACCCCGCCCCGCGCGAGCTGGACGCCGCCGCTCGCGCGAGTCTCGGCGACTTTGCGCGCGTGGCGGCCGCGCTGGCCGCGCGGCCGGCGCGCGCCACGAGCCGCGATATCGACGTTCCCGCCACAGACGAACCCGCGCTGTATGCCGAACTCGAAGCATTGCGCGAGCAGGAACGGCTGCTCGCGCACGCCATCGACGGCAGCGGCACAGGCATCTGGGACCGCGACGTGGTGACGGGCGAGATCCGCTATTCGGATGGCTGGAAGGCAATACTCGGCTACGCCGGGCACGAGTTGACGAGCCGTATCGAAGACAGCTATCTGCGACTGCACCCCGAAGACGCCGAGTACGTGAAGGCCGCGATGCAGGCGCACTTCGAAGGCCGCACGCCGACCTATGAGGTCGAGCACCGCATTCGCTGCAAGGACGGCCGCTACAAGTGGATCTGCAGCCGCGGCAAGGTCATGAGCCGCGACGCGAGCGGGCGCGCGCTGCGCATGATCGGCACGACCACGGACATCACCTCGATGCGCGAGATGGCCGAGCGTTTGCGCGAGAGCGCGGCGCTCATCACGAATCTCACGAACGAGGTGCCGGGCCTCGTGTTCCAGCGCCGCCAGACGTCCGGCGGCCACGCGTTGTTCTCCTATGCGAGTGCGGGCATCGCGGAAATCTTCGAAGTCACGCCCGCGCAGGCCGCGCACGACACGGCGTGCATCGACGCGCTGATTCATCCCGACGATCTCGACGCATGGCGCGCCTCGTTCGAGCAGTCGGCGGCGAACCTCACGCCGTGGCATCTGGAGTTTCGCGTGCTGCTGCCGCAGCAGGGCTTGCGCTGGCGTCAGGGCGATGCGAGGCCGCAGCGGCTCGCCAATGGCACGACGGTCTGGCATGGCTTCATCACGGAAGCGACCGAGCGCAAGCGTATCGAAGCCGAACTGCAGGAATTCGCGAGCACCGACGGCCTCACGCGTCTGGCCAACCGCCGTCACTTCATGGCCCGCGTCGAGGCGCAGCTTGCGCAGGCGCGGCGCGGCGGCGCCAGTGCCGCCGTGATGATGTGCGACCTCGACCACTTCAAGTCGATCAACGACCGCTGGGGCCACGCGATCGGCGACGACGTGCTGCGCCATTTCGCCGAGATCCTGCGCACGCAGTTGCGCGTGGGCGACCTGGCCGGCCGTATCGGCGGCGAGGAGTTTGCGATCCTGCTCGCTGCCACCGACCTCGAAGGCGCGCATAGCGTCGCGCAGCGCATACAGGAGCGCTTCGCCGCACAACCGCTCGCGGTGGTGGGCGAGGTCGTGGCGCTTACCGTGAGCATCGGCATCACGCTCATGAACGCCGCCGACATGAGCGCCGAAGCCGCGCTCACGCGCAGCGACTTCGCACTCTATCGCGCGAAAAAAGGCGGACGTAACCGCATCGAATGCGCATAATGCGCGGCCACGTTAGCTGACGTTCGCGTACGGCGGGCACCGCTCACGCGCGCAGCGCGCGCGTTGGTGTATGTTGGCGCCATACCGTAGCCGCCTTCCATGACGGCCCAGGTGCGGAGGACGCTTTGCCCGAAGTCTCGCCCAACCCCGGCGCAGTCCGCGCGCGAGTGTCGCGTTTGCTCGTGCTGCTGCTCGTGGCGCTGATTCCGATCGTGCTGTGTGTGGCGCTCGGGCGCTACGAGGCCGAGCGTATTGCGCGGCGCGAGGCGACGCTCGCTTCCACGTTCATCGTCGGGCAGGTCGTCTCGATCGTCGAGACAGCGCAGAGCGCGGCCCACACGCTCGCGCCGCGCGCGGCCGAGGCATGCGAGACGCTCTCGCCGGACCTCACGCTCAAGGCCGCCGCCGTGCCGTATGTGCGCACACTCAACATCCTGTATGGCGGCCGCTTCACCTGCTCGTCTGCACTCGCGCAACACTCGATTCCTGCCAACGGCGTGCTCAACGGCTATGTGCCACCCTCGAACGGCGAATGGCTCAGGATCGTCAACGACACGCCGATGGTGCGCAACCGCCCCTCGCTGCTGGTTGGCGTAGCGGGCGAAGCGGGGCGCGCGGTCGTGGCCGTGGTGGATGTGCAGTATCTGCTGGACCTGCTGCATGGCGCCGCGCCGCTCACGGTATTTCGCCAGGCCGAGTTGAGCGTGGGCGAGGGCACCGTGTTGCGCGAAGCCATGGCGCTCGTGAACGTGCGCGGCGCGCCGTTGCTGGCCGACGTGCAAAAGCGCATGTCGGGCACCACGATCGACCTGAAGATCTATGGGCGGCCCGAGCGCATCAACGAAGCGTGGGGCGCTCTGCTGCTGCGCTATCTGCCATGGGCGGCCGCGCTCTCCGCGCTGCTCGTATGGCTCGTGCGGCGTTTGCAGCAAAACGGGCGGTCACGCCGCGATCAACTGCTGCGGGGCATGCGCGCGAACGAATTCCACGTCGAATACCAGCCGCTCTACGGTGTGGCGACGCAGCGGTGCGAGGGCGTGGAGGCGTTGCTGCGCTGGGTGCGGCCAGGTCAAGGCGCGACGCGTCCGGACGAGTTCATCCAGGCCGCTGAAGAAGAGCACGTGATCGTGCCGCTCACGCAGCATCTGCTGAAGCTCATCGCGCGTGACGTCGCGGCGTGGGACATCGCGCCGGGCTTTCACCTCGGGGTCAATTTCGCGCCCGAGCATTTGTCGGGCGAGCAGCTCGTGAGCGACGTGCGGCGGCTGCGCACGGCCGTGGCGCAGCGCGGCGCGACGATCACGGTGGAAATTACCGAACGCACGCTGGTGTGCAATACCGAGCAGGCGCGCAACAGCCTCTTGACCTTGCGGCACGAGGGCGTCAACGTCGCCATCGACGACTTTGGCACCGGGTATTGCTCGCTCTCGTATCTCGAAAAATTTCCATTCGATATCCTGAAGATCGATCGAGGCTTCGTGCTTACGATCGATCCGGAAGGCAAGAAGGCGGCGGTGCTCGACGCCATCATCGACCTTGCGCATAGCCTGGGGGCGCGGCTCGTGGCGGAAGGCGTGGAAACCCAGGTGCAACGCGACTATCTGTGCACGCGCGGCGTCACATACATACAGGGCTTTTTCTACGCGAAGCCCATGCGCTCGGAGGCGTTCATGCGCTGGTATCGCGCGAACGGGGCGCATATGGCGCCCGATCCGCACATGGCGGCGGGTGCTTAGGGCTCAGGCGCGGTGTACGCGGGCGCGCATTCCCGCTGGGGTGATTTGCTTAGCGCGAAACATCGGTTCTGGGAGCACGTGTATGCCGGTAGCATCGACGGTTCGATGGCTGCGCCGTGTGGGTGCATGCCCAAAGCCAACACGGATTAGCCGAACATGACTCGCCCCACGCATCCTGCAGCCTGGTCACGCCGCCATTTTCTCGCCACGCTGGGCGCGACGCTCGCCAGCGCGGCGCTGCCCGCCACCGCATTCGCGAAATATCAGCCCGACCAGTTCCGCATCGGCTACCAGAAGGCCGCGAGCACGCTGGTGCTGCTCAAGGCGAACGGCACGCTGGAAACGCGCCTCGCGCCGCTCGGCATCAAGGTGTCATGGACCGAATTCCCGGCTGGGCCGCAATTGCTCGAAGGCCTGAACGTGGGCGCAATCGACTTTGGTTACGTGGGCGAAGCGCCGCCCGTGTTCGCTCAGGCCGCGGGCGCGGATTTCGTCTACACGGCGTACGAACTGCCCACGCCGCACGCAGAGGGCGTGGTAGTGGCAAAGCAGTCGCCGATCCAGGACGTGGTTGGGCTGAAGGGCAAGAAAATCGGCCTGAATCGCGGCTCGGACGTGCATTGGTTTCTCGTCGCGCTGCTGCAAAAGCACGGCCTTTCCATCGCCGACGTGCAACCCGTATTCCTCGCACCCGCCGACGCGCGCGCGGCGCTGCAAAGCGGCGCCATCGACGCCTGGGCGATCTGGGACCCGTTCCTCGCCGCCGTCGAATCGCAGGATGGCGCGCGCCTCGTCGCCGATGCCAGCGGCGTGGCGAGCCATCATCAGTTCTTCCTGAGCCAGCGCGAATTCGCGCAAAACCGCAAGGACGCCCTCGCGATCGCGCTGGACGAACTCGGCAAGACGGGGCAGTGGGTGCGCGCCAACACGGCGGCGGCCGCCGCGAAGCTCTCGCCGATCCAGGGGCTGGATGCGGCGACGATCCAGACCGGCCTCACGCACTACGCGCATGAGTACCGGCCTATCGACGCCGCCGTGATCGCGCAGCAGCAAAAGATCGCGGACACATTCTACGAGCTGAAGATCATTCCGCGCCGCGTGGTGACGAAGGACGCCGTGCTCGCATGACCGCCGCGAGCACGGGCGCCCCGTGCTCATGCAACGCTTAGTGCGACGACCAGCCCTTGTAGCTGCCCACGTTGTCGCGCGTGACGAGTTGAGGCGTCATTTCGATCATCGGGTTGGCGGGCTTCTTGCCGTTCATGATGTCGTAGCCCACCTGCACGGCCGTTTGCGCCATCTTGTACGGGTCCTGGCTGGCCGAAGCCTGCACGAGCGTGTCGGTCTTGAGCGCCGTTTCGATATCGGGTGCGCCGTCCACCGAGGTGATCACGATGTTGGTGCGGTGAAGTTGCTTCGCGGCGAGGTCGCTGCCAATGGCCTGCGGATCGTTGATGGCGAACACGCCGTCAAGCTTCGGAAAGCGCGTGAGATAGCCCTGCATCACATTCATGCCGCCTTCGCGCGAGCCTTTGGCGTCCTGGTCGTCGGAGAGGATCTTGATGCCCGGCGCCTTGGCGAGCACCTGCTTGCAGCCGTTCACGCGGTCGATCACGGCCGAGACCTGCGGGCCGTTCTGGATGATCACATTACCCTTGCCGTTGAGCTTCTTCTCGAGGTATTCGCACGAAATCGCCCCGGCTTTCACGTTGTCGGTCTGCACGGTGGCGTTGGCGCCCGCGGCGCTCACGTCCACCGCCATCACTACGATGCCGGCCGCCTGGGCCTTTTTCACGGCGGGCTCGATCGCTTTCGGGTCGGTCGCGTTCAGCAGGATCATGTCCACGTGCGCCGAAATGAAGTTGTCGATTTGCGTGAACTGCTTGTTGAGGTCGTAGTCGGCGGAAACGGCCGTGACCTTGGCGCTCGGGTTGATCTCCTTGGCCTTCGCCTGCGCACCCTGCACGATCGTCACGAAGTAGGGATTGCCGAGCGAACCCACGGTAATGCCGATCGACTTGAGCTGCTTGTCGGCGGCATGCGCGCCCTGCAGTGCGAAGCCAAAGGTGAGGGCGGCAGCGGCGAGAACGGCTTTTTTCTTGAACATGAGGTTGTCTCCTGAGGGGGCCTGCTTGGGTCCTGTTTGAGTGCTTTCCCGGCGAGCGCAGCAGGACCGCCTGCGCTCGCGCCTGTTTCTGTCCGTTGACGGATTCAGTGGCTCACGTGCGGGCCGAGCCACGCTGGCGGTAGCGGTCCAGCGCCACGGCGCCGACGATCACGAGGCCCTTGATGATGTACTGCCAGATGTCCGAGACGCCGAGCAGCACGAGCCCATTGGTCAGGACTGCGATGATGAGCGCGCCGATCAGCGTGCCGATAATCGAGCCTACGCCGCCCACGAAGCTCGTGCCGCCCAGAATGACCGCGGCGATCGCATCGAGTTCATAGGACTGGCCCAGTTGCAGGCCGTTGGCCGCGTAGAGCCGGGCGGCGGACATCACCGCGCCAAGCCCGGCGAGCAGACCCGAGATGGCATAGACGAACATCTCGATGCCCCACACCTTGATGCCAGAGAGGCGCGCCGCTTCCGGGTTGCCGCCCACCGAGTAGATGCGCAGGCCGAGCACCGTGCGGCGCAGCACGAACCACGAGCCGGCCACGACCACGAGTGCGATGATCACGAGCCAGGGCACGCCGAGCACCGTGCCGTTGCCGATGAATGCAAACGAGAGCTGCGGGTTGAAGATCGTCGTGTCGTGGCCCATGAGGCGCGCAATGCCGCGCACCGCCGTGAGCGAGCCGAGCGTGACGATGAACGGCGGCAGGCGCAGGAGCGAGATGAGCGCGCCGTTGATGAGGCCGAAGCCGAGCCCCACCGCGAGCGCCATGGGCACGCCGAGCCAGCCCCAGCCCGCGATGTTCGAGCCGATCATCGCGGCCATGGCCGCGGCGGCCAGCACGGAACCCACCGAGAGGTCGATGCCGCCCGTGAGAATCACGAAGGTCATGCCGGCGGCGAGCACGATGTTGATCGACGCCTGCTGCGTGACGATCGAAAGATTCTCCAGCGTGAAGAAGCCATCGGTGAGCACACCGAAGCCGATACACAGCAGCACCAGCACCGGCAGCATGCCAGCCGTGCGCACGAGCGACTTCATGCGTTGGCGGTGGCCGTCGACCGCGACGCTGCGTGCGGGTTGAGCGCCTTGTGCGGGCTGCGTGGGCGAGGCCGCGACACCGTGCCGGGGAAGAATGCTTTTCATGTCGTACTCCTGAGGGACGTTTCTTGCGTATGCGGTGAAGGTCAAGCGGCTTCGCCGAGCGGTTGCTGCGAGCCGGTGGCGAGTTCTATGATCGCTTGCTGGGTGATCGGCTTACCCGTATAGCCGCCAAGCTCCCCAGCGAATTCGCCTTCACGCATGACGAGCACGCGATCGGCCACACCGATGATCTCGGGCAGTTCGCTCGAAATCACGATGATGCCCACGCCGGTTTTGGCGAGGTCGTTGATGATGCGGTAGATCTCGGACTTCGCGCCGATATCGACGCCGCGCGTGGGCTCGTCGAGAATCAGCACGCGCGGCTTCGTTTCCAGCAGCCGCGACAGCAGCACCTTCTGCTGGTTACCGCCCGAGAGCGCGCCCACGTTCACGCGCGAGTTCGGCACGCGAATGGAGAGCGAGCGGATGGCTTCCTTCGCGCGCTCGCCGCCGCGCGCGAGGTCGAGCACGCCCATGCGCGCGTCGCGCCCGGCCACGGCCACGTTGATGTTGTCGCGCACGCTCATGTCGAGAAAGAGGCCTTGATGCTTGCGGTCCTCGGTCAGATACACGAGGCCCGCGTTGATCGCATCGCGCGGCGTGTGCACATGGAGCGTCTTGCCGTCGATGGCGATCTCGCCACGCGCGCGCGGCTCCGCGCCGAAGATCAGGCGCGCAAGCTCGGTGCGGCCCGCGCCGACGAGGCCCGCAATGCCGAGCACTTCGCCCGCGTGCAGGTCGAGGCTGCAGCCGCGCACGCGCTTGTCGTCGGCCACGTCGCGCACGGTGAGAACGGCCTTGCCCGGATCGTAGGGGGCATGCGCCTTTTTGTAGAAGCCCGAAATATCGCGGCCCACCATCATGCTCACGAGGCTTTCCGCGTTGAGCGCGTCGCGCATGAGCGTGCCGACGTAGGTGCCGTCGCGCAGCACGGAAACGCGATCCGACAGTTCGTAGATCTCAGCCATGCGGTGACTGATGTAGATGATCGCCAGCCCTTCGTCGCGAAGCTGGTTGATGAGCTTGAAGAGCCGTTCCGTTTCGCGCGAGGAGAGCGGCGTGGTGGGCTCGTCCATTACGATGATACGGGCGTCGCTATGCACGGCGCGCGCGATCTCCACGAGTTGACGCTCGGCGATGGAAAGCGAGCCGACCAGCGTGGTGGGCCCGAAGCTCGCGCCGAGGCGCTTGAGCACGTCTTCGCAGCCGCGCTCCATGGCGCGGCGGTCGACCGTGCCGAAGCGGCGGCCGCCTTTGCGCAACTCGCGGCCCGCATGAATGTTCTCCGCGACCGAGAGATTGGGCGCGAGGCTCAGCTCCTGATAGATCACCGCCACGCCCAGTTCGCGCGAGGCGTGCGGCCCATCGATCACGACCGGCTTGCCTTCGATGAGAATCTCGCCGCCGGGATCGGCCTGGTAGGCGCCCGAGAGAATCTTCATCAACGTGGACTTGCCTGCGCCGTTCTCGCCCATGAGCGAGTGGACCTCGCCGGGAAAGACGGTGAGGCGCACGTTGTCGAGCGCGCGTACGCCCGGAAACGTCTTGCTGATGCCCCGCATTTCCAGCAGCGGCGGCGTGGACTCAGAGGGCGACATGGCTCTCCTCCTGCGCTTGTGCGTAAGTTTGTGCGCCGGCGCCCATGAGGATGCCCGCGCGCGGCGAAAAGTTGAAAAACATGGGCAGCGTGGCCGCGCCGAGCGCGCCCGCATCGGGTCCGAAGGTGCCGCGCACGAGGGCGGGTGTGCCGCGCGCCTCAGGCGCGGTGGCCGCCACCGCGAGGCGCAGGCGCTGCATGAGCGTGTCGATGAGGCCCGCGTCCACGTCGGCGTCGAGCACTACGGCGGGCACGTCGAGCACGCAGAAGGCGGAACGCAGCGCGGGGGCGAGCGCATCGATGCAGTCGTCGAGCCATTCCTGCACGCCGGGGTGGCCGCGCGCGATGCAGGCTTCGAGATCGGCGCGGCTGTCGATCGTCTCGCCGCAATACTGCAGGTGACGCCGCAGCGCGATGAGCGACGCGCGCGAAAGCAGGATGTCCCACTGGCCCGCCGGCTTGTGCGCGGAGGGCAGGCGGCTTGGCGGCACGGGCATCACCGCGAAGTCGCCCGCATTGCCGGTGAGGCCGCGCACGCAGTCGCCGTCGATGGCAATGCCGCCGCCAATGGCCGGGCCGAGAAACAGATAGAGGAAGTCGTCGCGCTGACGCCCGCAGCCGTAGAAAATCTCGGCGATGGCGGCCGCGTTGCCGTCGTTTTCGCTGAACACGGGCAGCGCCGTGGCGCGCGCGAGTTCGCCCGCGAAGTCCACGTCGTTCCACACGCGGAAGGTGTCGGTGGGCAGGCCCAGTTCGCGCAGCCAGCTGCCGAGGTTGTACGGCTGCGCGACACCGATGCCAGCCACGCGGCTGCGTTCTTCGACCGTGAGGATGCCTAACAGCTCGGCGATATCTCGCTGCACGATTTCTTGCGCGACCGAGGGTTGCGGCAGCAGCATGTCGCGCGAGCGGCGCTCGATCATCTGGCCGGCGAAATCGACGAGAACGGTCTCGATGTTGGTCCGGTCGAGCCGCACGCCGATGGCGAACGCGCCACGCGGCGAGAGGCGCAGGAGCGAGGCGGGCTGGCCGCGCTGACCGTCGCGGCGGCCGCTCACCTCGATCAGGCCATTGGCCGTAAGCGACGTGATGATGGTGCCGACCGCCGTGCTCGTGAGATTCGCGAGACGCGCGAGATCGGCCTTCGACGCCTCGCCCGCGCGACGCAGCGCCTGCAGCAGCAGGCGTTCGTTGAAGCGGCGGACGTTGGCGGAATTGCTGCCCTGACCGACATGCGGACTTCTCACTTGTCTCCTCCTGTCGACCCGGAGTTAGTGCTTTAGCACTGACTCCGGTCCCATGCAAAGCTCCCATGCAAAGCTGAAGGGAGCGTCGGCGTTCGGGGTATCCGTCGCTGACTAAATAAATCAAGTTGATTTATTTAATGCCAGAAATCGGGGGCTGTCAGCCTGGGGAAATCCCGTTAAGGGTAATGGGGTGCGATGAGGCGGGCCGGCGCGATTCGCGGCCGTCCGATGCAAAAGCTTAGGAGACTTTTGGAGGGAAGGGGAAGAAGCGGGGCGGGAGCAGCTAGCGTGCCCGCGCGCGTTTGTTTATGTGTGCGGCGCGCGGGCAGCGGTGAGGAGGGACAGGCGCAAAGCGCTACGAGGACCGGGCTTCACCCGTATCTCGGCAAGCAAACCAGCG
Organism: Paraburkholderia sp. J7; assembly: GCF_905220155.1. Lineage (NCBI taxonomy): Bacteria > Pseudomonadati > Pseudomonadota > Betaproteobacteria > Burkholderiales > Burkholderiaceae > Paraburkholderia > Paraburkholderia sp. J7. The sequence goes on along the minus strand of NZ_CAJMYZ010000003.1, from coordinate 29,934 downwards.
GCGCGCCGTGCGCGGCGGCTCTGCGCTTTCGGCCACTTCCCGCCACCAGCGCTCGCCGCGATGCGGCTGCGCCAGATCGAGTCGTTCTCCCATGCGCGGCGTGGAGAGCGTCACGCCGCGCGCGAGCGCGAGGCCGGTTACGCGCTCGAACGGATCCTGCCAGCGATGCATCGCCAGATCGAATGTGCCGTTATGAATCGGCACGAGCCAGTCGCCGCGCAAATCCACGTGCGCCTGCACCGTTTCCTCGGGCTGCATGTGGACGTACGGCCAGTGCGGGTCGTACGCCCCCGTCTCGATGAACGTCGCGTCGAACGGGCCAAGGCGCTCACCAATCGTGCGAAAGCCGTCGAAGTAGCCGGTGTCGCCGCTGAAGAACACGCGCAGGCTGGCGTCGGAGATCACCCATGAAGCCCACAGCGTGCTGTTGCCGTCGAACAGGCTGCGCCCCGAGAAGTGCTGCGCCGGCGTAGCGGTGAATTCAATGCCCTCGACGCTCGCGCCTTGCCACCAGTCGAACTGGCGCACCTTCGCCCCGTCGATCCCCCAATCGATGAGCCGGTCGCCCACGCCAAGCGGCGTGAGAAAGACGCCCGTCGTCGCGGCGAGCGCGAGCACGGTTTCGCGGTCGAGGTGGTCGTAGTGGTCGTGCGAGAGGATCACGCCGCGCAACGGCGGCAGGTCGGCCAGCGCGATGGGCGGCGCGTGAAAGCGCTTCGGCCCGAGGTTCTGAAACGGCGAGGCGCGCTCGGCGAACACGGGGTCGGTGAGCCAGTAGTGGCCGCGCAGCTTGAAGAGCAGCGTGGAATGGCCAAGCCGGTAGACGCTGCGGTCGGGCGCGGCGGCGAGTTGCTCGCGCGTGAGCGTGTGCACGGGCAGCGCGCCGGCGGGCATGGTGCCGCCCGGCTTATGAAAGATCATGTTCCACATGATCTTCAGCGTCTTGCCAAGGCCCTCGACCGGGCGCGGACGCACGTTGCGAAAGCGCTCGCCGTCATGCTGCGGCGAAGTGTGCGAGAGCTCGCGGCCGCGTTGTGCGGCACTCAGGCCCAAGGTACGGCTCAGCGATGCGAAAGGCGAGGTCATGGCGGCGGCTGCCTCTGGGAGCGTGAAGTAGACTACACAGTGTAGTTTAAACTGGCGAAAAGTAAACTATGTGGTGTAAGATTTTGAAATGGATTGCACCCCAGCCACCCCTCAGCGCCTGACCGACCGCAAGCGCGCCGCCATTGTCGCGGCGGCCATCGACGAATTCCTGACCTCGGGTTTCGACGCCACGAGCATGGACCGTATTGCCGCGCGCGCGAGCGTCTCGAAGCGCACGGTCTACAACCATTTCCCAAGCAAGGAGGCGCTGTTTGCGTCGATCCTGTGCCAGCTCTGGGACGCGAGCGCGACCGCCGACGCGCCTGCTTATCGCGCGGGCGAGCCGCTGCGCGCGCAGCTCATCGAGTTGCTGATGCGCAAGCTGCGGCTCCTGAACGACGAAGCGTTTTTCAAGCTCGCGCGCGTGGCGATCGCCGCGGGCATCCACTCGCCCGAACGCGCGCGCGACATGGTGGCCCGCATTGGCGAGCGCGAAGAGGACCTCACGATCTGGGTGCGCGCCGCCGCCGCCGATGGCCGCCTGAAGGCGGCCGACCCGGCGTTCGCCGCGCAGCAATTGCAAGGCGTCGTGAAGGCGTTCGCCTTCTGGCCGCAGGTCGCGATGGGCCAGCCGCCGCTCGACGAGGCGCAGCAGCGCCAGGTCGCCGAATCGTCCGCCGACCTCTTCCTCGCGCGCTACGCGTAAGCGCCTGCAGGCGCGCACGGCCCCGACGCCCGCTGGTTCTTCTGGCATAGACTCTTGCCTTTCAGGATCGCAGGCTGACCGGGAGGACACCTTCATGGCATTCATGCTGCTCATCGCCGAACCGCGAGGCCAGCGCGATACGCGCGCGCAATCCGAAGGCGAGGCGCTCTACGCGCGCATGGTCGCGTTCGCGGATCAACTCGCCGTCGAGGGCAAGCTGATCGACGCGCACGCGCTTACCGCCGACGCGAACGGCGCCCGCGTGCAGGTGCGCGAAGGCCGTACGAGCATCGTCGACGGTCCGTTCGCCGAAGCGAAGGAGATGATCGGCGGCTTTTTCCTCGTCGATTGCGCCACGCGCGACGAGGCGCTCGCCATTGCGCAGCGCTGTCCCGCGGCGCAATGGGCGAGCATTGAAGTGCGTGAAACCGGGCCGTGCTTCCGCTGAAGCGGCTTCCTTCCAGGTAGTTTCCCCAGGCACGTAATAAATTTCGCTGTCCGTTGTCGATTTCCGTGGGCGCCGCGCGTCGTGTTCATGAGCGCCCCCACGGGGGCCTTCGACCATTCCCGAACGTCACATTCAGGAGAAGACAATGCGATTCATGATCATGGTGCGCGCCAACGCGTTGACCGAAGCGGGCGAGCCGCCCGACGACGTGGAAATATTCGCCGAGATGGCCCGCTATCACGAAGACCTGGCGAAGGCGGGCGTGCTGCTCGACGCCTCGGGCCTGCAGCCAAGCTCTCGAGGCTTTCGCGTGCACTACACGAACGGCAAACCCACGATCGTCGATGGCCCGTTCGCCGAGACGAAGGAGCTGATTGCCGGCTATACGCTGATCCAGGTGCGTTCGCGCGACGAAGCGATCGAATGGGCGCGCCGCTTCCCGTCTCCCTTCGGCCGCGCTGAATGTGAGGTCGAAGTGCGGCAGCTCTACGAACTCGACGAATTTCCGGCGTGCGAGGGCGTGGAGAGTTTTCGCCAGCTGCAGCAACAACGTAAGTCATCCTGAGCATTTTCATCGATCACTGCGAGAACACACTCATGCATAAGCACATCTTCGTCAATCTGGGCGTGCGCGATCTCAAGCGCTCGATGGACTTCTTCGGCCAGCTCGGCTTCACGTTCGACCCGAAATTCACCAACGACCAGGCCGCCTGCATGGTGCTGGGCGAAAACATCTACGCCATGCTGCTCACCACCGGCTTCATGCGCAATTTCACCGACAAGGCGCTCGTCGACGCCCGCGAAAGCACCGAGGTGCTGACGTGCCTCTCGTGCGTGTCGCGTGAGGAAGTGGACACGCTCGTGGACAAGGCGCTTGCGGCGGGCGGCACGTCGAAGCGTCCGCCGATGGAAAACGGCACCGACATGTACGGCCGCAGTTTCGAAGACCCCGACGGGCATATCTGGGAGCTGATGTATATGTCGCCGGCCGCGATTGAAAAGGGCGCGCACGGTTCGTGACCGGGCGAGGCGACAAGCGGGACGCATTCGCCGCCACGCGCCGCGCGGTCGAGGCCGTGTGGCGCATCGAGTCGGCGAAGGTGATCGCCCACGCCGCGCGCATTGTGCGCGACGTGGGCGTGGCCGAGGAAATCGCGCAGGACGCGTTCGTCGCCGCGCTTGAAAGCTGGCCTGCGAGCGGCATTCCCGAGAACCCCGGAGCGTGGCTCATGACCGCCGCGAAACATCGCGCGCTCGACCGGCTGCGTCGCGCGGCTTCGCATGCCCGCGCGCACGAGGCGATGGGCGCGGATCTCGAAGCGCTCGAAGCGCACTTCGCACCCGACTTCGTCGAAGCGCTCGACGCCGCGCGCGAGGACGAAATCGGGGACGATCTGCTGCGGCTCGTGTTCGTAGCGTGCCATCCGGTGCTGCCGAAGGAAGGACGCGCGGCGCTTACGCTGCGCTTGCTCGGCGGCCTCACCACGGCGGAGATCGCGCGCGCGTTTCTCGTGCCGGAGGCGACCGTCGCGCAGCGCATCGTGCGGGCCAAGCGCACGCTCGCGGCCGCCAAGGTCCCGTTCGAAGTGCCGCGGCTTGCCGACCTCGAACCGCGGCTTGCTTCGGTGTTCGAAGTGATTTACCTGATCTTCAACGAAGGCTATGCGGCCACGGCAGGCGCGGACTGGACACGGCCCGCGCTCTGCGAAGAAGCGCTGCGGCTTGGCCGCATGCTGGCGGAACTCGTTCCGCTCGAGGGCGAGGCGCACGGTCTCGTTGCGCTGATGGAACTGCAGGCTTCGCGCTTGCCCGCGCGCGTGGACCGCGCAGGGCGCGCCGTGCTGCTCGCCGATCAGGACCGCGGCCGGTGGGACGCGCTATTGATCCGGCGCGGACTCGCCGCGATTGCGCGCGGTGCGGCTTGCGCGGCTGCGCCGGGCCCGTACGCCCTGCAGGCTGCGCTGGCGGCGTGCCATGCGCGCGCGCCGAGTGCGGCGGCGACCGACTGGGCGCAAATCGTTTCGATCTATGACGCGCTTTTGCAACTCGACGCCTCGCCCGTCGTGCGCCTGAATCGCGCGGTGGCGGTGGGCATGGCGCAAGGGCCGCAGGCGGCGCTCGACCTTGTCGATGCGCTGTGCGCAGAGCCCGCGCTGCGCCACTATCCGTGGCTGCCGGCCACGCGCGGCGACTTGCTCGACAAGCTCGGGCGCCATGCGGAGGCGCGCACGGAATTCGAGCGCGCGGCCGCGCTCACGCAAAACGCGCGCGACCGCGAAGTGCTGCTGGCAAGGGCGCTGGCGTGCGCGCCGCGCATATAGAACACGAGCCGCTGAGCGGCAATTCCCTGCACGTCTGAAATTTCGGGGCACAACGCTTGCTACCTGTGCGCGCGGACCCACTCTCTGCGCGCGGCCGGCCGCGCAAGCTTGCAATGATTTCAAAAACGACGATTCTGGCGGTTTCGTGCTCGGCTTTGCTGGGCACGGCATGTGTGCATCTCGGCCCGACGCGCTTGCGCGCGGATCAGGTCGACTACGCAAGAGCGTTAGGCGATGCAAAAAAGCGCGAAATACTCGCGGCGGTGGTTGGATTGCGTTACGGCGATGCGCCCGCCTTCCTCACGGTGAGTTCGATCATCGCGGCGTATCAGTTCGACTCGACGGCTGGCGCGACCGGCAATATCGGCTCGGGCTCGGAACCGAACTATGCGCTGGCGACCGGCAGCGTCTCCTGGTCGAATCGCCCGACCTTCACATTCTCGCCGACCACGGGCGAAGCGTTCGCGTCCGCCTACATCCGTCCGCTTGCGCCTGAACTGATCATGCCGCTCGCCGAAGGCGGTATGCCCGTCGATCTGCTGTTGCGCATCAGCGCGCAATCGATCGGCGGCCTGCAGAACGGCAGCGCGCTAGGCGGAGACGGCAGCGCGGGCTCGGCCGGGTTCTTCCAGCTGCTGCAGGCACTGCGTCGCCTGCAACTGGCCGGCGAGCTGAACGTGGAGTCGCGCAGCGAGAACGGCAGGAACAGCGTGTTTCTCGCGCTCGGCGCGACGAACAGCGCGCAGTCGCCGCAGGTTTCGGCGGACCTTGCGCGCGTGCGCGAACTGCTCCATCTCGCGGCCGACACGCGCACCTACGAGATTGTCTACGGACCCTCGGCGCAGGGCGGCAACCGCATTCCGCTGGTCACGCGCTCGGTGCTCGGCATCCTCACGAATATCGGCGCCCAGGTTCAGGTGCCGGACGCCCAGGTGCAGAGCGGCGCGACGAAGCCGACCGTTGGACTGATCGGGGGCGAAACGCGTCCGATCATCATCGTGCACGCGGGGCCGAAGGCGCCTGCGGATGCCTATGTGGCGATCGACTACGACGGCACGGCGTACTGGGTCGAGCGCGCCGATTTCGATTCGAAATATGCGTTCACGGTGCTGCAAAACCTCATGGCGCTCGCGGAAGCCGATACGAGCAGCAAGGCGCCGGTCGTGACGATTCCCGCGAACTAGGCCAAGGCCGCCCCGTCATGCGAAGCGCTTGCGCGCGAACATCGCGAGGTCGATGCGGCTTTCGCCTTGCGTGATCCGCTCGGCGAGCGCCTCGCCGATTGCGCTGGCGAACTTGAAGCCGTGCCCGGAAAAGCCGGTCGCGACGTGCACGTTCGGGCAGGTGGGCACCCGGTCGATGATGAAATGCTCGTCCGGCGTCATGTCGTATTCGCATGCGCGGCCCACGCGCAGCTTGCCCGCGCCAGGTAAATAGCGTTCCAGAAAGGCCTGGAGATCGCCGAGGTCAGACGGCTGCGCACCGAATGGCGCGAGCGGGGCGTCCGCCGCCACGGGCTCGCCGCCATCGTGTCGGCCCAGTTTCAGGCCGCTGCCGTCGAGATCGGGGAAGCCGTAATAGGCCCCCACTTCAGAGGCGACGGAAAAGCCCGGAAAACGCTCCGGCGCAAAGAGGCCGGGCTCGCCCTCGAACCACGCAAAGCTCTTGCGCACGCGCGTGACCGGAACCTCGAGGCCCAGCGGGGCGAGCAAGCCGCGAGTCGATTTGCCGGCGCATACGATCAGGTCGCGCGCGGTGAACTTCTCGTTCTTGTCGGTCCAGACGTTGACGCTCTCGCGCCCATGGCACTCGATGCGTGCAACATGCGTATTCGTGCCGAGCGTGGCGCCGAGCGCGGTCGCGAGCTGGCGGTAAGCGCTGATCGCGCGCTCGCAATACAGCACGCCCGCGCCGGGTTCGAAGCTCGCGATCTGCTCCGGCCTGAGGCGCCATGCTGGCCAGCGCCGGCCGGCCGTGGCTGCGTCGAGCGTTTCGAGCGCAATGTCGTAGCGGGCTGCGCTCGCCTGCACCTCGCGCAGAAACGCGTCGCCGGGCGAGCCGATATTGACGACGCCCGTGCGCACGAACAGGGCCGTTTGCGCGTGCTGCTCGAGGTCTTCCCAAAGCTGCTGGGCGCGCAAGGCGAGCGGCACGTAGGCGGCGCCTTCGCCGTAGGCGTGGCGGATGAGGCGCGTGGCGCCGTGATGCGCGCCCTGATCGTGAGGCGGATCGCCGGCGTCGAGCAGCAGCACCTTGTTGCCGAGGCGGCTCAGATAGTAGCCCGCGGCCATCCCCATCGAGCCTGCGCCAACGATGATCGTGTCGAAATGTCGATTGCTTACGTTCGTGTCCTGCATGTGTGCCCTGTGCGCGCCAAGGCGCGCGAACGTCTGCGCGCGCGGCCCCGCACATCGGGACCGCGCGCACGTAAAGGGCATTCATTGTCGGCGCTTCGCCCGCACCTGTCGAGCGAGGCCGCGCGCGCCGGATCAGACCCGCTCGTGCGGCGGCAAACTGAGCAGGGCGTCGCGTTCGAGCCGGTCGAGCAGGTCGACGATGCGCTTGCGCTGGGTCGCAACGAGATCGTAGGTTTCGGCCACGGCTCGCAGGCGCTTGCGCCAGTAGGCGTAGTCGAAGCCGCTCACCACAGCGTCGCCGTGGTGGGTGTAGTACTGGACCATGCGCTCGACGTGGTCGAGCTGCGTGTCTGCCAGCGCTGCGGGCAGTAGCCCCGTGATCTTCGGAGGCACGTGTTTGGCCAGGATGCTCATTTTCTTTTTGGGTTCTCTCAGGTCGCCATGGTGGCTGCACGGCCCGAATCGGCGCGTTCCTGGCATATGAAATGCCGCGCACGGCTTGCCTCTCCCCCGGCAGGCATTGCCATGCGGAACGCAGAAATCCGGTCCATCAGACGGGCCAGCCGCCGCAGGAGCAGGCAGACGTGTCTCGCTGTAGCGCAAATGTAGCGCGCTCGGCCGGGGCTGCTTGACCTTGCGTCTCAATTTTCGGTGCGGTGGCGTTTTCGCCACAACGCATTCAGGCCCGCGCGCGCCGCCTGCGCGGCCCCGTGGACATGCGCGTGACCAGCTCCGGCGGCGGCCCGAGCACCATGGGCGGCTGCTGCTCCGGTTCTGCGATCAGCCGGATCAGGCTGCGGATCGATAGTTCGGCCACGGCCTCGGTCTGGATCGCGACCGTGGTGAGCGCAGGGCGCATCTGATGGGCGAGCTGAATGTCGGTGATGCCGATCACGGACACATCATCGGGCACGGCGCGCCCCATGCTGACGAGCGCCTGAATCGCGCCGATCGCGAGCAGGTCGTTGGTCGCGAAGATCGCGCTCACATTCGGGTGCTGCGCCAGCAATGCCTGGCAGGCCGCGTAGCCGGAGTCGATCGAGTCGCGCACCTGCATCTGCGCCACGCGCGCGGGATTCACGCCGCCTTCGCGCAAGGCCGTTCGGAATCCTTCCGAACGCGCGTCCTGCAAGCCGCCGCAGCCGTCGCCGATCAGCATGGCGATATTCCGGTGTCCCAACTCAAGCAGATGCTGCGCGGCGAGCGCACCGGCGCGCGCGAAGTCCACGGCCACGCACGGCAGCACGGGCGGATTTTCGGGGTGCTCCCACATCGCCAGCAGAATAGGGCCGTTGTGCATGGCCGAAATGCACAGCTCGTTCATGGCGATGTCGGTGTTCATCACGAGCACGCCATCCGCGAAGGTGCCCGCAATCTGGTTCAGGTAGGCACGGCCGATTTGCGCGTCGTCGTCGGTGTTGCAGACCATGAGGAAGTGGCCCGCCTTGCGCGCGGCGCGCTCGGCCGCGAGCACGAACTCGGGGTAGAAGGGGTTGGAGATGTTCGAGAGCATGAGCGCGAGCGTGGAGGAGCGGCCCTGCGCGAGCGCGCGCGCATTGAGGTTGGGCCGGTAGCCCAGTTCGGCGATGGCCTGCAGCACGCGCTCGGCTGTCTCGGGGCGGACTTTCTCCCGGTTGCGCAGCACGTTCGAGACGGTCGCCGCGGTAACGCGAGCGCGGCGCGCGACTTCTGACAAGGTGACCATGGAGGACCTTTCCCACATTCAGGGAAGATGATTCAAATGTTGCAATGCTGCGGCCGGGTTTGCTACTTTTCTCCCACAACATCAAAGGAGACAACGAATGCGCGAGTATGCCGGATTCGAATTTAAGCGGTTAAATGCCCGCTGTGCAAGGGCTGCGTGCTGTTTTCAGCAGAAAAATTTAAGCGCTTAAATTTCGAGGCGAGAACATGGCGACGATACAGCTCTCGGGCGTCGGCAAACGCTACGGCGATCATCCTCCGGTGGTCCGGCGCGTCGATCTCGACATCGGGCATCACGAGTTTTGTGTGTTCCTTGGGCCTTCCGGCTGCGGCAAGTCCACGCTGCTGCGCATGATCGCGGGCCTCGAGGAACTGAGCGAAGGCGAATTGCGCATCGGTTCGCGCGTGGTGACGGACGTGCCCGCCGCCGAGCGCGGCGTGGCGATGGTGTTCCAGAGCTACGCGCTCTTTCCGCACATGACGGTATTCGACAACATCGCGTTCGGGCTGAAGATCGCGAAAGTGCCGAAGGCCGAGATCGAGCGCCGCGTGCGCGACGCCGCGCGCAGCCTGCAACTGGAGGCGCTGCTCGACCGGCATCCCAAGGCGCTGTCCGGCGGGCAGCGGCAGCGTGTTGCGATTGGCCGCGCGATCGTGCGCGAGCCCGGCGTGTTCCTGTTCGACGAGCCGCTTTCCAACCTCGACGCCGCATTGCGCAGCCACACGCGTGTGGAGATCGCGCGCCTGCACCAGCGCTTCACCGATGCGAGCGTGGTGTATGTCACGCACGACCAGGTCGAGGCGATGACGCTTGCCGACCGCATCGTGCTGCTGCATGCGGGCGCCGACATGGAGCGCCACGGCAGCGTGGCGCAAAGCGGGGCGCCGCTCGATCTCTATCACCATCCGAAGTCGCGCTTCGTGGCCGGGTTCATCGGCTCGCCGCGCATGAACTTCATCGATGCGACCGTCGAAACGGTGGACGAGGAGGGCGTGCGCATCGCGCTCAAGGGCGGAGAGACATTGCTCGCCTGCGTGGACGGCCGCGCGTTGCAGCGCGGCCAGCCCGTCACGCTGGGCGTGCGTCCCGAACATCTGCGGCTGAGTGGCGACGATCAGTCGATTGCGTGCGCAACGGTCATGGCCGAACGCCTGGGCGAACATAGCTATCTGCACGCGGATCATGCGGCGGGCACGCTGGTCGCCAAGGCGCCGGGCGATTCGCCCATTGGCGTGGGCGAACGCATCCGCGTACACGTGCCGCCGCAAGCGTGCCATCTGTTCGACGCAGAAGGCGTTGCATTACCCCGGCTTGCGATAGCGCACGCGCCGGCGTTGGCCTGATTTCGTTATACCCCGCCGGTAGAGCGGGTTACCAGGTCTGGCGGCGCGAGTGCCGTCAGTCGACAAAGGCAGTCCAACAGCAAGTTGGATGGATCGACCCAGGAGACAACAGATGTTTTCTAATCGCTTGAAAACGTTCGGTTCGCTGGCCCGCGCCTCGGCGGCCGTTGCGATCGTTGCGGCGACCGCGTTCACGAGCATGGCCGCCAATGCCGGGACGCTGACCGTCAACGTCTCGGCGCGCGCGAACCAGCGCTCGACATGGCAAGATGCCTTCGACAAGTTCCAGAAGGCCAACCCCGACGTGACACTCAAGGTGTCCTATATAACGGAGGAGGCCTACAAGGTGCAGATGGGCGGCTGGCTCGCGACCGATCCGCCCGACGTGGTGTCGTGGCATGACGGCGAGCGCATGGCCTATTACGCCGAGCGCGGCCTGCTGGAAGACCTGTCGCCGGACTGGGCCAAGAACGGCTGGAACGAGCAGTACGCCTCGGTGAAGAGCGCGTCCACGTGGAACGGCAAGCAGTACGCCGCGCCGCTCGGCTATGACGCCTATGGCTTCTTCTACCGCAAGGACCTGTTCGCCAAGGCGGGTATCAAGTCGGAGCCCAAGACCTTCGATGAATTGCTGGAAAGCTGCAAGAAGCTCAACGCCATTGGCGTGCAGCCCATTGCCGTGGCCGCGCGCGATAGCTGGACGCTGGCGGCCTGGTTCGACTATCTGGACCTGCGCATCAACGGCAACGAGTTTCATCAGCAGTTGATGGCCGGTCAGATTCCCTATACCGACCCGCGCGTGAAGAAGGTGTACACCACGTGGAAGACGATGATGGACAACCATTGCTTCATGGAGAACGCGCTTTCATACGACGTGGATTCGATCGCGCCGGTGCTCGTGAACGGCAAGGCGGCAATGATGCTGATGGGCACGTTCTTCTCGGCCAGCTTCCCGGCGAACATGAAGCAGGACGTGGGCTTCTTCCGCTTCCCGATCATCGACGCCAATGTGCCGACGGCCGAAGACGGTCCCGTGAACGTGCTGCTGATTCCTGCGAAGGCTAAAAACAAGGCCGACGCGCGCCGGCTGTTGGCCTTCATGGAAACGCCCGCGATCAATGCCGAACTCGCGCACGGCTGGGGCCAGTTGCCTTCGAACAACAAGGCCGCGGAGCCTGACGATCCCATCTCCAAGGTGGGCTTCCAGACGCTCGCGAGCACGCGCGGCGGCATTGCGCAGTTCTACGACCGCGACATGCAAAAGGAAATGGCCGACGAAGGCATGAAGGCCATGCAACAGTTCTATAGCGACCCGTCGCAGCTCGACACGCTGCTTGCGCGCCTCGAAACGACGCGCCAGCGCATTTACCACAAGTAAAGCCGCGGTGCGGCCGGCCCCGCTGGCCGCACCTTCTGCAATCTCCGGCGAGACTTCACCATGTCCGATACCCTGGCGCGCCCCATTGGGGCGGCGCGGCCACGTCGCGTCTCTACTGTGCGGCGGCAACAGAATCGCGCCGCGCTGTTTTTCCTGCTGCCGGGCTGCGCGCTCTTTACGCTGTGCGTGATCTACCCGATTTTCAGCAGCATTACGCTGAGCTTCTATAACTGGGACGGCATGACCGCGAAGACGTTCGTCGGCCTTGCCAACTACGTCGAGCTGTTCCAGACCAACACGTTCTATACCGCGCTCAAGAATAACCTGCTGTGGCTCGTGCTGTTCCTGCTCGCGCCGCCGCTCGGTCTCGTGTTCGCGCTGTATCTGAACCAGCACGTGCGCGGCATACGCGCGGTGAAGTCGCTGTTCTTCGCGCCGTTCGTGCTCTCGGGCGTGGTGGTGGGCCTCGTGTTCTCGTGGTTCTACGACCCGACCTTCGGTCTCCTGAAGATGATCGTCGGGCACGGCATACCCGTGCTGGGCGATCCGAAGCTCGTGACGTTCGGCATCATCTTCGCCGCGCTGTGGCCGCAAACGCCGTTTTGCATGATTCTGTATCTCACGGGCCTCACGGGCATCAACCCGGAGATCGTGGAAGCCGCGCGCATGGAAGGCGCGAAAGGCTGGCGGCTCTTTTGGCACGTGGTGCTTCCGCAGTTGCGCCCGGCTACCTTCATGGCCATCGTGCTCACGGTGATCGGCGCGCTGCGCAGCTTCGACCTCATCGCGGTGATGAGCGGTGGCGGCCCGTTCGACAGCTCCACCGTGCTCGCGTACTTCATGTACGACCAGGCGATCAAGTATTACCGCGAAGGCTACTCGGCGTCGATTGCCGTCGTGCTGTTCGCCATCATGCTCGTTTATATCGTGTTCCATTTGCGCCGCATGCTGCGCGAAGAACGCTGATTTTCACGGAGTTGCCGCTTATGTATCCGCTTCCCGTCGATCGCTGGAAACCCGCGAATCGCGCGCTCTACAAGATCTCGCTGCCGATTGCGCTCGTGCTCTGGCTGTTGCCCATGCTCGCGGTGCTCGTCACGTCGATCCGCTCTACAGATGAATTGCAGCAGGGCGACTATTGGGGCTGGCCGAAGCACTTCGCCCTGCTGGAGAACTACGGCGCGGCGCTCACGCAAACGCCCATGCTCCATTACTTCGCGAACAGCGTGCTGATTACGGTGCCTTCGGTGATCGGCGCCATCGCGCTGGCCTCGATGGCGGGCTTTGCGCTCTCCACGTATCGGTTTCGCGGCAACACGGCGGTGTTGTTCGCCTTCGTCGCGGGTAATTTCGTGCCGATCCAGATCCTCATGATTCCGGTGCGCGACATGGCGCTGCGCGTGGGGCTTTACAACACCGTGTGGGCGCTCATCATTTTTCACGTGTCGTTCCAGACCGGATTTTGCACGCTGTTCCTGCGCAATTTCATCAAGCAGTTGCCGTTCGAGTTGATCGAGGCCGCGCGCGTGGAAGGCGCGAGCGAATGGGCGATCTACTGGCGCATCGTCATGCCGCTCGTGCGGCCCGCGCTCGCGGCGCTCGGCATTCTCGTGTTCACGTTCGTCTGGAACGACTACTTCTGGGCACTGTGTCTCACGCAAGGCGACGACGCCGCGCCGATCACAGTGGGCGTGGCCGCGCTCAAGGGGCAGTGGACCACGGCGTGGAATCTCGTGGCGGCGGGCTCGGTGCTGGCGGCGCTGCCTTCGGTGCTGATGTTCTTCGCCATGCAGAAACATTTTGTCGCGGGGCTTACCTTCGGTGCGAGCAAGGGCTGATCGAGCCCGGCCGCAGCCGAAGGCCCTTTTTCATCTAATTCGTTATCCAGACGTTATTCCGAGGCGGATTGTCACTCATGCAAATCGGTGTTTGCTACTACCCCGAACAATGGCCGCGCACGATGTGGGCCGACGACGCGCGCCGCATGGCCGAATTCGGCATCACGCACGTGCGCATTGGCGAATTCGCGTGGAGCCGCATGGAACCGCGCGCGGGCGTGTATGAATGGACCTGGCTCGACGACGCGATCGAAACGCTCGCGGCGCGCGGCCTGAAAATCGTGCTTGGCACGCCCACGGCATCGCCGCCGAAGTGGCTCGTCGATGCGACGCCCGAAATGCTTCCCGTGCGCGCGGACGGCACGCCATGGAACTACGGCTCGCGCCGCCACTACGACATTGCAAGCGAGGCGTATCGTGCGCATTGCGTGCGCATTACCGAGGCAATGGCGCAGCGCTACGGCGCGCATCCGGCGGTGGTCGCATGGCAGACCGACAACGAACTGGGCTGCCACGACACCGTGCCGAGCTGGTCGAACGCCGCGCAGCGCCGCTTCCAGACGTGGCTCGCAAAGCGCTACGGGACGATCGAATCGCTCAACGAAGCATGGGGTAACGTGTTCTGGAGCATGGAGTACCCGTCGTTCGAAGCGGTGGGGCTGCCGGTACGCACGCCGACCGACGCCAACCCGGCGCACCATCTGGATTTTCGCCGCTACATGTCCGACGAAGTCGCGAGCTTTCATCGCGAGCAGGCGGAGGTGCTGCGTCGCTACGCGCCGAACGCGGATGTGCTGCACAACTTCATGGGATTTTTCACGACCTTCGACCACTACCGGTTTGCTGCGGACAAGGCCATCGACGTGGCGACGTGGGACAGCTATCCGATCGCGCGCACCGAAGTGATCGGGTTGCCGGAAGCGGAGAAGGCGCGCTACGCGCGCACCGCGCACCCCGATGTCTCCTCGTTCGACCACGACCGTTACCGCACGATTGGCGGCGGACGCTTCTGGGTGATGGAGCAGCAGGCGGGGCCGGTGAACTGGGCGCCCTGGAATCCGGTGCCGGCGCCTGGCATGGTGCGCCTGTGGGCCTATGAAGCGTTCGCGCACGGCGCCGAACTTGTTTCGTATTTCCGCTGGCGGCAGTGCCCGTATGCGCAGGAGCAGATGCATTCGGGCCTCAATCTGCCGAATAACGAGCTGTCTCCGGGCGGCCGCGAGGTGGAGCAGGCCGCGCGCGAGATCGCGGCGAGCGATGCGTTGCGCACGCTTGCGCCGGCGGGGCGTGCACAGGTGGCGCTCGTGTTCGACTACGAAACCCAGTGGATGTTCGAGATCCAGCGCCACGGCGCGAGCTTCGACTATCAAACGCTCGCGTTCGAATACTACAGCGCGTTGCGCGAACTCGGCCTCGATGTCGAAATCGTCTCGCGGCATGCAGATCTCTCGACGTACCGGCTCGTGGTGGTGCCGTCGCTGGCGGTGATCGACGACAGCTTCGTCGATCAGATCGAGCGCAGCGACGGCCTCTGGGTGTTCGGACCGCGCAGCGGTTCGAAGACCGCGCACTTCGCCATTCCTGGCGAATTGCCGCCCGGCGCATTGCAGCGCGTGCTGCCCTTGCAGGTGCTCGAGGCCGAATCGCTGCGGCCAACGCTCGCGCCCGCGCTCACGGTAGGCGGCGTGCAAGGTACGGCCGTGCATTGGCGGGACCACGTGCGCGCGAACGCAGCTACGCGCATTCAGGCGCAATTCGAAGACGGCTGGCCCGCCTTGCTCTCACATGGGCGCGTGCGTTACGCCGCCGCGTGGTTCACGCGCGAACTGCATCTCGCCATGCTCGACGAAGCCGCGCGCGGCGCGGGCCTCGAAACGCAACGTTTGCCGCAAGGATTGCGCATAAGCCGACGCGGCGGACTGTGTTTCGCCTTCAACTTTGGCGAGCAACGGGTGCAGGCTCCGGCCCCCGAAGGGGCGGCGTTCGTGCTGGGCACGCGTGAGCTTGCGCGAGGCGACGTGTGCGCGTGGCGAGAAGGCTAGGCCACGCTAGCGTGTTCCGCGTCGCGCCACGCGCTTCGCGGAACACTGCCGCGTATCAGAACAGATGCCGTATGCCGATGCTTGCGCCCACCGTCGAGCCGGAAACTTCAAAGAGCGCGTTGTTGATCGACAGGCCCGTGTCCATGCGTCCGTGATTGTTCACGTAGCCAAACTGGCCGTAAAGCGTCGTGCGTTTGGAGAGAAAGAACTGCAGGCCGGTCGACGCGAGCAGCGAGTGATTGCTGCCGTCGTTGCCGTCGCGCGTGTACCAGACGCCTGCATCCACGTCGAGGTAGGGCGTGATCATGTAGCTGAACCCGCCGGAGTAGACGCTGTTGTCGAACGACTGCGCAACCTTGTAGAGCGCATACGAAGCGGAGATCGTGAACGAGTTCGGGAAGCGGTAGCTCGCGCCGATCGTGCGGCCCACGAACTCCACGGTGCTCGGCACCGGCGTGGAGGTCGCGCTGCCTCCGGCGTTGCCGCTATAGAGCGCGCCGGTGAGCGTGAAGCCCGCGATGTGGTAGCGCAGGCTCGCCGAATACTGGCGTCCCGCCTGGAAGTTGCCCGCTGCGCCGCCCATGGCGAACATGCCCATCGCCTGGATGCCGGCAATTTCCGGCGACGTATAGGTGATCGCGTTGCTGTTGAAGAGGCCGGTCACGTACACGTTGTTCACGTAGCTCACGAGACCGCTGCCGAAGTACGACATGCCGCGCGGGTCTGTCTGGTAAAGCGAGAGGAAGAACGGTGAGTACTGCAAACCAGCCTTGACCGTACCGTAGGGGCTTTCCATGCCGACCCACGCCTGACGCCCGAAGAAGTTGCCGTTGGAATTGCTGAACTGGCCGTTCGCGATGCTAATGCCGCTTTCGAGTGCGAACACCGCGCGCATGCCGCCGCCCAGGTCCTCGACGCCGCGCATGCCGAAGTTCGAGCCAGACATGCCGCTGTCCGTGAACGAGAACTGATGACCGGCGTTCTGGCCCGTCAGCATGTTCATCGTGTGGCTCGTGTAGAGAATCGACCCGTCGACGATGCCGTACAGCGTGACGGTGCTCTGCGCGCTCGCGACACCTGCCGCGCCCATCAAACCGGCCGCCGCGAGGCAGCGCACCAGTCGTTTCATGCCGAGGTTGTCGCGTTGTAACATTTCGTCATCCTTAGTGTTATTTATGGATTGAGGTCGATGCTGACACGGTGCTACGGGCGCTTCAGGTAATGCTCCAGGTAAAACCGCACAGAAAATTTCAGGCAACAGGAGGCCGGGGTTCCTGGCGGAACCGCTCGAAATCGGGAAACTGGGAGTACTGCTCGGGGTGCTATTCAGCGTACTGCGCAGCGCTCTGCGCGCAGTACAGCGCGAAGTGCGGCGTGAAGTACGGCGCTCTGGCGCGGCGGCCGGGGTCCTGTCGCTCGCGCTGGAGCATCGTGGGCGAGCGCGTGGTCATCGTGGGCTTGCTGCAAGGCATGAGCCGGATTGAATGCGCGTTCACCGATCGTTTCTCCCCAGACGAGAGGTGTGCAACGTGGACGGAATGCAAGGTTCGATGGGGGCTATTTTTGTACGACCGTGCGGAATCTGTCATCCTGGGAGAAACGATCACACTCTGCCCCAAAAACGACGCCCCTTTCCTTGCCTTACCCGGCCGAATTCTCCTCATCCTGAGGCGGCGTGGTTCCGGCAGGCACGCCCAGGATGCTGACCTGGAAAACCGGCGTGCCAGCAAGCGATTCGAGGCCCGGGTCTTCAGGGTAAGTCAGCAGCAGCGGGAGGATCACCGAGCCGCCGATCACGGCGCGGCGGCTGTTGTCGGCGGGGCGCAGGCCCCACACGTCCTGATAGACGAGCGGCACTGTCTTGCCGTCGCGCTCGGTGTTGCCGAGATAGAGCATGACGTGGCCGCCAATATAGATGATCGTGCGCATGGGCGCGCCGTGCTGCACGAGCCAGTCGAGGCGTTGCGCGGGCGTTGCGGCCGAAAGATCGGTCATCTCTCCGGCGTTCATCTGCGTGGACGAATGGCGCGGCAGCCACACGCCGAACGCCGCGAAAATGCTCTGCAGTTCGGCCGAGCAGTCGTTGTCGAAGTTCGTGTTGCCCCAGCCGTAGGGGCGGCCGATGAGCGCCTTCATCAACTGCGCGAGATGGCGTGGCGTGGCCGCGAGCGGTGCGGGCACGATGGCGTTGGAATCGAGCGCCGCCGTGCGGATCGCCGCGTGGCCGTTGATGTCGCGCGCCGGCACGAGCACTTCGCCCGGCGTCGCGCCGGAAGCGGGCCGCAGCGGCAGCAGCGTGCCCGCGGGCGCTTCGAAGCGGAACACGCCGCCGTCGTCGCGCAGCGCCGCGGAGGCCACCACCACGACGCCGAGCGAGCGGTGCGCCGCCGCGCGCCACGCCGAAACGAATGCGTTGTCTACGCTCGCCACGCCGTCGCTGCGCACCCAGCCTTGCACGTCCGGCGTCTGCACGTAGCGCCATGCGCCGTCGGCGCTCGTGCCAAGCACGTAGAGCGGCGTGCCCGGCCGCACGGCGCTCACCTGCAGGTTGTCGAACGGATAGCCTTCGCCCGCAATGCGATGCGAATAGAACGACGGGTCGATTGTGGGCAACTCACGTACATACAGCGCGGTCGTGGCGATGGCGCGGCGCGTGGCGTCGAAGCCGCTCGCCTGCTCGAACTGGTTGACGTTGGCGTTGCGCTCGATGGCGTCGATCCACGCCTTCGTGTGCGGCCGGAAATTCATACCGTAGCCAATGCGCCGGGCTTCCTTGTCCGTGTTGTCGAAGTAGGCGAGGCGGCGCGTTTGCAGGGCGGCGATGTCGCTGCCGCCGTCGCGGTACACGCGCTGCTCGACAAACGTGCGATTCCACGGCGAGGGGTCGTTCGGACCCGCACCGAAATAACGCGCGACGAGCGCTGCGAAATGCGTGCGCTGGACGTCTGCGGCAATGAAGGGCTTGTCGTAATCGGCGCTGGCCGGATCGATCCAGCGATCGACGTTCTGGTCGTAATGCTCGATCGGGAAGAGCGTGACCGTATCGGGCGGGAGCGCCTGTGCGGCCTGATTTTGCGGAGCCGGTCCGGTTGCGCACCCCGGCAGCAAGCACGCGGCGGCTATCGCCAGTGCGAGAATGCCCGCACGCGGAGTACGGGCGAAAGCGGAAAGGCGAAACGAAGCATCGAGGGTAGAGCGCATGGGCGAGCGGGCGGTTCGACAACCCGTGGATCATACAGGACGCGCCGCGCCCGCTGCCTCTGCTATCGCCCTCCAATCAAACGATCATTGCTCGATCTGGCGGTTCCAGCGCGAATCCCATTGCGCGCGGTGCTCGTTGATGACGTCCCAGTCCACCACCGTCACCTTCTTCACGAGCTGGTCGAGGTTGCCCAGGCTCTTTTGCATATCGGGCGGCATGGTCGCGTTCTGGTTGGTCGGAATCTGCTTGCCGGCGGCAGCGGCTTTGCTTTGCGCAGGCGCCGAAAGCAGGAACTGCGCGAGCTTTTGCGCGAGTTGCGGGTCCGGATTGTTCTTCACCACGCACAGGTCCACGAGCAGCAGCACCGCGCCTTCCTTCGGGTTGGCGTAGGCCACGGGCAGGCCCTTGTCCTTCAGGTCGCCCACAGCCGTGGGCGTGAGCGGGAAGATGCCGGCTTCGCCGGTCTGGATCATTTCCGAGAGCTTGGCCGAGTTCGGAATGTATTCGACGACGTTCGGGCCCACCGTGCTCCCCCATTTCGTGAAGCCCGGCTCGACGTTGGTTTCGCTGCCGCCCATCAGGCGGTTGATCGCAAGAAAGCCGTGGAGGCCAAAGGTGCTGCTCGACGCCGACTGGAACACCACCTTGCCCTTGTACTTGGGATTGGCGAAATCGAGCCACGAGGTGGGCGGCGCCCAGCCCTTATCCGCGAACAGCTTCGTGTTGTAGCCAATGCCCGTCATGCCAAGCTGCACGCCCGCGCCCACGTCGCCCTTCATGCGCGCGAACGGATACAGCTCCTTGAGCACGGGCGAGTCGTCGAGCTTCTCGCATACGCCCATGCTCACCGCGCGCGCCATCACGCCGTCGTCGAGAAAGGCGACATGCATCTGCGGGCTGTTGCGGTTGGCCAGAAGCTTCGCGAGCACGTCGGAAGAGGTGCCTGGCACGACCACCACCTTCACGTTGTTGGCCTTTTCGAAGTCGGGCAGGACCTGGCTCGTGTAGGCCTTCTCCATCGGGCCGCCGTTCATGCCGATGTAGATCGTCTTCGTTTGCGACCAGGCGCTGGCCGAGAAGCCAACGGCAAAGAGTGCGGCTAGCGAAACCAGTGTGCGTGTGAATTTCATCGTGGGGACTCCTTATTTGATTGGGAGAGCGGCATGAACGGAAGACTGCGTGAAGCGGCCGATAGCGAATGCTTCGATGGGGGTGCTCGTCGCGCCATCGGTCACGAGTTCGGCGAGGACTTCGCCTACGCCCGGCGCCAGCAAAAAGCCGCCGCCGGAAAAGCCGAACGCGTGCAGGAGGCGCGGCGTGGTGTTGCTGAAACCGATGATGGGGTTGCTGTCCGGCGTTTCGCCTTCCACGCCGCTCCACGTGCGGATGAGCAGGGCGTCGCGCAGGCCGGGCAGCAGCGCACAGGCGTCGCGCATGACGGCGCGCGTGGTGGCGGTGGAAGGCTGCGCGTATTCGCCGTCGCCGTGCCCGCGCCCGCCGCCTATCACGCAGTTGCCGCGCTCGACCTGCCGGGCGTAGACGCCGCCGCCATACACGCCGAGGTTGTGCTCGATGAAGCGCGGCAGCGGCTCGGTCACCCACATGTTCGGGTAGATCGGCTTCATCGGCACGGTTTCGCCGAATGCGCCCGCCACCGTATTGGCCCACGCGCCGGACGAGTTGATGAGCCAGTCGGCGCTAATGCGCGCGTCGCCCGCGCGCATCTGGAAGCGCCGGCCGTCGAAGCTCAGGTCGCTGATTGCGGTTTGCTCCTGCACGTGCGCGCCAGCGCGCCGCGCTGCCGCCGCAAAGCCGGGCGAGACGAGACGCGGATTCGCATGGCCGTCGCTCGCGCAGAGCGCGCCGCCGATGGCGGCCTTGCCGAGCCACGGGTAGCGGCGGCGAAACGCGTCGCCGCTCATGACCTGCGACTCCACGCCGAACTCGCGCGCCATGACAGACCACGCGTGCAGCGCCTCGAGGTCGCTGTCACGGCGCGCGAGGCGCAAGTGCCCCGAAACGACGAATTCGCCGTCGATGCCAATCAGTTCGGGCAAGCGGCTCCACACGCGCCGGGCGCGCACCGCGAGCGGCAGTTGCTCGGCGCTGCGGCCGTGCGTGCGCACGCCGCCGTAGTTCACGCCGCTTGCCTGCGCGCCGCAAAAGCGCCGCTCGAACAAGCCGACGCTCACGCCCTTGCGCGCGAGCGCGAGCGCTGCCGATGCGCCGACGAGCCCGCCGCCCGCAATCACAACCTGGAAGTGGCGCGTGTCACTCATCGTGGGCTTCCTCTTCGATGACCTGCACGCCGTCGTCGAACAGCATCGGTGAAATGGGAATCGGCTTGATGGGCGCCTGGCTGCGCAAACGGCCCACTTCGTGCAGCGGCTTGCCGGTTTCGGCGCTCAGGAGCGCCATGGCGGATTCGCCGCACATGCGCCCCTGGCAGCGTCCCATGCCGATGCGCGTGAGGGCCTTCAGGCGATTGACTTCTGTGGCGAGACCGTTGCGGATGCAACTACGCAGCGTGCCCGCATCGACTTCCTCGCAGCGGCAGACGGTCAGGTCGTCGGGCCAGCTGGCGGCGCAATTGGCCGGAGGCGCGAACGCCTGCTCGATGCCCACACGAAAGCGCGTAGTGCGCTCAAGCCGCTTTTCGAGCGTTGCGGCATCGGGCAAATGTGCGTCATGCTGCGGCGCTTCGATGCCTATGTCTTCGAGCACCGCGAGTGCCGTGCGGCGGCCCGCAAGTTCGGCGGCATCCGCGCCTGCGATACCCGCGCCATCACCAGCGAGATAAACGCCCGGCACGGAGCTGCGGCCTGCCGCATCGCGTTCGGGCAGCCAGCAGCGGTTGAGGGTGTCGAAGGCGAAGCGGCAGCCCGCGAGATCGGCGAGCTGCGTTTCGGGCCGCAAGCCATAGCCGAGGCCGACCGCGTCGCAAGCCATGGCGTGCTCTTTTCCGTCGGCCGCGTGCCAGCGGATGGATTGCACCGCTTCGTCGCCTTCGACGGCCGTGAGCGAAACGCCGTGCTCCATGCGCACGCCATGCGCCTTGAGCCACGCGACGTAATAAACACCCTTGGCGAAGGTGCCCGGCTGGGTGAGGAGCTTGGGCGTTGCGGCGGCCTGGCGCGCGAACGGACTCGTGTCGAGCACGGCGGCCACTTGCGCGCCCGCTTTGGCGTATTGGTAGGCAACCAGATAAAGCAGCGGCCCGGTGCCGGCGAATACGGTGCGCTGGCCAATGGCGCAACCCTGCGCCTTCAACGCGACCTGCGCGCCGCCGAGCGTATAAACGCCTGGCAGCGTCCAGCCGGGCAGCGGCACGATGCGGTCGGTCGCGCCACTCGCGATGATCATGTGCGACCAGGGCACACTGGCCTCGCGACCCTCGCGCAAGGTATCGAGCCGCCCCGGCTCGCACGACCAGGCGAGCGTGTCGGGCCGATATGCGATCTTCGGGAGGAGGTCGGCCATGGCGCGATGAACGGCATCGGCCTTCTTCGCCTCGAAGCCGTAGAGCGCGGCCTTCGTGCGCGAGAAGCCCGCATCGGCAGCGGGCTGGCGATAGATCTGGCCGCCCCAGCGCGCGTTCTCGTCGATCACGGTGGGGCGCAGTCCGGCGGCCACGAGCGTTTGCGCGGCGCGAATGCCGGCAGGTCCCGCACCGACGATAACGATGCGGGGAGGCTTGCGCATACTCATTGTGCACCTCCTTTGCACACTTCGGCATCCGAACCGATTCGCGTCACCACGCGCATGCCTTCGCGCAGCGGCGTGGAGCAGGCGCGCAGGCGCGTGCCGTCCTCGCTGCGTACCCAGCAATCCTGGCAAGCGCCGATCAGGCAGAAACCCGCGCGCGGTTCTGCGCTGAACTCGCTGCGGCGCACGTGGCGCTGGTGCGTGAGGATCGCGGTGAGCAGCGTATCGCCCGCGAGCGCCTTGACTTCGACGCCGTCTAGAACGAAGGAAACGCTCGCGCGCGCGGTATCGGCAACGCGGACGAACTGGGCAGGGGAAAGCGGCGTGACGGTGCTCATGAAAGATCAGTGGCGCGGCAGCAGGAATCGGAAGAAGCGGGCGGCGTTCAGTGCTGCCCGATCAGAATGCGGTTGAGCCCGTACACACGGTCGAGCAGGAACATCGCGCCGGCCGTGATGAAAATGACGAGCGCGGAAACGGAGGCCATCATCGGGTCGATCGACTCGGTCGCGTACATGTACATGCGCACGGGCAGCGTGACGGTTTGTGGCGAGGTCACGAAAATCGACATCGTCAGTTCATCGAAGCTGTTGATGAACGCGAGCAGCCAGCCGCCGGTGATGCCGGGCACGATCATCGGCAGCGTGACGCGGCGGAAGGTAGTCCACGCGTTCGCGCCGAGCGAGGCGGCCGCATGCTCGATGCTGCGGTCGAGGCCGCTCACCGAGGCGAGCACGAGCCGCATGACGAACGGCGTGATGATGATCATGTGCGCGAGGATCAGCCACGCGAACGAGCCGGTTGCGCCGATCAGCGCGAAGAAGCGCAGCAGTGCGATGCCCAGCACGAGCCCCGGAATCACGAGCGGCGACAGCAGCAGCGCGTTGAGAAAGCCGCGGCCCGGAAAGCGCGCGCGGCCAATCGCGAGGCCCGCGGGCAGCGCGACGATGAGCGAGAGCGTGGCAGAGGCAAACGCGAGCTTGAGGCTGTTGAAGAACGCCGTGATGAAATCCGGGTAGTCGAGAATCGCGCGGAACCAGCGCAGCGAGAAACCGTGCGTGGGGAGCGTCAAGGTTTCGTCGGGCGTGAAGGCCACGAGAATGACGATGACGAGCGGCGCCAGCACGAACAGAATGACGAAGCTATGGAACGTGAGGGCGAGCGGTCCGTTTTTGCGCATGATGTTTTTCCTTAGCCCATGCTGCGCGCGTAGCGCCGTTCGAGCACGCGGTAGTAAGTGAGCATCACCACGAGATTGGCGACGAGCAGCAGCACGGCAATGGTCGCGCCGAGCGGCCAGTTCATCGAGCTGAGGAACTGGTCGTACACGGCGGTGGCCGCCACTTTCAGACGCCGGCCGCCCAGCAGGCCCGGAATTGCAAAGGCGCTGGCCGAGAGGCCGAACACCATGAGGCTGCCCGAGAGAATGCCGGGCATGAGTTGCGGCAGCACGATGCGGCGCATGGTGGTGAAGGGCGAGGCCATCAGCGAGAGCGCCGCGTTCTCGGTTTGCGGGTCGAGCCTTTGGAGCGCGGTCCACACCGGGATCACCATGAACGGCAGCATCACGTGCACGAGTGCGATGACGATGGCGAACGTCGTGTATTCGAGCTTGAAGGGCCCCGCGCCGAACAAGCCGAAGAACTGGTTCACGAGGCCGTTCATGTTGAGCAGCATGCTCCAGCCGAACGCGCGCACCACCACGGAAACCAGCAGCGGGGCGAGGATCACGAGCAGGAACAGCGAGCGCCACGGGTCGCGCATGCGCGAGAGGATGTACGCCTCGGGCGTGCCGATCACGACGCACAGCAGCGTGGTGAGCGCCGCAATGCCAAACGTGCGCAGGAAGATGGTGTGAAAGTACGACGAGCCCAGCACCTCTACGTAGTTCTGCAGATCGAATGCGGCGATCGGGCCGCTCATCGGATCGAAGCGGTAGAACGTGAGCGCGAAGGTCATCGCGAGCGGCACGAGCACGAGCGCGGCGAACAGCAGCATCGCGGGTGCGCTCATGAGCCAGAGCGGCAGGTAGGCCTGCCAGCCCGCGCGCGCAGTGGCGCGCGGCGCGCGTTGTGAAGCGTCAAGCGTGCTGGACACGAGCGCTCTCCTTGTGAATGAAGCGGACCGCGTCGCTATGCCAGTCAATGCCCACCTGCTCGCCTTCGGCCAGCGGCTCCTTGCCCTCGTTCTGGCAGCACACCAGCATCTCTCCTGCACGGCTGTCGAGGCGGTAGAGCCACTGGCTGCCGAGGAAGAAGCGGCTCGTCACACGTCCTGCAAGACGGCCCGAGCCGCTTGCGCACAGCTTGAGCTTTTCGGGGCGGATGCACAGCGTGATCGCGTCGCCCACCCCTACCGCGCGGCCGCGCTCGGGCAGTTGCGCAGTCGACCCCGTTTCCGCGAGTTCGTGGCCGAGGTCCACGCGGATCGTGTCGCCCTCGCGCGCGACGATGCGGCCCGCGAGCATGTTGGCCTTGCCGATGAACTGCGAGACGAAATCATTCTCGGGCCGCTCATACGCGCGATAAGGCGTGTCGACCTGGGTGATGCGGCCGCTTTCCATCACGACCACGCGGTCGCTGATGGAGAGCGCCTCCGATTGATCGTGCGTGACCATCAGCGTGGTCGTGCCGATCTTGCGTTGAATGGCACGCAGTTCGAACTGCATGTCTTCGCGCAGCTTGGCGTCGAGATTGGACATCGGTTCGTCGAGCAGCAGCACGGGTGGCGCGATCACAATGGCGCGCGCGATCGCCACGCGCTGGCGCTGGCCGCCCGAAAGCTCGCGCGGAAAGCGATGCGCGTAAGCGTCGAGGCGCACGAGCGCAAGCGCCTCGCGAATGCGATCCTTGCGCTCGGCTTTGTCCACGCCACGCATTTCGAGGCCGAAGCTCACGTTCTGCTCCACGCTCATGTGCGGAAAGAGCGCGTAGCTCTGGAACACGATGCCGAGGCCGCGCTTGTTCGGCGGCATATGCGTGATGTCGCGCCCGTCGAGCGTGATGCGTCCGCGCGTGGTCTCCACGAAGCCGGCAATCATCTGCAGCGTCGTGGTTTTGCCGCAGCCCGAGGGGCCGAGCAGCGAGACAAACTCGCCTTTTTCCACCGACAAATTGACGCCGGTGACCGCCTGCAGGTCGCCGAACGATTTCGACACATCGGTCAGGGTGAGGAACGACATGGTGTGGCCTTCCAGTGCATGGGTTGCGCCGGCACGCGCTGAGTGAACTGCGGTGCCTGACGTTGAGCCGACTGTAGCTAGCCAAATTTTGGGTCGTCAATTTAAAATTCCATCGGGCGATAGAAATCTGTCTTATATTCCGTTCTACGGAATGTGATCGCTTGCTAATCTACAGGTGATTTCATTTGATGAACTTCGGGAAATCCCTGAACCGCCCGCCACAGGCGAAGCGCTGTACGGCGGCCCAACGGTTCGAGCGGCATGCGCATTCGTACGAGCATTCCGCGGATATTCCGCTGAATGAAATAAATCGAGGTCGATATGACGGCAGTGGAAGAGAAAAGTGGAACGCCAGCCGACGACGCGCGCGGCGCGGGCGTGTTGCAGCGCGCATTCGCGGTGATCCGCGCCTTGGGCGTGAGCCAGGCGGAAGGCAGCCGTGTCACTGCGCTCGCCAAGGCTGTGGGGCTGACACAGGCCACCGTGCACCGGCTGTTGCAGGGGCTGATCGCCGAAGGGGTGGTCGAGCAGGACGAGAGCACCAAACGCTATCGGCTGAGCGTGGACTTCTTTGCGCTCGCGGCGCAGGCGGGCAATCCGAGCGGCATGCGCACGCTATGCCGGCCCGCGTTGCTGCGTCTGTGCGCAAGCCTTGGCGACACCATTTTTCTGCTCGTGAAGAGCAGCTTCGACGCGGTTTGCCTCGACATGTGCGAAGGGCCGTTTCCGATCCGCTCGTTCACGGGTGATATCGGCGGGCGCGTGGCGCTCGGCGTGGGCCAGGGCAGTCTTGCGATTCTTGCGTTCCAGCCCGAAGCCGAACGCGAGGAAATCATTCGCTTCAACGTGCCGCGCCTGCGCAGCTACGGCGTGCTCGACGAGGTGTATTTGCGCACGGAGATCGAGCGTGTGCGCAAGCTCGGCTACGCGGGGCGCAATACCGGCGTGCTGGAGGGCATGGCGGGCGTGGCTGTGCCGATTCTGGACCAGAACGGTTGCGCCGTGGGCGCGCTGAGCGTGGGCACGCTGGCTGCGCGCCTCACTGAAGACCGGTTGCCCACGATCGTCGAACTGCTCAAACGGCAGGCCGAGATCATCGGGCCGCAAACGAACCCGTTCGACGTGGCGGTACGCCGTCCCATGCACGGGCTCACGCGAGCCATGACGACGCAGCCGCTCGCTTGAAAGGCGCCGGTCTGGAATACATCAGATCAAATGGAATCCTAACTAAAGTGCCGGGTCGCAGATCGTTATCGTTAGACATTCTGCGCGTATATGGGCGCAAAAAGTCTGCAGATTGACATGATGCTGCAATGCGAAATCGAGCATTATGATCGGAAGAAAATCTTCCAGGGGGATAACCCAACCGCATACGTCTTGGTTTTGGCGTAAACGGGCAGGGTGCTGTTCGTAGACTGGAGGCGATGTACGAATGGCAGTTCGCCGCCATGGAGTGTAGCGCTCCCTGGCAGCGCGAGCAGGTGAACCCGGAAACAAAAATAGAAGCGCTCGAAGTGCTGTCTTGCGCATAGTCTCGCAAGACCCGGGAGAAGAAACGCTTGCCGCGGAACTGTCACATTGCGTACACGCCGTTGCCATGCCGACTAGAGACGGTTGAGGAGCGTGGGCGCCGGGGGGGAGATAAAGCGCGTGTGTCACCCGCGGCGCTTGCAGACAGAATATATCGGTGATTGATGACGACCATAAACGACCGGACGTTGCCCGTTCTCGAGGCACCGGCTGAGACAGTTGTGCCGGTGCCGGTACGCGCGGCGCCTTCGATCTTTCACGAGCGCTGGTGGCTCGATATCGCCACGCAAGGCAGCTGGAAGCTTGCGGTGGTGAAGCAGAACGACGAGGTCGTCGGCGAGATGCCGTACGCGATGCAGCGCACGCGACTATGGCGTGTCTCGCATCTGCCGCCGCTCACGCGCACGCTCGGTCCGGTAATCAAGTCCGTGACCGGCAGCGAGGCTCGCCAGTTGCATCATGAGCTCGACGTCACCGGAAAGCTGATCGAGCAGTTGCCCGACTGCGACAGCTTTTTCCAGGTGCTCGACCCGCGCATTGACGACGCACTTGCGTTCGCGCTGCATGGTTTCACGGTGTCGGCGCGCTACACGTTCCGCATCGACCGCAATACCACGGCAGACGAAGCGTGGAAGCGTTTGAACAGCAAGACGCGCAATGTGATCCGCAGCGCCTCGCGTGAGCTGACCGTCGTGCCGGACCTCACGCCCGGCGAGTTCATTGCGTTCTACGAAGCGAATCTCGCGGCGCGCTCGCGTACCAACGCGTACGGGGACGCGGTCATGCGCGAGCTCGTCAGCGCGTTCGTCGAACGCAAGGCCGGGATGCTGCTCGGCGCCTATGGGCCGTGCGGGAAGCTCGTGGCGGCGGTCGGCCTCGTTTGGGACCATCAGACGATGTATTACCTGCTCTCGTCGCGCGCGCAGGACGCGCACAGCGGATCGATCAGCCTGCTGCTGTGGAGCGGCATTGGCCGCGCGCTCGAGCGCAAGCTCACGTTCGACTTCGACGGTTTTTCGAGCCCGTCGACATTCAGCTTCCTCAATGGATTTGGTGCGACGCTCACGCAGCGGCTAGGCGTCGAGCGCCACGGCACGGTTTATTTGCTGATGCGTACGCTCAAGCGGAAGTTCGCGCCAGGCCGGGTTTTCGCACCCAATCTCTGAGCGGCGGCGCGCTAAACGAGTTCGTGCTGCGCGGGGTCGCTTGCACGGCGGGTCGTGACCTCGGCAAGCTCCAGCGCGTTCGATGCGAAGAGCAACGGTGTCCAGCGCCGGATCGTACTTTGCGCGCCGGCGGCAAAGCGCTCGCGCAGCGCGGGCTCGCCGCCCAGTTCGCCGATACGTTGCGCGAGTGTCGAGACATCGCGCGGTTCGACCACGAAGCCGTTCACGCCGTCTATCACCACTTCGCCAGCCACGCCGCAGGTGCGCGTGACGATGGCAGGACACCCGGCCGCGAACGCTTCGTTCACGCACAACCCCCATTGATCGAATTCGCTCGCTAGTACGACGAATTCCGCGAGGGCATAAAGATTCGGCATTTCCTGATTAGCGAGTGAGTTCAGTATCGTCACATGCGGCGTGAGGCCGAGCGACGCGATGCGCGCACGCAGTTGCGCTTCGAGCGGACCCTGACCCACCAGAACGAGGCCGATATTCTCGTTGTATACGCCGGATTTGCGGTAGGCATCGATCAGCACGTCGACATTCTTGCGGGCCACGAAGCGGCTCACGCACAGCACGTAGCGCTGCGGCAGTCCGAAACGGGAGCGCACGGCTGCCGGGTTGTCGCTCGCGGCCTGCGCGAGATCCGAAAAATAATCGACATCGATCACGTCGAAGCCAATGCGCGAGCGTTCCTTCGGGATGCCAAGCGATTGTGCGTAGCGGCGATGCTTCTCGCCCGCGACGAGTGCGCCGTCGAAGCGGCTCACAATAAAACGCTTGAGCCGCTCCTTGGTGCGCTGACGCAGTCCGTCGTCGGCCTTCGAGTCAGACATGTAGATGAGCTTGAAGCGCCGCGTGAGATGCCTGAGAAAACAGAGCACCGCCGAATAGCCGGTGTTGTAGCCGAGCGTGATGACCACGTCGGGCATGAAATTGCGTACCTTCGCAATGAGACGCGCGGTGTCGCGCGCGCCGAGGCCGTCGCTGTCTGCGCCGTCTTTCACCAATGTTTCCGCCATTCGCGGGCGGTTCGCAAAGAACGCGGCACGCCGTTCCTGCGGGAAGCCGTAGACGCCGGAGCGCGCAAAGACCTCGAGAAGCGCCACCTGGTGGCCGCGACCGGAGGCTGCGCTAACGAGCGCCTCGTAGCGAGGGACGTGGTAGTCGCCCAGGTTGCCGATGACGAAGAGAATGCGCATGGACAATGACGGCTCACGGTGGCGCTTGGTTGAGCAGGCAACGCACCGCGACGGTGCCCGGCCAGCATGACATCCCGGGCAGTCGTCCCGACCTGCCGGGCAGCGTTCCCTGCGCCACGCCGCTCGCACATTCGCGGCGGGGACCCGCAGTCACGCCGTTTGATTCATCGTAACCCGATTGTGAGTCGTTTTTACGCAATGTCGGCGATCAGCGAAAACTTGTCCGATATGGCGGAGGCGATGCAAAGCGAATGAAAACCCACCGGACAATTCTTCCAGGGCATGTGAAAGGCGCGCAACCAGAGTGGCACGCAGCTTGCGTCAATCAGATCGTATAAGCCCCGTCTCACGAGCGCAGCACGGATCGTGCCTGGGCCGCACGCGAGGCATGTCAACGGCGGTCGTCACAGTTTCCGTCGATTGCGGCAGCAGGATGAAAACTGTCACATCGATTCGTCACAATGGCGGTTTCGCATGTTTCAATACATCAGAAGAAGGGAAAGCGCTTAAGGTCACCATCAGATTTTCGGCTTAGTATCGTACAGTTGATCTGTGGCATTTATGCCTTCAATTCGATAACAAACATGTGAGCCGGAATGCAAATCGAATGCTTTGCGTAATGCGTTTCGAGGAAATTGTGCGGTGTTCAACACCGGCCAGGCAGGCCGCGAGGCGCACGAGATTGCAAACCGGGTTTCACCACACTGCGCGGACAATCGAGGAA